>DASVRR010000311.1:0-5141 GCA_036388515.1 Chthoniobacteraceae bacterium | reverse complement strand
TTCGAATCCGGGACTACCCCTGGGGCGTAGGCGTCCAGTACCATCCTGAACGCGATTTGGCTTACGCTCCGCTTTTCGAGATTTTCTTCGATCAACTCCGCACATGACCCAACCCGCCCCGTCACTGGATCTCACCATTCGAGCAGGACTCGAACTCGGGTATCAAGCGTCGGCGCCCACTCCTATCGTGCTGCTGATCAAGCCCCGGCTGGAGCAGTGGCAGCATCTGCAAAAGGAGCAGCTCACTTTCGATCCGTTGGTCCCGATGGAGGAATACGAAGACGAGCACGGCAACTTTGTGCATCGCTTTGTTCTCCCGCCGGGACGCACGACGATCCGGCACGACGCTTTCATCTCGGTGCCGACGATGCCGGAAAACTTCGATGCAGTGGATGGAGCGGTGGCGGTCTCGGATCTTCCGAAGGAGCTGCTCCGTTACATACTCCCGAGCCGGTACTGTGATTCGGATCGGCTGCTAAATTTCGCTTTCCAGCAGTTTGGCGATGTGCCGCATGGATTGCTCCGCGTGCAGGCAATCTGCGACTGGGTGCATCAGAACATTGAATACCGCTGGGGTGCCGGAAGCCCGCACACGACCGCGAGCGAAATCATTGCTCAGCGGTTCGGCGTCTGCCGGGATTTTGCGCACACCGCGATCGCGCTCTGTCGGACTTTCAATCTCCCCGCCCGGTATGTCACGGGCTACGTTCCGGACGTTGCGTTCCAGGATCCCGGCACTCCGATGGATTTCCACGCTTACTTCCAGGTTTACATCGGCGGCAGATGGCAAACCTATGATGCGCGGTTCAATGTCCCGCGGATCGGCCGGATCAAAATCGCCTGCGGTTGCGACGCGGTGGATGGTGCCTTCTCCACACTTTACGGCGGAGCGAGCCTGGCTTGGTTCAATGTCTGGGCGTATCAGGTGAATCCAGCGGAGGTGGATCTTGGAGATCCCATCGACCTCTCCAAGCGTCTCTGCGGAACCCCAACGCTGCGCTTCCCGACGCCGATCGAACGACCCTGATCGTCAGAGCTTCAGGCGGGGATCTTCTTCCAGCAACTCGCCCAGGGTCGGCCAGCCGTGGTCATCCAGCGCCTGAAACGCGTGGAGATAAACGGCGACGGTTGCCGGTTCACGAGTGGCTAAAAGTCCGTCGATCACTTCCGTCAGCTTTGACTTATCCGGAGCCGGCGGCAGGCTTTCGATCGTCCCGTTTTGGTCGTGTGCGATCCCGAACCCATCGAGGAACTCGCACAGCAATTTTGCCTCTGCACCGACCAGCCAGATCTGCAGGAGATGAGCGGCCACCGACTCATTGATCTTGCGCCCCAGATTTTCCCGCATCCATTCGTGCCGTTCAGCGCGGGGCTTTCGCTCGACGAAGATGTTCCGGAGCTTCCGCTGCTTGGCCAGGGTGTCGATCGTCGCCTTGTAGAGCGGCTTTTCTTGATCAAAAAGAAAACCAAAAAGCTGCTCGGTCACCGTGGCGGGCAGGCGGGCGAAGATGTCGTGGGGCTTCAACATAGGGCGGGGCGCGCGACACTAGGCGAGGGGAGAAACGAGGCAAGCGGCAAGATCGTTCCACCGCCGCCCTTGGCGTTTGCTTGATTCCGGGCGACGTTGCCTCCGCATGTCCGACCTTCGCACACCTTTCAAATCGCTGACCTTCGAGGAAATCGAAGCGCGCCTAAAAGTGCTCGGGCAGCCTGGCTATCGAGCAAAACAGGTGGCCGAGTGGGTTTATGCGAAGCGGGCGAGGAGCTTCGAAGCAATGAGCAATCTGCCCGCGTCGCTTCGCACGCAGCTCGCAGAGGCGTTTTCTTTTGAAAGCCTGGAGGCAGTTCGGGTGCTCGGTTCGGAAGATACGACGCGGAAATATCTATTCCGATTGCCCGACGGAGCGTTGATCGAATCCGTGTTGATCCCAGCTTCGCCCGCGCTTTATGGCGAAGCCAGCGATCGCCGGACGCTCTGCATTTCCACTCAGGTCGGCTGCGCTTACGGCTGCAAATTCTGCGCGAGCGGACTGGATGGCTGGACGCGGAATTTGCAGCCGGCCGAGATCGTGGAGCAAGTGCTCAAGGTCGAGGAGCTGAGCGGGGAGAAAATCAACAACCTGGTCTTCATGGGGATGGGCGAGCCGCTGGCGAACTACGCAAACCTGATGCGCGCCATCGGGATCATTAACGCGCCCTGGGGAGTGGGCCTTGGCGCCCGGCACATCACAATTTCCACCAGCGGTCTTGCTCCCCAGATCCGCGAGCTGGCCGACCAACCGCTGCAGGTGCGGCTCGCCATTTCCCTGCATGGCGCGACCGATGAAGTGCGCCAGCAGATCATGCCGGTAAACCGGAAGTATCCGCTGGCGACGCTGCTCGAAGCTTGCGCCTACTATACCGAGCGGAAGAAGCAACGGCTGACGTTTGAGTATATCCTCATCGAGGAGGTGAACGATCGTCCGGAAGACGCTGCTGCGCTGGTGCGTCTGGCGCGCAAAGTCAAAGGCGTGAAGATCAACTGCATCCCTTACAATCTGGTCGAAGGTCTCGACTGGAAGCGGCCCAGCGAAGCCCGGCAGGATGCTTTCATGGCGATCCTGGAGAGCGCCGAGGTTTCAGCCACCATTCGCCGGGAGAAAGGTCACGACATTGCTGCAGCGTGTGGACAGCTCCGGCGGCAAAGCATGCCGGCGCGGATCGCTGCGGAGTAAACCGAGGCGGACCTCCGGAGAACCGCAGCGCGATCGGCAAAAGCGTCGATTCCTTTAGATCGCCAGCAGCGTCGGAGGCGCGCATCTTCCGGAGATGCAATTTTCTGGTCCCTCCGCGCGGCACGCACAGCTTTCTTCCGAACGGAGCTTCTTCCAGACGACGCTTTGCTCCTGGAGAGTTTTGGCTGCCCTGATTTTGGTCTGGAGCATGGCGGGGATTGCGGAGGCCGTTCCAATCAGCAAAGGCGGCTATCTCATTACAAAGCCGGGGAAATACACGGTGACCCGGAACTTGACCGTCAAAGCCCCCGCGGGTTCCGCTGAGTTGGTCGGCATCGCCATCCAGAGCGATGGAGTCGAACTGGATCTGGGCGGATTCTCGATCGGACCGAATCCGCTGGCGCCGGGAGAAGGCACGGGCATCACTCTGGGCGACGGCGTCAAGTGGGTTCGCGTGCACAACGGCCGGATTCAAGGCATCAAATCGGGAGTCCTGGTCGCCACCGCCAGCGCCACGGTTTCCGAATGCCTCTTTGAGCGTCTGCACGTTGCCGGTTGCAGCGGCAATCTCTTCGTCTTACGGGGTGAAAGCCTCACCGTCCGGCATTGCACCGGCACCGAGCTGGCGGGCGGAAAGCAGGGAATTGTGATCCAGACTTCGCTGGGAGGAACGAACGAGATTTCTGACTGCACGATCATCGGCAACGGCGCCAGCGGGATTTCGGCCGCTCAGTCAGCTGGGTTGCTCGTGCGCCGCAGCTCCATCCATGGCTGCATCGTGGGCTTCGCCGTGAATGCAGGCTGCAAGTTGGCAGACAATCTGACGCTGCTCTGCGGGACCGCCATCACGGGTAATCCGGAGCTCGCGGGAGTGAACGATTAGGTCCACCTTCGCGAAGAATATACCTTTGCAAAATCCCGCTTTGGCTCTTTATCTAGATCGCCATGGCCGACTCTGAGGAGCCCGACAAGATCTGGGACGAATATGATTGGGAGCGGTTCCTCCAGCAGCAAGACCGCAAAACCGAGAAGTACATGGAACTTCTCGAGCGCTTCATCGACGACCCAAACCGCGACCAGATCATTGCTCGCGAAATGGGCTGGTATCATCTGCTGGATAAAGACGGAGAAAAGTGGGCGGAAAGTGTGGACTCGCTTTTTGAGGAGGAAAATGGCGAGGCCGACGCGGACGAACCGAACGGGAAAGCGCTTTCAGACGACGACGGCCACAGCTTCGAGGTGCATCCGCTTTACAAGGCCTCTTTCGCGCTGACCATCTGGATCGATCAGCTCTTCGAGGAGATGCACGACATCCAGAATCAGCCCGCTGCCGGGCGACTTTCGACGAACGCAGCGATCGCCAGCGCGAAGCTGGCGGCGGCCTTGAGCGATGACGACGTGGACGAAATCGGGATGACCATCGCCTATCTCAAGCGCGCTCTGAAAGCGATCAGCACCGCCATTGAATCCGCAATGCACCTGCGGAAGGAGGGAACGCTGGATCCGGAGCGTTTCGGCACGTTGAACCAGCGGCTGTTCCAGATTCGCGATGGAATCATCGAACTGATGGGCCAGTTCCGGATCGAATGGCGCCGCCGGTTTGAAGGCCAGTGATCACCTGCGATTTCGGTGAATGAAGTCACTGTGACTTCGTCGAAGGAAATGCTTCCCGAGCCCGCTGAACCTGCTGGACCGCTCGCTGATGAGCTGGAGCTCGTCGCGCGCGCGCAGGCCGGCGACACCGGTGCTTTCAATGAACTCGTCACTCGTTACCGCCAGCGCGCTTTCGCCATGATTTACCACATGGTGCGGAATGATCAGGATGCCTGGGACCTGGCACAGGATGGATTCGTCAAAGCCTGGAAGAATATCGGGCGCTTTCGCGGCCAGTCGTCGTTTTTCACCTGGCTCTATCGGATTCTGATGAACGTGACGATCGATTGGCTGCGGAAGAAGCAGATCCAATCCGGCACGGAGTTCGACGACGCGGCCGGTCTGGATCACATCGCGGCGGGCGCTGCGACCGCGCCTCAGGTGGAGATGGCGCCGGCGGCCCAGATGTCGGACAAAGAGATCCGTGCCCGGATTGATGCAGCCATCAGCAAGCTTTCTCCGGAACATCGCGCGGCGATCACGATGCGAGAACTCGATGGTCTGGAATACTCAGAAATTGCGGAGCAAATGGGTTGTTCCGTGGGGACGGTGATGTCGCGCCTCTTTTACGCACGGAAAAAACTGCAAGCCATGTTGAAGGACGTCTATGAAAACATTTGAAGAACGTTTTACCGCCTGGGTGGACGGGGAACTCAAGGACGGCGCACTTGCCGATTTTGAGCGGGAACTTGCCGGTCATCCGGAAGCAGCCGCGGAACGAGAAGCAGCGGTGAAGCTGCGGAGTTTCCTCCGCACGCATCCCACGGCGCCAGC
>DASVRR010000310.1:0-15635 GCA_036388515.1 Chthoniobacteraceae bacterium | reverse complement strand
CCATTGCCCAGAGCGAGTCCCGTCAGTTCGTCTTGTTCGACCCTTCCGTCCCCGTCGTCGGTGAAGATCGCCACGAGCGACCCCTTAAGCGGCGCTCCATTCAATCCGCTAATGAAGTTTACGTATCCCGCTCCCGCATCGTTCAACAGAACGTCCCCAGTTTCCAACCGGAGATAGTAAACGTTGGGATCGGGACCAACCACCTTCGAAATCTGGTCGGCTCCGGCCAGGGTATTCACGAAGGGCGCTTCGTTATAAGCAACGTCTTCGCCAGCGCCCGTTCCCCCTGTGAAAATAACCGCCGGTGCGATGCGAGATTCGAGAGGTTCAACGGAACCGGGTGACAGGAGGGCCTTCATAGGTGGTGACGAATAGGGGAGGGTTAAAGGAGAAGCAAGTGGAATTGTGTAACTTTTTATCAGTGTAAACTGGCCGCGCTGCGAGCCTCGCCGAAAAACCTTTTATGGAACGGCACTTTCCTTCGGCTCAGCCGGCTGTCAAAGAGAATCACACCGATGGATTCAGTTTTCCGTGTGATGGGGAAGAAGCGAACGGGGGGAACGGCGCAGGGAACTTCAGCTGGCAACCGGCGGCTGCTTCAGGCGCTTGGCCACATCCAGCTCGATCACGCCGTATTTGGACTCGAAGTTCTGGAGCGTCGCATTGAGGTGCAAACAGAGGCGCTTGGCGGCGTCGTGCGAGAGGATCACCCGTTGATCCAGCTTCAAGGGTTCATCCAGGATCTGGCCGAAGAAGTTCGGGTTCATCCCGAAGTCGATGATCACTTCGTTTGGAGTCTGCGCGATCCGGCAAACGTTGGCGTAAGAAGACTTAAGATTGCTGGCGTCGATGGAGGGAGCGGCAGGTTTGGTTTCGTCGGCCATAGGGACCGCACAGGTAGCGGAGCGCGGCATTCGTCGCAACCATTTCTTTCCCGAAACCAGCGACCGCGATTAGCTGCGGGCGTGGAGATTACGCCCGCCATCCTGCTGCGGAAGACGAAGCTGAGTGACACCAGCCTGATCGTCACCTGGTTTACGCTGGCGCACGGGCGGTTGAAGGCGGTGGCAAAAGGCGCGCGCCAACCCAAAAGCAAATTCCGTGGGCAGCTCGATCTCTTCTTCAGTTGCGAGATCCAGATAGTCCGCAGCCCTCGGAGCGAGCTGCACGCGCTTCGCGAGGTCCAGCTGCGCCATGCGCACGAACATTTGCGGCAGGATTATCGCCGCGTCAGCCTGGCTGCCTATTTTGTGGAGCTGATCGAATTGGTCACCGAGCCGGATCATCCGGCGCCGGAAATCTACGACCTGCTCATCCGCGCTTTCGGCCACCTGGATTTGCATCCCGCCACAGCGCGGGCGCTGTTGCACTTCGAGCTCGAACTCACGCGCGCGCTCGGGATCCAGGGACAGCCGGGCGCCACGCCGGTCGCGGCGCTGGGTCGGGTTTATCATCATCTTCCCCGGGTCCGCCCGGCACTCCTGAAATCCCTCCAGCCGCGCTCGGGCGCGGACTGACGCTTGACCGACGCCGCAAGTGTTACCACCGTCCGGCATGTTTCCACTCGTCGGATCGCAGACTCCTGATTCTCCCGAAACCCTCGAAACCGCGCTGCGCGCCGGGCTGGAGACGCTGGGCCTGCGCCCGCACGGAGTCCGCGCCAGCGGCGAATGGCCGAACCTGGATCTGGTGCGCGTGGATCTCAGCGGATCAAAGTTGGACCGGGCTCAGCCATTGCCGGAGGCGAAAGCCGCCCCGCGAACCGACTTCCACGCCACGCGCTTCGAACTCGTTGCGGAACCGATTTACCTCGAAGGCGCTCCGGCGGTTTTGAGTGTGCAAGCTGCAGATGCCGGCTTCGGTTCCGCCGCTGGGAGCGCGTTGGTTTTGACGGAAGCGTCGGAAGGCGAAATCGTGGCAGAAATCGAGCGTGGGGCGCTGGAGAAATTGCTCCAGCAAGTCGCCGGTGAAGCCGCGTCGCAGCACGGAGTGGACATCAAACAAACGAAGCTGGAGCTAAACGCGCTCGGGCCGCGTTTGCTGGCGTTCCGGGCAGATGTGACCGCCAAGATGTTTGTGATGAGCGCGACGGTGACGCTCAGCGGGCAGGTGGAAGTGGACGACCAGATGCAGGCGAAGGTCTCCCAACTGAGATTTACCGGAGACGGCATGATCGCGAACGCCGCAGGCGGCTTCATCCGGCCTCAGCTGGAGAAATTCGAAGGACGAACCTTTGCGCTGATGACCTTCTCGCTCGGCGAAATCAAACTTCGCGACCTCCAGGTCACGGGCGGAGATTCGCTGCGGCTGACCGCGCGCTTCGGCAGCTAGCCGGACAGGTTTTACTTGCTCACCGAAGCGCTGGCCGTTGTGCCAGTCGATCCGCCGCGCTGCAGTTCGATGAGATCATGGAGGATGCTCAACGTTTCGTTTTTCACCGGGTCCACGCCTTTCTTCCGGGTGCCAGTGAGGTCTTCCTCATCTTCGAGCGGATCTTCGCTCGCGACGGTTTCACCGAGCGGCTCGGCTCCCTTTGCCGCCACGTCTCCGGGCTTCTCGTCTTCCTTCGCGGTCACCAGCTGCAGCTCCGGCTTGGCGAGATTTTCCAGAGTCAGCGAGAAGACTTTTTGCTCCGGCGGCTTCACCTTGGCCCGCTCGGCAATGCGCGATTCTTTGCGCGCTTTCTCCTGCTCCAGCTCGGCTCTGCGGAGCTTCTCGTTGAGCGAAATTTTGTTTTCCGCACGCCGCTGCTTCACCCGCTCGAGGTCTTCGGTGATGTAGCGGAATTCGAGATCTGCGGCCACTCGCGCGGTCGAGCGGGACTTGAGTTCCGGCTTGTGCAGCGGCTTCTCCAGCTTCTCCACACCGCTCGCCTCAGCGACCACGTCGTAGGGCAACGGGCTCTTCAACGAGCTCTCCCCGATCTCCGGATGATCATACGGCGAAGGCAGGCGGATATCGCTTTCCACTCCGCGCAACTGGGTGCTGCCACCGGCGACGCGATAGAACTTCTGGATCGTCAACTTCAGCGCACCGGCGTCGTTGTTCCCGCTGCCGATGAAGCTCATGATGCGCCCGATCTCCAGCATGGTCTGCACGGTTCCTTTGCCAAACGTGTTGGGATCACCGACGACCACCGCGCGGTTGTAATCCTGCAACGCCGCCGCAAAAATCTCGCTGGCCGACGCGCTCAGGCGATTGCAAACCACCAGCATCGGACCGTCCCAGGCAACGGAAGGATCCCGATCTTTGGAAACGCTGATGTTCCCCTTATGATCTTTGGACTGAACAACCGGACCGCGTTTGATGAACAACCCGGTCAGATTCACCGCTTCCTCCAACGAACCGCCACCATTTCGCCGCAAGTCCATGACGAGGCCGGTGATGCCTTCGGCTTTTAGCCGATTGATCAAGGCGAGCACGTCTTTCGTCGTGCTTTTCGCGTTGGCCGAGCCGCTGCGATCCATGTCTGCATAAAAGGAAGGCAACACGATCCAGCCAAGCCGTTGCGTGGTGCCGCCGGGACCTGGCCGCTCGATGATTTCCGCTTTGGCTTCCTGCTCCTTGAGCCTGATTTCATCACGGCGGATATCGATGACCTTCCGCATGCCCGGGTCCGAGGCGCTCACCGGGATGATCTGTAACCGCACGACGGAATCTTTCTTCCCGCGGATCATTTCCACGACCTTGTCGAGCTTCATGTCCACAGTATCGACGAACTCTTTGTCCCCTTGAGCGACCGCGGTGATCCGGTCGCCGACTTTTAACCGATTGTCCTTTGCCGCCGGACCGCCGGGAACCAATTCCATGATCTTGGCGTAACCTTCATCCGACTGAAGCTGCGCGCCGATCCCGACCAGCGAGAGCCGCATATTGATCGAGAAATTCTCCAGCTCGGACCGACTCATGTAGTCGGAATGCGGATCGTAAGTCTGCGCGAGCGTCGAGAGAAAGCCCTTCATGATGTCCTCGTTGGTTTGCTCCCGAAGGTTCCGGAGCATTTGGTCGTAACGCTTCGTAATGCGCGCGATCGGCTCTTTTTCCTGTTTGCTCAGCGATTCCTGGAGCACTTCACCCTGCACGCGATCGGTCCAGATTTTGTCCGCCTCCGCTTCGTCTTTCGGCCACGGCAACTTCTGCCGGTTGACCTCCACGGTCTTATCTCCGGTGAAGTCGAATTCGTTTTTCAGCAGCCCTTTGGCAAAGGCGATCCGCTCTTCCACGCGCTGCTTGTAGAGCTTGAAAATCTTGAACGCTGGATCAGGAATTCCGCCCAGGATATCGCGCGCCAGCTTGTCGGAATACTTCGCCGTCATCGCGTCCACATCCTTCTGCGTGAAGTACATGTGGTTGTAGTCCAGCGCATCCAGATAGTTCTTCAGGAACTGCTGCGCGACCTTGTCGTCCAGCGCTTTTTGGCTGTAATGAGCCTGCTCCAGCATTCTCGCCACGGACATCTCCACCGCTCCCGGATCCGGCTCCTGAGCTGCCAGGACGGGCAACGTGCTCGCCACGAGGAAGGAAGTGATGAGGTGGGAAAACCGGAGAAATTTCATCGTGAGAATGAGGGCTGGGCGGGACGGAGAAGCAAGCTGGCAGAATCCCTTCAAAGAGCAAATTCCACTTCATTTAGTTTGGCCGGTCCGATTCCAGACCGCAAAACCAGTTCGATTTTCCAGCTCATCATCATGACCATCGACACTTTCACCGGCGGCGTGTTCGACACGAACTGCTTCTTTCTTCCCGAACACGGGCTCCTCATCGATGCTCCGCAAGACGCGGCGGATTGGCTGGATCGCCAGGGACATCGGGTCAAGACGTTGCTGCTCACTCACGGCCACATCGATCACGTCTGGGACGCCGCGCAGATCCAGCAAGAACACGGCTGCCGGGTCGGTTATCATCGCGACAGCGAAGCCATGATCACCGAGCGCGACTTCTTCCGCCGGTTTGGTTTTGGCTGGGAGATCGAGCCGATTCGCGCGGATTGGCAGATCGAGGAAACGCCGTCTCTAGTCGTCGAGAAGATCGAGTTCCAGGTTTTGCTCGTTCCGGGCCATTGTCCGGGCAGCCTTTGTTTCTTCCACAAAACCGAGCGGGTGCTCTTCGGCGGCGATGTGCTTTTTGCCGGCGGCGTCGGGCGCTGGGATTTGCCGGGGGGAGATCGCGATCTCCTTTTCACCGGGATCAAAACCAAAGTCTTCGCCCTCGACGACGACGTCACGGTTCTTCCCGGTCACGGGCCGGCGACCAAGATCGGCCTCGAGCGCACGACCAATCCTTACCTGCAATAAAACGGCCGCGGCTGGAGCGAATGCCCGGCTACATCCGCTCCGGGACTTCGATCCCGAGCAGCCCGAGTCCTTCCGCCAAAGTGCGCGCCGTCACTTCGCAAAGCGCCAGCCGAGCGGCCCGGACTTCCCCATCGGATTTCAAAACCGGACACGCCTCGAAGAAGCTGTGGAAGGTCGAGGCGAGTTCGTAGAGGAAGTTCGCGAGCACGTTGGGCCGATAATCCTCCAGGACTTGCGGGAGGACTTCTCCGAACTGGAAAAGCTTCCGCGCGAGCGCCAGTTCCGCTGGCGCGGACAACGTGATTCCCGACTGAATGCCCGCGCGATCCGGCGCCGCGACGGCAGTTTCTTCCCCAGCCGCGGCCTTCCGGAAGATCGAGCGAATCCGCACGTAACTGTATTGCAGATACGGCGCCGTGTTCCCTTGCAGGCTGAGCATTTTATCCCAGGAAAAGGTGTAATCGCTCTGCCGATTGGGGAGCAAATCCGCGTACTTCATCGCGCCGAGACCGATGATCCGCGCAATCTCCCGGCGCTCGGAATCGGGAAGATCCGGGTTTTTTTCCGTGACGATTTTCAGCGCGCGTTCTTCCGCTTCATCCAGCAAATCGGTCAGCTTGATCGTGTCGCCGCTGCGCGTCTTAAACGGCTTCCCGTCTTCTCCCAAAATGGTCCCGAACCAAACGTGCGAGAGACGCACTTTTGCCGCGAGTTCCGGCTGCCAGCGGCGGAAGATCGCGAAGAGTTGGCGGAAGTGCAGCTGCTGCCGGCCATCGGTGACGTAAGCGATTTCGTCCGGCGCCCATTCGCTCAACCGATAGCGCAACGTGGCGAGATCCGTCGTCGTGTAGTTCGCCGTGCCGTCGCTCTTCTGCACGAGCGCGGGATTGTCGCGCCAGCCGTCCTGATCGCGGATCAAAAACGGATCGGCTTCCGACGAAAGGCTGCCGTCGCTGAAAACGCACCACGCGCCTTCGCTCTCCCGCGCAATGCCGCCCGCGCGCAATTCCGCGACGACTTCGCCGAGCCACGGATTGTAGAAGCTTTCCCCCAGCGCGACATCGAAGCGCACGCCGAGCCGCTGGTAAACATCATCAAACTGCGCCTGCGAAAGGCGGATCATTTCACGCCAGATGCCGAGGTTTTCCTCATTGCCGCTCTGCAGCTTCACCAGCTCGCGGCTGACGGCGTCTTGAGTCGGCGTACTGCCGGCGCCGCGTTCGATTTTCTCCTCAGTGATCCGCGCGTTGACCGCTTTGTAAAGCCGCTCGAACTCGCTGATCGGATCGCGCTCCAGTGCCGCCGGATCGAGCAGCGTCTTCCAGCCGACGAGCAACATCCCGAACTGTTTTCCCCAGTCGCCGATGTGATTATCCCGAACGACTTTGTGCCCGATGAACGCCGCGATCCGCGAGATCGAGTCGCCCAAAATCGTGGAGCGAATGTGGCCGACGTGCATCGGCTTGGCCACGTTCGGCGAGCTGAAATCGACAACGATCGTCTTCACCCGCTCGGGCTGGGGAACACCGAGCCGCGAGTCGGAAACCAGCGCGGCAAAACGTTCCGCAATCCATTCCGGACGCAGGCGGAAGTTGATGAATCCCGCGCCGGCAATGGTCGGCGGCTCGCAGCAGTCGGCGACGTCGAGCTTGTCCAGGATCGTCTGCGCAAGCTGGCGCGGATTCGCCCGCTGTTGCTTCGCCAGAGCCATGGCGACATTTGTTTGGTAGTCGCCAAAGCGCGCGTCCGTCGCGACGGAAACCTGAGGCCTCGGATCATCCGTGACACCAGCCAAAGCAGCGCGGATGCGGGCGGCGAGGAGATGAGGAATCGTCATGGGCAAGGCGTCTGCGGTGTCATTTTGGGAACCACGAAATAGACGAACCAGACGAAAAGCGCCTCTTCCTTTCGTCTCTTTCGCCCTTTTCGTGGTTCAGCCTCCACCGGCGCTGATCTGCGAGGCGCTACGCCTTCGGATTGCTCTCGAAGATATCCAGGATCTCGGCGGCGGAACCGGCGCTGCCGAGACGATCCCGCACCGAGCGGTCGTTAAGAAATTTCGCGATCGCCGCCAGCGTCCGCAGATGCGTCTGAAACTGATCCTTCGGGACGACAAACAGGACGATGAATTTCACCGGCGCATTGTCCAGCGAATCAAACTCGATCCCGCCACTCGATCGCCCGAAAGCGGCAACCACCTTCTCGACTCGATCCGAAGACGCATGCGGGATCGCGATCCCAAAACCAATTCCCGTGCTCATCGTCTCCTCCCGCTGCCGCAACGCCGCCAGAATCACCTCCCGATCCGGATCCTTGATCATGCCTTGCGCGACCAGCAGCTCCACCAATTCAACAATCGCCGACCAGCGCTCCGTCGCCTTCATCTCCGGCAGAATCTGCGGGACCGAGAGTAGATTACCGAGCGTCATTCGTAATGGCTGTGGTCCGTCGGGAGCAAAGTCCGTGGACTCTAACAACGGCTCCCAACGTGACAAGCGCCTTTTGCCTCCAGCTCTGCCGGCGGTCTGCCAGCAAATCGTGTTGCCTCGCCTGAATGCGTCCGTTTCACTCCGGGCCGCTTTCGGCTCCTGAACTCGCCTGCACTTTTCCCGTCATGAGAATCCTTTTTTCCGGCAGCGAACTCGCTCCTCTCGCGCGCACCGGCGGCCTCGGAGATGTGCTGGAAGCTTTGCCCGCGGCGCTCGCGGCGCGCGGCCATGAAGTCAGCGTGGTGCTTCCGTGTTATCGCGGTTTGCTGGAAGATCCGGCGCTGAAAGTCCGCAGCACGGGAGTCGAAGTCCGGGTGCAAGTCGGGAGCAAAAATGTTCCGGCGGAAATCCTGGAATGCACCGCACCGAATGGCGTCCAGACCTTCCTGGTGCGCCGGGATGAATACTTCGATCGCGCCGGAATTTATGGGGAAGAAGGCCGCGATTATCCGGATAACGCCGAGCGTTTTATCTTCTTCTCGAAGGTCGTGGTGGAGCTTTCCCGTCGGATCATTCCTCCGCCGGAAATCATCCACGTCAATGACTGGCAGACGGCGCTCATTCCGGTGTTGGTCCGGGAGAAACGGCTGCCTTTCCGGACCGTGCTGACGATCCACAATCTCGCGTATCAGGGAAGTTTTTGGGCGTACGATTTCGCGTTGACGAATCTTCCCGGCGACTACTTCACCGGGCGCGGCGTCGAGTTCTACGGAGCGCTCAACTTGCTCAAAGCCGGCCTCCTTTTCGCCCACCAGATCACCACCGTGAGCGATCGTTACGCGCAGGAAATCCAGACGCCGGAACTTGGCGCCGGGCTGGATGCAGTCATCCGCGAGCAGGGACATAAACTGCAGGGAATCCTGAACGGCATCGATGAGGAGATCTGGAATCCGGAACACGACGCGCTGCTTCCGGCGAACTATTCAGCCAGCGATCTCGCGGGGAAGACGAAGTGCCGGGATGCTTTGCTGCGCGAGACCGAGCTGGCGCCAAATCCCACCGGGCCCGTTTTCGCCATGGTCAGCCGACTCGCGGCGCAAAAAGGAATCGATTCGCTGATTCCGCTGCTCGACCGGCTGCTCGCGCACGATGTGCGGCTGGTGATTCTCGGTGAAGGCGAGACTTCCTATGAGCGGGATCTCGCCATCGCGTGCCGGCGGCATCCGGAACGTTTTGCCTACCGGCGGACCATGGATGAAAAGCTGGCGCATCTGATTTACGCCGGCGCCGATGTCTTCCTCCTGCCGTCGCATTTTGAACCCTGCGGGCTGAGCGGAATGTATGCGCTGAAATACGGGACGCTGCCGATCGCCCACGCGACCGGCGGACTTTACGAAATGATCCAGGACTTTGATCCGGCGGACGACACCGGCAACGGCGTGCTCTTCTACGACGACACTGCGGAAGCTTTTTGGGACGCGATGGTGCGGGTGCTCGGTTACTTCGGCGACCCGGCGCAATGGCAGAAACTGATCCGGCGCGGAATGGCCGGCGATTTCTCCTGGAGCCGCGCGGTGGAGCGCTACGAAGCGGTTTACGGCAAGGCGTTGCGGAACAGCGCAGGATCGTAGCCGCGACCGCGAATGTTGCCCGAGTTGATCACGGCGGTGCCGGGGCCTCGTTCGCTGGGACTTGCGGCAAAACTGCGGCGGAACGAATCGCGGAACGTCACCTATCTTGCGGAAGACTTCCCGATCTTCTGGGATCGGGCGAAAGGGACGAATGTCTGGGACGCGGACGGGAACCGGTTTCTCGACCTGACTTCCGCATTCGGCGTGGCCGGTTTGGGGCACAATGCGGAACCAATCCGGGCGGCGCTGGTGGCGCAATCGGCGAAATTGCTGCACGGAATGGGCGACGTTCATCCGACGGAACTGAAGGCCGAGCTGTGCGCGCGGCTGAGCGCGCTGACCTTCGAGCGTTGGGGCGCCGGCAGCGGGAAAGTGGTGCTGGGGAACTCCGGATCGGACGCGGTGGAAATCGCGCTGAAAACTTCTTTGCTCCACAGCGGGAAACCCGGCGTGATTGCTTTCCGCGGGAGTTATCACGGACTCGGGATGGGCGCGCTGGCCACCACGGGATTGCCTTTCTTCCGCGACCCGTTTCGCAGCCAGCTCAAGGAGTTCACCGCTTTCCTCCCGTTCCCGCATTGCTCCCAATGTCCTTACGGAATTCGGGAGCGTTTTCGGCTGGAAGGACGCGACTTCCCGAACTGTTCGACGACTTGTCTGGAGCAGCTGCACGACGAACTGGAGCAAACCATCCAGCAGCGTGAGATCGGCTGCATTTTAGTCGAGCCGGTGCAAGGACGCGGCGGCTGCGTGGTGCCGCCTCGAGATTTCCTCCCGATGCTCCGGACGATCTGCGACACGCACAAAATCCTCCTCATTGCGGATGAAATTTACACCGGCTTCAACCGCACCGGCGCGCTCTTTGCCTGCGAGCATTTCGGGATTGTTCCGGATCTGATTTGTCTCGGGAAGGCGTTGACCGGCGGACTTCCTGTTTCCGCCTGCGTCGGCCGGGCGGATGTCATGGACGCGTGGCCGCTGTCGGAAGGCGAGGCGTTGCACACGAGCACTTTCCTGGGCAATCCGCTGGGTTGCGCGATGGCTTTGGCGTCGCTGGAAGAGCATGCGAAACCCGAAACCGCGGCGCGGGTTCGCGAGCGCGGCCGCCAGTTTCACGGAGCGCTCCGGAAGCTTCAATCGCCGCATCTCGGGCAGCTTCGCGGGCTCGGATTGATGCTGGGCCTGGAGCTGGTGCAGCTCGATGGCAGCGCGTTTGGCGCGCTCGGCGTCGCGATCATGAAACGCGCGCTGCAAGACGGGCTGATCCTTTTGCCCGAATCTCCCTCCGCGAATGTCCTCAGCTTCTGCCCGCCATTCGAAATCTCCGACAACGAAATCGCCTTCGTCGTGGCGCGGCTTCAGGAATACTTGACGTTCTTCCCCGGCTCCATCTCGTAACTGAGCGTGAGCCGGTCGGCGGTGTTCGGCTTGATCACATCCGCGACGAACTTCATGTAAATCGCGTCCTGCTCGGTCATCGAGAGTTTCTCCATGGACTCGAAGTCGAGCGCGATGAAGAACGGCCACTCCGACTTCGGATCGATGTTCTTCCCGCACCGGACGCTGAGCACTTCCGGAATCTTCAGGAGACTCATCCGCGTCGTCATCATGATCTGTTCGAGCTTCGGCGTGGTGACCTCCGGCTGGAGCTTGAAAAGGGTGACGTGATGAACCATGCGGAAGATCTGGGGAGGAAAAGATTTAAAAAGGAGCGTCCGGAAGATCCGCGGGGAACAAGCGCCCGGCGGGACGGGCGCGGATTCTCCATGAATCCTCCGCACCATCAATGCATTTTATCCGCAGGTGCGCTCGATCAGCGCTTCCACTCCAGCGCGCCCTTCATGATCGCATAGACGTAGCCGACGGTGAGGATTCCGGCAAAGCTGAGCATGCTCCAGAAGATGCCCGGCCCTTGGGTTGCGACAAATTCCCGGTAAACCACGGCCCACGGATACATGAAGACGATCTCGATATCGAACAGGATGAAGAGCATCGCCACGAGATAGAACTTCACGCTGAAGCGGGGCTGAGCGCCGCCTTCGGCGATCATTCCGCACTCGTAGGCGCTGTCCTTGGTGGCGTTGCTCTTGACCGTTTTCCCCAGCAAAACGCTGACGCCGAGCGCCGAGGCCGCAAAGACGATGGCCACGACGACCTGCAGGAGAATCGGGAGATACTGGCTCATTTATCCTCGAACGCCGTGAATGGAACAGACTCAGCTCAGACCGCGGCGGTCGGAGCTGCCGGAGCATTGGGCGCATTCGGCGCCCCAGGCACGCGTGGCTGAAACGTCTCCAGCGTCGCGAGCACCTTCGGGATGCCTTTGTACTTCTTGACGTCCTTCTTCACCATGCCGCGGGCGACCAGATTTTGCAGCTTTTCATAAGCGCGCAGGCGCAGCATTTCCTCCCCACCGCTGGCCGCGTTCCGGGCCTTTAGGTTTGCGTGGACCACCTCGAAAAGTTCCTTAAACTCGAAGGTGCTCTTGCTGGAGAGCACCGCCGCGAGTTCTTCCGTCACCAAATCAGGAAGCCGGCGAGAAAAAGCGGTTTTCTTATGGATAGGCATAGGGCGCGGAAAGTAGCACAGAACCGCCTTTCGACGAACCAAAATCTACGAAGGCGCTGAAAAATTCCGGAGGGAAGCGGAGGCCAAAGCGACTCTCTGGCGATTTTCGGTCACGCTCCAGCAGAAGCGCGAACTTTGCTCCAGGGCTCAGGCAAAAAACCGCTCCGGCGCAACGATCGGACGCGGCTGGCAGATGCGATCCACCAGGCTGTCCCAACTTTCCTGCCCGCTCAGGATCTCGATTTCGACCCGCAGATAGTAAATCGGGACTTCCAGCCGTTCGAACCGCGTCGGAAACCGCACGCTGTCTTTCTCCGTGGTGACAATGAGATCCAGATCGCGGCGCGCGCAGCGGGCGTTGAATTCCTCCAGCTCGCCTTCGGTAAACCGATGATGGTCGGCAAAACGCTTGGTGATTTCGAGGTTTGCTCCGAGCGCGGTCAGCTTTTCCTCAAAGCTCTCGGGACGCGCGATTCCGGAGATGGCGGCGATGTATTTGCCCCCGAGAAACTCCAGCGGCCGGCGATCTTCCGGAAGGAAAAGGTTCTGCAGATAAAGCGCGCGGTGCGTGCATTCGATGATCTCCGCGGTGCGGTTGTGGCGGCGGATTCGCTCGATCAGCTGGGTGTTTCCGGAAGCCGGCGATTTCGTGATGAAGATGTAGCTGGCGCGCCGGAGATTGCGCGGCGGTTCCCGGAGCGTGCCACGGGGAAGAAGAAACTCATTTCCGAACGGCGCCTGCGCGTCGATGAGGCAAATATCCAGACGGTGGCGGAGATTCAGATATTGCATCCCGTCGTCCAGCAGCAGGATGTCGCAACCCATCTGGCGCACGGCGTAGAGCGCGGAACGAACGCGATCCTTCCCCACGAGCACGATCACGTCCTTGAGCGACTTCGCGAGCATGTACGGTTCGTCCCCGGCGAACCGCGAATCCAGCAGGAGCCGTTCGCCGTCGTGGACGATCCGCGGTTTCTTCCGCTCCATCCCGAGCCATTTCCGCTGGAGCCGGCGCAAAAGCGGCGGTTTCTTGGATTTATAGCCGCGGCTGAGGATGGCCACGCGGCGTCCGTGATCTTGCAAGGTGCGCGCAAACTTCTCCACAACCGGCGTCTTCCCGGTGCCGCCGACGGTGAGATTGCCAATCGAGATCACCATGCAGCCGGGCGGTCGCTCGCGGAGGAACCGATGGCGGAAGAGCCAAAGTCGCAGCTGGACGCAGCCGCGGAAGATCCAGCTCAGCGCGTAGAGGAAACCGCGGAGGAAGAAGGCGCGCTTGCCGTAGCGACGCTCCAGGATGACGTCGATCGCAAACTGTTCGAAGGCTTCGAGCCAGCGGCGCACGGCGGAAGATTCCTAGGGAAGGAGCGCCGCGCCGGTGTTGTCGGCGGCGGTGATCACGGTGCGCGCGTTCGGATTGCCGGAAGCCGCGAGCATTGCGGAGGAAATGGCCTCGGGCGCCTGGAGCGTCACGCAGCAAATCGTCGAGCCGCTTCCGCTGAGGAAGCCGCCGAGTGCGCCAGCTTCCTCGCCCGCGCGGATCACGCTGCTGAGGAATGGAATCAGGGTTTCTTCCCGATAAGGCTGGTGCAGGTGATCCTCAAAAGCGCCGCGCAGCAGTTCGTAGTTTTGGGTCGCAAAAGCGGCGGTGATTCGGCAGGCGTTCGCACAGGAGCGAGCCGCGCCGAGGCGGCCGATTTGTTCCGGAAGAACCGCGCGAGCCGCCGGCGTGGAGACTTCGAAATCCGGAACGAGCAGGACAAACTTCAGCTCCGGAGCCACGGCAAACCGCGCCACTTCCCTGCCGCCGGCCACGGTGAACCCGCCGAACGCCGCGGGCGCCGCATTATCCGGATGACCTTCGAGTTCCGCACAAAGCTGGAACAACGCTGGCCCGCCGAGCGGCTCGCCGGCCAGCGCATTCAGGCCGTGGAGCAAACCGAGACGCACCGTGACGCTGCTCCCCAGCCCGCGGGAACGCGGAACTCCGCCTGCGATGCTCCAGTCAAACGCGAACGGGGCAACTCCGCTTGTGGGGAAGAACCTGGCGGCGACCTCGGCGCTCATCGGATGTTCCTCGCGAGCCGCTCCGCGCCGGACAGTCACGCGGTTTTCGATCTGCAAAGCCACGCCGAGCGCATCGTAGCCGGGACCAAGATTCGCGGTGGTCGCGGGGACGCGCACGGTGACTTCATTCATCGGATCGGGAGCATCACGGGCGCGCCGGAGCCGGTCAACGGTGAAGGCGCGCCGGGAAAATGCTGGGACGCTTGCCGCGGCTCCGGCGAGCCGCGTAGTCTCCGGCATGTCTCGCCACGACGGCCGCACGCCGGATCAACTTCGCCCGCTTTCCTTTACTCCCGGCATCGCGCCGCACGCCACCGGCTCGGTGTTGGTCGCCGCGGGCGACACCCGCGTGATCTGCAGCGCGATGATCGAGGAATCGGTGCCAAACTGGATGAAATACCAGAAGGTCGAAGGCGGCTGGCTCACAGCGGAATACTCGATGCTTCCTTATTCCACCCTCCAGCGGAAGCCGCGCGACAGTTCCAAGGGAAGAATCGACGGACGCAGCGTGGAGATTCAACGGCTGATCGGCCGCTCGCTCCGCGCCGTCGTCGATCTCGATCTGCTCGGCCCGCGCACCTTGTGCATCGATTGCGACGTGCTCCAGGCCGACGGCGGCACGCGGACGGCGTCGATCACCGGCGCGTGCGTCGCCGCTTCGCTGGCCGTGGAGAAGTTGATCGCACAAGGGCTGCTGAAAAAGTCCCCGATCCGGAAGCTCGTCGCGGCGATCAGCATCGGCGTCGTTGCCGGGCAGCCGCTGCTCGACTTAAACTACCTGGAAGACAAGGACGCTGCGGTCGATATGAACCTCGTGATGACGGAAGACGGGCAATTTGTGGAAGTGCAAGGCTCCGGCGAAGAGCAGACCTTCAGCGAAGCCGAGCTGGCCGCGATGTTGGCGCTGGGGAAGAAAGGCATCGCCGAGTTGATCGCGGCGCAGCGGATCGCGATCGGCGGATCGATATAGCGGAAAGATCCAGCGGTTGCCCGCACCCGCGAGTTCTGGCAAAGTCAGCCACAGATGAAGCGCCACACCCCATCTCTGGAAAGCGTCTGGGCCGAATGGTATCGGCACCAGCGGATCCGGAAGATCCGCGCCGACCGTGCCGCGCGCGGAATTCCCGAGCCAAGGCCGACGCCACCGAACAGCACCCCGTGGCTCGACCGCGAGTTGCAGACGCTGGAAGATCTCCGTTTCGTTTCGAATTCAGTGCGTGAACACGCCGAGGCATGGAAGTCCGAGTTCATGAAGTCATCCGCGCGTTAGCGCGCAATCACCGCGTGCTCTTGCTGGGAGGGCACGCCATGATTTTCCATGGCCTGGATCGCCCGACGATCGACAGCGATGTCTGGCTCGATCCGGCGGAAGACGCAGAGGCTTGGACCCAAAACCTCGCCGCGAGCGTAGAACCGTTTGCGGAAGCGTACTTCTGGGATCTCGCGAACCGCGAAAAGGTTCAGATCTGCGCGGTGGCCGAGCTAGTGGAAGCGTTTGGCGTCATTCGCATTGGCGGCCTGGAGGAAGATCTCGACGTCTTCCGGAGACCCAACAATTTCGTGGAGCATGAGTTTGACCGTGTCTGGGCGGAATCGGCGAGTCTGGCCTTGGAACAGGTTCGGGTCTTCGCCGACGTCGATCTGCT
>DASVRR010000309.1:0-9351 GCA_036388515.1 Chthoniobacteraceae bacterium | reverse complement strand
AATCTGCCTCGCAAGGCAGGATCATCCTTTCGCCATGAAGAATCTCGCCGCCCGCGTTTCCGCACTCACCTTGCTTCTTGCCGCCCCGCTTTGTGCGGAGAACTGGCCGCACTGGCGCGGGCCAGCGTTCAACGGATCTTCGGCGGAAACCGGTTTGCCGGCGACGTTCAGCGCGACCGAAGGCGTAAAGTGGACGGCACCCATGCCGGGTTACAGCGGTTCGACACCGGTGATCTGGGAGAATCACGTGTTTGTCTCCAGCCCTGATGCCAACAAGGCTTTGCTGCTGCTTTGCCTGGACCGCACCAACGGAAAAGTCCGGTGGTCCAAGCAGATCGCGGAAGGTGATCAGGTGAAAGGTCGCACCTCGCCGAACATGAGTTCGCCGTCGCCAGTGACCGACGGCAAAACGGTCTATGCGCTCTATGGAACCGGCGATCTCGCGGCCCTTGATTTCAACGGACAGATTCTTTGGCAGCGGAATCTGGCGAATGACTTTGGCCGTTTTGCGAACATGTGGCTCTACGGATCGAGCCCGACGCTCTTCCAGGGAAAGCTCTACATTCAGGTTCTTCAACGAGATCCCGTGCCTCCGGATTACACCCACGCGCTGGATGCCCGGCCAAACCGGGACTCTTATCTGCTGGCGCTGGATCCCGCGACCGGGAAGGACCTCTGGCGGCAAGTGCGACCGACAGCCGCGCGGAAGGAATCGATGGAGAGCTACGCGACGCCGATCCCGTTTGAGGGTGGCGGGAAGCCGCAGATCCTCGTCCTGGGCGGCGACGTTTTAACTTCCCACGACGCCGCAACTGGTGCGGAGATTTGGCGTTGCGGCGGCTTCAACGATAAGAATGGGGAATGGATGCGGATTGTTTCCTCACCGCTGGCGTGGAAGGACATGGCGCTCGGTGCTGGGCCGAAGCGGAACCCGCTGATTGCCGTTCGTTCCGGAGGAAAAGGCGACGTCACGGCGAGCCAGATCGCCTGGAAGTTTCTCGATTTTCCTCCGGATGTCTGCACGCCCGCCATTTACAAGGACCAGCTCTATGTCCTGGACGGGGACAAACAGATGCTCGGATGTCTCGATCCGGCCACCGGCGCAAAGAAGTGGGAGGGGAATCTTGGGACTCGGGAAAACTTCAAAGCTTCCCCAACCGTCGCCGACGGAAAGATCTACGCGATCAGCGAACGCGGCACCGTGGTGATTTGCGACGCTGGACCGGAGTTCAAGGTGCTCGCCACCGTGTCTCTGGGGAGCAACCAACCGGCGCGCTCGGCGATCGCGGTCGCCGGCGGCCAGCTTTTCATCCGGACCGGCGAGCAGCTTTACTGCGTCGGGAAGTAGTTCCGCCAGCCGCGGCTCTACGGCCGGTAGTCCACCGCGTCGGACCCGTGAAGCTTGACGAGCTTGTTGTAGATTCCGAGCAACAGGAAGGTCGGCGCCCATTGCCCCACGAAGAGTGCGTCATGCCGGTGACCGGAAATCTTGAGCGTCAGTGACAGCGCGATCGAGCCGAGCGCTGCCCAGAGGAAAGTGTCGGATGGAAGCTTGGCGGTCTGCTTTTCGATGGCGCGGGCGACGGGCCCTTCACGGTGTTCGCTGCGAGTCGGAGTGTCGGTAGAGATCATGTCTTCAGTTCGTCCGGGAAACGCTTCCGGATGGAACGGATTTCTCCAAGAGACATCTTTCCTCCAGCCGAGCGCCGCGCCCGCGTGGGGATCAGGGTGAGGAAGGCTTTTTGATCTTCCCGCCCCAGCTTAGGATCTTCGCTTTCGCTCCGGCGGCTTCGGCTTCGGCGATCTGATTTGCACGGACGTAGTAGAGCGACAAACTCGACCACGCGAGTTGGTCGTTGGGTTGCAACTCGACAGATTTCTTCCCCACTTGGATTGCCTCCGGATAACGCCCGATCTTCATTAGCGCCATTCCGAGGGCATGCCACGCGTCGAAGAACTCGGGAGCGAGTTCCGTGCAGCGCCGATATTTCTCCACCGCGGCATCCAGTTCGCCGAGCGCGAGATCGCCGTTGGCGTCGTCGAACAGCTCTTCGACTTCGGGCGGAAGGCTCACGCGAGGAGCGTTTATGAGTTGAGGGAAATCGTCTGCAGCTTTGAGGCGGCCCGGCGCTGTTTCAACCACTGCCGGAAGATTCCTTCGCGATGAAACTGCGCGACTTGCTCGGCGACTTTCCCTTTCTCCTGCTCAAACTTCGCGTCTTCCACCGGCAGCTTTTTTGCCAAGTAAACCAGCAGCCCGCCCTCGGTGGCGTTCTCGCCGCCTTCGGTTTCCACAAACTCACTGAGTTCGCCGGCTTCCAGACGGCTGACCGCCTGCATCACGTCGCGGGCGTCGCGTTCCTTGGTCGGCGGTTCGCTAAAGGAAAACGCGGGGAATGCTTCGGCCTTCACGCCTGCAGCCGTGGCCGCCTCCTCGAATGATTTCCCGGCTTTCAGTTCGGCCAGGATTTTGTTCCGCGCCTCGGTCGTTTTCAGCGCCATCGCTTCCTTGGAACGTTCCTCCTTCAAGGTCTCCGCGAGTTTCCCTTTCGCTTCCTCAAATGTTTGCTCCCGCGGCGCGACTAACTCGGCGAGTTGCATCAGATAGTAACCGTTCGCTGCCTGAATCGCGTCGCTGTTCGGCTGGTCTTTGGTCAGCTTGAAGGCGGCAGCCGTCACATCCGCCACAGCGCTAAAGGCTGGCGGCGGCGTGCTCGCGGTGAAGAGCGGAGTTTCCTCGACCTTGACTTTGAAGCGCGCGGCGACTTCTTCCAGCTTCGCGTCCTTTTCCGCCATCGCAGCGGAGAATTGCTCCGCCTGATCGCTCAGCTTCCCCAAAGCTTCAACGCGTTCTTTGCCGGCCAGCGGCTGATCCGTCGTCGGCACGGTGAACGCGACAAATTTCACCTTGCGCTGTTCCTCCGTGAGCAGAGTGGTCTTCCGCTCTTCGAACGCCTTCTTCACGTCTTCCTCGGAGAGTTGCTGATCCTTGAGGAAATCCTGCTGGTTCCAGCGAATCACGTAGCACTCGCGCTTTCCGTGCTGGAGCTCATACATCGCCCGCACTTCGGACGGCGCCGGCGCATGCGTGGAGCCGAGCAGCGCGCGCAGCTTCCGGAAGGTCAGATGATCGCCCACCAATTCCTCGAAAACCGCTTCCGTGAGTCCGCGCGGAGCCAGGGCGTTCGCGACGAACATCTTCAGTTTGTTGATGTCAAAAACGCCGTTGGTTTGGAACACCGGCATTTTCTTGATGGCCTCGTCGCGTTCTGCCTGCGTGCTAGTAATGCCGAGGAGATCCGCTTCATGGCGGAGCACCATGGAGTTCCAGACAAACTCCTGAATCATCTCGTCGCTGCTCGGATACATCCCGATCATCATGTCCGGCATTTCTTCCGGAAAACCGGCGAGATTTTTCACCAGATCATTCATCTGGAGACCGCGAGCGAGGTCGAAAGTCCGGCCGATCCGCGAGAAGTGGGTTTGGGTAATCGTCCGCCCGTAAATGGTCCCCACGCGATCGCTGCCGACTTCGCCGAGCCGCGTGTCATTGTACAGCCAGGCAAAGGCGATGATGATCAGGATCGTGACGAGGATCATCAACGGCTGCTGGAAGCGACGGATCAGGTTTACCATGGGGAAAGCGGTTTCTTAGTTGATTTGGCGGGAGCGCGTCCTTAGCTTGCGACCCGCGAAACGCATGAAGCTACGTGTCCCGTTCCCCCACCAGCAACTCCTTTCTGCCTTGGGCTGCTGTTGGGTTTTGAACTGCCTCGCGATCGCCCAACAACCTGCCGCAGCGAGCGGTCAGGCGACCTTTAAGATGCGCGGCGGAACGGCCGGCATGCAGCAGGGGACCGTGGTCAGTGCCAGTCCCACGGGGATAAAAGTGCGGATCGGCGCGCAGGAGATTACGTTGCCTCCGGCGATGTTTGAGTCCTTCCAGATGGCGCCGCCTCCGGAGTACCGCCAGGGCTACGAGGCTTTCACCGCGCGGGATTATCCGACCGCGCTTCGCCTGATCAAATCGGTCACGGACAAGTACCGCGGACTGCCAACAGACTGGGCGCAATACGCGAGCGGCATGTTGGGAGACATTTACGTGGGGATGAACGATTTTCCCAGCGCCGAAGCGGCTTACAATGACTTCAAGCGCGCTTACCAAACTGCGGGCGCCAGCTCGCCGACTTCGGAAGTCGGTTTGGCGCGGATCGCGGTTGCGCGGAAGGATCTCGCGGGAGCAAAAGCCAGGATTGATCCGATCACCAGCGAAGCCTTGAAGCAAAAGAGCCCGCCGCCGACGCGCGCGCTGGCGTATAGCCAGGCCTTTTTCGTCAGCGGCCAGGTGAAGGAAGCGCAGGGGAATCTTCCGGAAGCCCTTCAAGATTATCTCCGCACAGTTACCGTTTTTTACCATGATCCGGCCGCCGTCGCTGCTGCGCAGGAACGAGCCGATGCTCTCCGCGCGGCGAAAACTCCGCCCGTGACGGTTCCTTAGTTTCCTCCCGATTTCTCTCCACCAGATATGATCCAGTCCAAGCTCCGCCGTTTTCTCCCCATCCTGATGCTTCTCGCGCTGCTCGCGCTCGGTTTTGCCACCGGCATCGCGCAAGAAGAGGGGGCGGCAGAAGCAGCGGCGCCAGCCAAAGAGCACAGCGTCCTGGAGGTGATCATGGAAGGCGGCCCGCTGATCATGTTTATCTGGGTTTGTATCATCGGCACCTCGGTCGTGATGGTCACCTTGATCATCCAGAATTCGCTTTCCCTCCGGAAAGACAAGCTGGCTCCGCCGCCGCTCGTGGACGCACTCCGGGAGACTTTGGCCGCCGGCAACTATCAGGAAGCCTGGGCCACTTGCGCGGAAAACCGAAACTATCTCGCCAACGTGCTGCAAGCTGCTTTGACCCGGATCGGCCGCGGCAAGGAAGCCGTAGAAGCCGCGACTGCGGAACATGGATTGCGGGAAGCGACTTTGATCCGGACCCGCAACAGCTATCTCTCCGTGATCGGCGTGGTGAGTCCGATGATCGGCTTGCTCGGAACGGTTATCGGGATGATGGGCGCCTTCGCCGTGCTCGCCGGCTCCGGCATTCAAGATCCGCGCGCTCTTTCCGGAAAAATCTCGGAGGTGCTCCTCGCGACTGCTAGCGGATTGTTCATCGCGATCCCCGCGTTTGTTGCCTACTACGTCTTCCGCAATGTCTCGCAAATGGTCATCGTCCACGCGGACGATGTGGTGAACACGCTCCTGCTCGATATTCCCTACGATGAGCTGCAGGGAGTGCAGATTGGGGAAAACTTCAGCACCGGCGCAGAGCTGCCCGGTTCCGGAGGAGCGCGGAAGGTTTCCATGGCGCTGAGCACCGCCTGTCCGGTCTGCAATGGTCCTGTCACGGCGGGCGTGAATCCTTGTCCGCACTGTGGTTCCACGTTGGACTGGGCGGCTTAGCCGAGCTTCCGCGACGCCATGACGGCCTCCAAGAAAACGAAGCAGATGCGGGCCGCCGCGCGTTCGACTCCGGAAGAAGATCCGGAGTTCCAGATCGCGCCGATGATCGACATTCTGCTCGTGCTCCTGATCTTCTTTATGTCGATCAGCTCGTCCGAAGTGCTACAGGCAAACCAGGAAGTAGTGCTGCCGGTGGCAAAGGATGCAAAGCCTCCGGACAAAAACGCCAAAGGCCAAACCATCGTGAACATCATCTGGAACTCGCTGGCTAATGCGGGAAGTCTGGACGTGGACGAAAAGCGCTTCGAACAGCCGGCGCAACTCACTTCTTTGCTCCTCCCGAAAGTGCAGGCAAATCCCACCATGCGCGTGTTGATCCGCGCGGACCGTTACGTGCGCTACGAATATCTGCGCGCGGTCATGCTGGCTTCCGCGGCTGCTGGCGTGGGAAACGTCACCTTCTCCGTGGTGGACAAGGACGCCGGGCAAGGAGCGCCGGCTCCCGCAGAGGCTCCCTGACGTTCAACTCAACTTCACTCCAGCTAAAACAAAAACAACATGGGCGGCTCCGTAGGTTCAGAAGATGGTGACATTGGATTTCAGATCGCTCCGATGGTGGACGTCGTGTTTGTGCTCATGCTTTTCTTCATGGCGATGACCGGCTCGCAGGTGAAGGAGCGCGAACTGAACATCGCACTCCCGAGCGGCGCGCCCGCCGGCACGAGCAACAACACGAAGACGCCGATCGTGATCGATATTTCTCCGGAAGGTCAGGTGAGCATGAACAACGACGTCTTCGGCGCGCCCAATGACAAGGGCCTCACGAAGCTCCGTGAATGGCTGAAGGGGACGATCACTCAGTTTGGCGGCGACGATCCGGTGATCATTCGGCCGCAGCCGGAAACACGGCACGATCGAATCATCGATGTGCTGAACGCGGCCGCATTCGCGGGCGTGCGGAACCTCACCTTTAGCTAAGGAAAACGCCGCCAACCGCCAGCAGCACTGCGACGCCTGAGTCAGGACCCCGCTTCATCCGGATGATTCAGTAGAGCTACCCGTGGGCTGCGATGATGTCGGGAAATCTCATTTGGTTGGTGCATTGCGTGACCAGTGGTTGCGACGTTCGAAGAGGAGGCGCGGGTTCACTTTCCAGCCACACTCTGGTTGCTTTGAGCCCGCAGGAAACAGAAACTCGGTAGTCGTCGAGCCACGCCGCAGTAAAGGTCATCGGTGGCCAGGCAAAGACTTTCCCGATAGCATCTGATTGAGAACGCATAGTCAGGTGCAATCGTAACTGTCGGGAGCAGCGGATAGCTTTGGGCTTCGCAGCAGGAGCTTCCTCCGAATGTCTCGTGCATTGTGACGCATGGCCGGAGAGGCCAGATGGGATTCGACGCGGAGCAGCAGTTCTTCTTCGCTCAGGCCTTGATGTCCAGGCGGTGCCAAATGGCAGAGGATCGCCGTCTGATTCATTCCGAAGCCGGTGTTGCGCTGATTCTCGAGTGCCTGATCACATTGTCGTAGCAGCGCCTGAAACGTCCGGAAATCCAGGACGTACAGCTCGCGCAGGATGTCTTGCAAACGTTCGGTGGTCCGAAGCAATGGCTCCTCGAACATCAACTCAAAGTCGCCTCCGAGGCCGCCGACAAACTGATCTACTATGGCGACGTATGTCCGAGAATCGGTCGGGAGCTTCCGCGCGATCTTTTTCAGGCGTTCTGTGTTGCGCAGACCCACCACGCTCTCGACGTCACGAAAGTGATCGAGCAAGTCAGCCAGATTCATTCGGATGGAGGCCTTGGGCCGGAGCGGAGGTGGAAGAACGGAAACTCCGATGAGAAGGCAAGCGTCAAGTCCGGATTGAGCGACAGCAGAAGCAGAATCACCCCCATAAGGATGAGGGCGGCACCGACCACGATCGCTAAAACGTGCCCGTGGAGTAGATCCCAAACGTCATCCTCAATGGCACTTCCAGCGTCCCGAAATAGTCCCGCAAGCGGCCAACTACGACGAGCAAGCCGAGGAGCAGGAGCCCGATGCTGAGCAGTAACATCATCCCGCTTGTCACTTCGTCACAAGTCTGGTCGGCCGCGAGGTGCCGTCGGCTTCATAGATCTTTCCCTGCGTGAAAGCGTCGTCGAAGGTCATCCGAAACTTCTTCCCCATCTGCGTGACTCCTTCCACGCGGTTGCCGTCGGATGCCGCTTCCCATTGGAAAGGACGGGGCCGGCTGCTCAGGCGGGCGATGCCTTCGGCCTTGAAAGTGAGCGTCTCGACCGTCGCTGTGGATTCGTGCCACTGCCAGGTGGTGCCGGTGAGCTTCTGCTGCAGAGCGGCCTTGTCCTTGATCCCTCCAGTCGCTGTGCCGGACTTGATGCCAGTCGCCTCGATTCGGGTGGCAAAGCCGGGTTCTCCGGCGGTGATGCGCGCGCTCATGCCGACGGAAAGATCGGTCAGTCTGCTGCGCGCTCCATTGATCTTCACCTCCACCGAAGGGCGCAGGCGATAGACCTTGGCCGCGTCGCCGCCGGTGCTCGCCGAGAGGGTTGCCGCCGTGACGTCAATCGCGACGATGTCGCTGGTCGTCTGGGCGTGAAGATTTAGACCGAAGGTCAGGCACAGCAGGAGGATGGTCGGAAGTTTCATAGCTAGGAGGAGTTTTCTGGTGAGGCAGAAACGTGGCAGCGGACTGCTTCTGACGCCAGAGGAAGCCGGGCTGCTCATCCAAGCCAAACCTGATCCCGCTTTTTCGCACTTGCTTCCGCCTAACCGTGGACCCTCCATTTCCGAATGTCCGTTCACAGGGCGAATGACGCGAACTACTCGAATCCCGCCAGCAGGCATTCGCAAGCTCAGATGCCCCGTTCCCGACTTGCCGCGTATCCTCCCCCAGAAGTGTTCAGGCGGTTCGCCGCAAGGTCATCCAAGTCTATTGTCAAGTGGGCCACGCGGAATCTTCTCGTGAAAATGGATTGGCAACGGGACGGTAACAATCCGACATCAGAGTTCGCGCATGTCTGACCCCGCCATTGCCATTCGGAACCTGACCAAAGTCTTCGCAATTCCCTTCAAGCGGGATCAAGTCGTCGCGGTGAAGGACCTCTCGCTGGAGGTGGAACCGGGCCAGGTGTACGGCCTGCTCGGTCCGAACGGCTCCGGAAAATCCACCACGATGAAGATTGTGCTCGGCCTGGTCACGCCGTCTTCCGGGACGACGGAAATCTTCGGGCGCGATTCCACCATGGTCGAGAGCCGGGAAGACGTCGGTTTTCTTCCGGAGAATCCTTACTTTTACAAATTCCTCACCGGCACCGAGACCTTGCACTTCTTCGGGAAGTTGTGCGGTTTGCGGGGAGCGCGACTCGCCGCTCGCGCGAAGGAACTGCTCCATCTCGTCGGCTTGGAGAACGCGGCGGATCGCCGAATCGGCGGCTACTCCAAAGGAATGCTCCAGCGAATCGGTCTGGCTCAGGCAATGGTCCAGGAACCGCGGCTGCTCGTGCTGGATGAACCGACCGCCGGTGTCGATCCGGCGGGCTCGCGGGAGATTCGCGACCTTATTCTGGACTTCAAGCGACGCGGAATCACCGTCCTGCTTTGTTCCCACTTGCTCGGTCAGGTGCAGGAAATCTGCGATCGGATTGGCATCCTGCATCAAGGCGTTCTGGTCCGGGAAGGAAAGCTCGCCGACTTGATCTCCATCGAAAACCAAACCGAGTTGATCCTCGAAGACGCTTCTCCCGAACTGCTCGCGGACATCGAGGCTGCCGTCGCCAGATCGAAGGCCCGCGTCGTCGAGCAACGAAACCCGCAAACGACTTTGGAGCGTTATTTTCTGGAAGTAACTGGAGGTGCGAAATGACGACCGCGACTTTGCCTGCAGCGACACGGCACCAACT
>DASVRR010000308.1:0-27538 GCA_036388515.1 Chthoniobacteraceae bacterium | reverse complement strand
GCGATCAGGCCGCAGGAATGGTCGAAACGCTAGCGGTGGAGGCGAGGAAATCAAGGACCTTGCCGGAAAGGAGCTCTTCATTGATCTGGTCCAGCCCGTTTCGTTTCTGCAGCTCCTTGAGCATCTTTTCAAAGGTCAGCTCATAGCGCTCGGCGAGCGTCGCGATCCGGCCCATCAGCTCTTCGCGGGTGACCTTGATGCCTTCCGCCTCGGCGATCCGGGAGAGGATGAAAGTGCCTTTGATCCGCTCGCGAGCGTTCGTCGCAGCGGCGCCGACGAGTTCCTTTTCGTTTTCCTTGAGCACTTCGTCGCCGACTCCACGACTTTGATTCTCGCGGACGATCTCGTTGAGGATCGAGCGGGTTTGCTGGCGAACGAGTTCCTGCGGGAGTTCGCATTCCACGGCGGCGAGAAGCTGCCGCATGATCTCGTTGCGCTTGCTGCTTTCCGCCTGGGTCTTCTTTTGCTTCCCGATCTCCTCGTGCGCCATGGTCCGGACCTCCGCCAGAGTTTTGCCCTTGGCGATGGTTTCGGCGAAGGCGTCGTCCAGCGGAGGAAGCACCTTGTCTTTGATCGCCTTCAGCGTGACCTCGTATTGGATCTTCTGCCCCGGCATTCCTTCCACTGGGAAGTCCGCCGGCACCTCGACTTCAAAGTTCCGCGTTTCGCCGGGCTGTGCGCCGACCAGCGCCGCGCAGTAGCCGGGAAAGAACGCCTCCTCGGTCATCTTGATCCAGAAATCTTCGTTCCCCGAGAGCGGCTTGCCCGCCTTCGGAAACAGCTCGTGCACGACCTTCCCGTCGATTGTCCCCTTGTAATCCACGACCACGAAATCGCCCATCTCGGCGCCGCGACCCGGGACATCCACAAAGTCGGCAGCCTGATCGCGGAGGTTTTCCAGCGATTCTTCGACCTCGGTGTCAGTCACCTCGGTGGACTGCAGCGGTACCACCAGCCCTTTGTAGTTAGGGACTTCAAATTCCGGCTGCGTGACGAGCGTCGCCGTGAACTTCATCGACTTGTCTTCTCCCAGCTCCACGTCGTCGATATTCGCCACGGCCATGACGCGCAGGTTTTCCTTCTGGATCGCCTCGCGGGTCGCATCCTGCAGCAGCTGCTTCTCGAGTTCTTCCCGGATCTCCTTCTTGAACTTCTTCTCCACTACGGTCCGCGGTGCCTTGCCGGGCCGATAGCCGGGCAGCTTGGCGATCTTGGCGTATTCGCTGGTCAGTGCGTCGTATTTCTTGGCCACACGGTCCGGCTCGAGTTCGATGCGAAGAGTAGCGAGACAGTGGGGAAGTCTTTCGACGGCGACGTTCATAAAAGGGCTCTTTGGAAAAGGGGGGCGAAGATACCTGCTCGCCGGGAAATGCAAACGAGGAAATCTCGCGCGCGCCGCCGCTCAAGGCGAAGCTGGGACGGGGAGAATCGGGCTGGCTCCGCGCAATGCCGTGGCCACGAGGTGTTCGGTGATGGCTGGACCGTTTTGGTTGTGCACCGGATCAGTGAAGATGAGGGGCGTTCCGCCGAGTTCGCTTGCGTGCGTCATATCCACCAACGGAGCGGTGGCCGCGAGCAGGCTGGCGATCCGCTGGCGCTCTGCTTCCAGTCCGAGCTCGGGGATGAAGCGTCCGACATCGGGTCGAAGCGGCGGGCACCAGAAGACGACCTTTATTCCGCGTCCCTGAACCGGTGCGAGGTTTGCCAGGAGGCTTTCGACGCGTCGAGTTGCACGTGCCGCTTCGTAACCGCTGAAGAGCCGCCGCCAGGTCGCGCGCACGCTTTCGTCCCGCGCGGCGAGGATGTCCGCGGGAGCTGAGGCCTTCGGCTTTGCTCCAGCTGCGGACGGCTTCTCCATGAGCAGCCCCAGCGACTGTCGCAACAAGCGGACATTGAGGAGATAACGATAGGTGTGGCGCGCGATGGGTTGAGCTTCCACGGCCGTGTTCGCCGCAGGCGCCGCGCAAAAGCGCTCGAACGGTGTTGCCACAATCAACACGCGCATCCCGGGCAGTTGCGAAGCTTGGCTGTCGAGCCAGGTCAGCGTCTCTTCGAATGAAGCGCCGCCGATCCCGAGATTGAGCGCGGGTTGACCAGAAACCTGGAAGAGCCGCTCTTCTGAAAGCTTGCGGGCACGGGAGTCGCCGAAGATCACGACCTGCGCCTGCTCTCTGGAGGAAGCAGGAATCTTCCGCACCTCGATCATCGCCAGCAGGACCTGATTCGTCTGCGCGCCGAGGCGACGGGGAACATCACCGGCGCCGCCGAACCGATCATACGGATCCACGAAACCGACGATTGCAGCAACCAGCACGAGGCATCCAGCAAAGACCACGAGGAACAAAATGAGCGAGCGCCTGGCAGGCAGCTGCGTTTGCTCAGAAGTTGAAATAGATGAATTCACTTAACTGATTTAGATGCAACACGCTGACGGCGGTGAGCACGGCGATGCCAGCGATCCGCAACGGCCCGACGGGACGCGTATTATCCAGTAGCGTGTTGCTGTTTCGCGGCCACAGCGCGATGAGGAAGGCAATCACTAGCCAAGCTAGCAATTCTTCCACTTTCACAATGCTCAGCGGCTGAAACCGGACGCCGAATGCCTTGAGTGAACCGAGCACGGGTTCGAGCTGCTGAAAGACTACCCAGCCGCTTCGTCCGAGCAGCGCATTCAGCATCGTCCACGCGCGATTCCAGTCCGGCGCGCGGAAGAACACCCAGCTGAGGTTGAGGAAAACGAACATCAGTGCCCAGGCAACGGGTTTGCTGAAACGCCGCCGGGCACGGCTTCGCCAGAGCTGGAAGATGACCATTGCAGCGCCGTGCATGGCGCCCCAGAGGACGAAGCTCCACGACGCTCCGTGCCAAAGTCCGCTGAGGAGTGCGACGAGAAACAGGTTAGTTAGAGTCCGCGGCATTGTTCCCCGGCTGCCGCCAAGCGGGATATAGATATAGTCCCGGAAGAAACGCCCCAGCGTAATATGCCACCGCCGCCAAAAGGCCTGAATATCGAGCGCACGATACGGGGAATCAAAGTTAAACGGCAACCGGATATTGAAGAGCAGCGCGACGCCGATCGCCATGTCAGTATAGCCACTGAAGTCGAAATAGATTTGGAAGGTATATGCGAGCGTAGTGAGCCAGGCTTCGAGGAAAGTTAGGCTTGGAGCTGTATCGAAGCCAAACTGCGCAAACGGCGCCAGCGAGTCGGCCAGCAGCACTTTCTTCGAGAGGCCGATGCCGAACAGACACAAGCCGCGCCAGAGATGATCGAGCTGCGGACGGGAATTCCGCGGTTCCGCAAACTGCGGAAGCATTTCCTGGTGATGCAGGATGGGCCCAGCCAGAAGGTGCGGATAGAAGCTGACGAACAACGCGTAATCCGGAAGCGGATGCCCGGCGCCACGCCGCCGGAAGGTGTCCACCAGATACGTGATTTGGGTGAACGTAAAGAAGCTGATCCCAAGTGGCAGGACGAACGCCGGCAAAGCGAAGTGGGCACCAAACGCTTGATTGAAGTTGGTGACGGCGAAATCCGAATATTTAAAAAGCCCAAGCAACCCGAGGTTCAGGAGAATGCTGGCCATCAGCACCAGCTTTCGGTGAGCTCCGGAGCCGTTGAGATACCGTCCCGCGAGAAAATTGATCAGGATCGAACCCAGGAAGATTGGGAGATTTGCTGGACGCCACCAGGCGTAAAAAAAGATGGAAACCGCGACCAACCACCAAATGGCGAGACGGCCGGAGCGCGCGCCAAGGAGGAAGTAGCCGAGCAAGCTCGCCGGCAGGACGGCGAAGATGAACTCGTAGGAGTTAAACAGCATCCGGCGGTCTCGTAGCGGAACCGCCGGGAAGCTGTCGAGCGCTGCGCCGGAGCAACTGCTAAGAAAGCCAGCTCCGGACCTTCTCCTGGTCCGAGATCGGACCGACAATCGCGAGACCCAAACGCGCACGGCAAAGGCATTGGCAAGCAACCGCCTTCACATCGTCGGGCGTGACGGAAAGAAGCTGCCGCTCGACCTCGGTCGGATCCAGGATTTTCCGGTAACCCAGCAGGCTTTCACCCATCCACATGATCTGGTTGCTCGTGCTTTCAAGACCCATCAGAGTCTGGCCGATGGTATAATCCTGAGCCTTCCGCAGCTCACTGCGGCTGGGCGCCTTGTGGCAAAGGTTTTCGAGTTCGCGCAGGATCAGGCGGATCGCTTTCTCCAGATTGCCCGGATCGAGTCCAGCGGAGACATGGATGGCGCCGGTGTCGGCCAGCGTCACCATGCTGGTCTGCACGCTGTAGCACCAGCCGTGGCGTTCCCGGAGTTTCTGGAAGAGCCGGGAACTCATGTTTTCTCCGAGGATCACGGAGAGGAGCTTCAGGGCAAAACGGCCTTCATTCCCCCGACCAAAGGCGTGAAAACCAAGCGCGAGTTGGGTCTGCTCGGTTTCCTGAGTGAAAAGGTTGACCCGCGCCGGGCCGATTTGCGGTCGCACACGCTGGTAGCGCGGCGAACGTCCGCGCGGGAGTCGGCTGAGCTGCGGCTTGACCAGTTCGACCAGCCGGTCGTGTTCGATCGGACCGGCCGCGGTCACGATGGTCGTCGAGCCGGTGTAATGCTCTTTCTGGAAGGCGCGGAGCTGGGGACGCTTGAGCCGGCCGATAGTCTCGACAGTCCCGGTGAGCGGGCGACCGAGCGGGTGTTTCGGCCACATCGTTTCGGTCAAAAGTTCCTGCGCATGTTGCGCCGGATGATCCCGATACATCAGGATTTCCTCCCGGATGACTTCGCGTTCGCGCTCGATTTCCTGCGGGGCAAAAACCGACTCCAGATACATGTCGCAGAGCACGTCGCAGAGCTGCGGCAGATGAGTCGCGGCTGCTTTGGCGTAGTAGCAGGTGTGATCTTCGGTGGTGAACGCGTTAAGATATCCGCCGAGTCCTTCCACTGCTTCCGTGATCTTTTTGGCGCTGCGCCGTTTTGTTCCCTTGAAGAGCAGATGCTCGAGGAAGTGAGAGATCCCGCTTTGCTCCTCACGCTCGTGTCTCCCGCCGATCCCCGCCCAAATCCCGAAGCTCACGCTGCGCATGTGCGGCATCTCCACGGAGGCGATGCGGACTCCATTGGGAAGGTGGGTGAGGCGGTAAGGGCTGGGCGTCAAGGGGATGAAACGGGTGCTACACTCGGGGCTTTTTCTTCGAGCGCAATTCCAAGACGTGTTCCGCGAGTTCGAGATCGTGAGGAAACGTGATCTTGAAATTCCACTCGTCGTTCTTCAGCAGCGCGATTTTCTTCCCCAGCTTCTGCACCGCGGAAACTTCGTCGGTGACCATTTCGTGCTTCGCCATGAGCGACGCGTAAGCTTGAAGGATCAATCCGGAGCTAAATGCCTGCGGCGTTTGCATCGCCCAGAGACCGGTGCGCTCCACCGATTCGGTGACCATCTGTTCGATGCTCGCGCGCTTCACGGTGTCCGGAATCTGCGAGGCACAACACGCGGCGCCATGCAGCCGGGCCAGATCCAGGCAGGATTTGATCAGCTTGGGCGTGGTGAGCGGACGCGCTCCGTCGTGGATGGCAATGAATTCGCTGCCTTCCGCGGTGAGCGCTTGCAGGCCATTCCAGACGGACATGTGCCGCTCCGAACCGCCGCTCACGACCTTTTTCACCTTCGCGAACTTCTCGGTCTCAACCAGCTTCTCCATGTCGTCCATTTGCTCCTCGCGTGTCACGATGAGCAGCTCGTCCACCTCCCGGCAGTCGCTGAAGGCCTTCAGCGAATACCAGAGCACCGGCTTACCCGCGAGGGGAGTAAAGAGCTTGTCGAATCCCATGCGGCGGCTGCTGCCGGCAGCGACGATGATCGCGCTGGTCATCGGGGGACGGAGGGAAGAAGGCCGAAGACAAAAGGCCGGTGGCAGTGATCTTTTGCTGGGCGAGAACTGACTTCTTTCATCTGTCTTCCGGGGCGAAGCTTCAGGGCAAAGCGGCCGAGACTGCCGCGGAGAGAGCGCGACCATCTGCCCGGCCGGCCGCCAGTTCGTTGGCCAGCTTCATCACGGCGCCCATTTCTTTTTTCGAAGTGGCGCCCGTTTCCGCAATCACCGCGGCCACCAGCGCGGCGAGTTCTTCCGCACTCAGCGCCTGCGGAAGATAAGCGGCGAGAATGGCTGACTCGGATCGCTCCCGCGCCGCGAGTTCCGGACGACCGCCTTTTTCAAAGCTCTCCACCGAGTCCTGCCGCTTCTTCAGTTCCTTCCGGACCACCGCCAGAGCGGCCGAATCATCCAGCACAAAGTCCACGCCGCCCTTTTCGATCGCCGCGTTCTTCAGCGCGCTCTTGAGCATCCGGATCACACCGAGTCGCTCGGCTTCACGAGCCTTCATCGCTTCTTTGAGATCCTGGTCGATCCGGGCTTGGAAACTCATTTGGGGCGGAGAGGGTAATCGCTTCACCCGGCGCCGCAAATTGTTTCGCGCCTCTTTACGGATCTGCCGCACTACGCCACACCAATGCTTCTGCCATGAGCAAACTTAATCCCGACCTATGAAGATGATCGAAGAGTTCAAAGAGTTCATCAACAAGGGGAACGTCATCGACCTTGCCGTCGGCGTGATCATGGGCGCCGCTTTTGGGCGGATCGTCAGCTCCGCAGTCGAGGATCTCATCATGCCGCCGATCGGGAAGATCCTGGGCAACCTGGACTTCACGAATTTCTACCTCCCGCTTTCGGACAAGGTCGCGCCCGGACTCAGTCTCAAGCAAGCCAAGGAACTCGGGCCCGTGCTCGCGTACGGAAACTTCCTCACGATGACTCTGAACTTCGTCATCGTCTCGTTCTTCATCTTTCTGGTGGTCAAGGCCGTGAACCGGATGAAGCGCCGGGAAGAAGCGAAGCCAGCGCCGACTGCGGAGGTCCCCGCGGACGTGAAGCTGCTCGCGGAAATTCGCGATTTGCTCAAGCAACGCCGTCCACCGGAGGTTCACCCGGAGCGCCGGTAACTCGCCCCGGCACACCCATTTTAGGGCGAGATTCGATTCCTGAGCACCCTGCAAGTTCTCCCAGTTTCTGCTGGGCGGAACGTCCGCGGGATAAGAAACTCCAAACTAATGAAAAACCTCTATCTTCCCCTCGCCGCTGTCGCTGTTCTGTTCGCCGCCTGTGACGCACGCGTCAACGTTCCCGCCGGAGAAAGCGACACGACCATCGTGAACCCGCCCGGGAAAAGCGAAAGCAACACCACCGTGGTGAATCCGCCCGCCGCTAAAACGGAAAACAACACGACCGTCGTCAATCCTCCAACCTCGGGCAGCACCACCGAAAAGAACAGCTCGACTACGACCACGACGCAATAGTCCGCGTCAGGCGTTCGCTACTTCTTCCGGAACTGCTTCAAGCGCCGCGAAAGGTCCGAGCGGGCGTCTTCCACATACGCGCGGAGGATCTCCACGGAAATCGGGACCGCGCCAAACGAACTCACCGTCTGCTGCTCCATGAGGTCGGAAGTAGCGACGGTGATTTCGTGTTTTTGGGCATAGAGCACGACCAGCCGCTCCACGATTTGGTCCGCAGTTTGTCCTGCCGCGGAATAAAAGATCTGGATCCCGCCGGGTTCACTCACCTCATTTGCCGCGCCGCCTTTCCCGTCAAAGACCGCCACCACGCGCACACCGCTGGCGTCCTGATATTCCGTCAGAACTTTGACCAGTTCATCCCGGGCCAGCGCTGTGCGTCGCCCATGCAATTTGCGCAACTCCGGCCAGGCGAAGATCACGCTGTGACCATCGACGATCAGGTAGCGCATCGCCGTGCGGAGCTGAAGACGACGGCCAGGAGACGGAAAACCGAGCCCAGTTTGGCGGCGCTTTCCCCACGGACTTCCGCTTCTGTCCTCGCTCTCCTACTTCGCCGCGAAGCCGCTACTCTGCCGAGGCTTCGACCGTTTCCTTTTTCTTCGGCGCCGCCTTCTTTTTCACCGGCTTGAGTGCCGCCGCTTCTTTTACTTTGAGCTTTTGGCGCTCGAGGTAAGCGAGGCGACGACGACGTTTTTCGATTTTGTTGGTTTGCTGACCCATAAGATTGGAGTTGGAGGGCGAGTCAGTAAGGGATGCGCCGCGTCCGGTCAAGAGACCATCGGCTCAGGCTGGCGCTCGGCTGAACTTTCAGCGGGCTGGGTGAAGGGAACGGCTTCGTAAACTTCCGCGAGCGCCAACTGCGCTTCGATCTCCGGAAGCGGGATCACCGCTTCGAGGCTCGAGTAGGTTTCCCGCGCAAACTCCTGCTCGCCGCGGCGCCACACGACGGCTGCCGCGCGGTCTTGTTCCAGGAGCAGATAGGCGCGCAAACTGGGGATCGAAAGGTAAGCTTCGCGCTTCTCCCACTCGTCGGTCCGGCGGGTTGAAGACGAGGCAATCTCGATCAGCACCGTGGGTTCGTCGTGAAAGACCGATTCTCCGGGCGCCTGGCTGCAGGCGATCATGGCGTCTGGATAGTAAAACCGAGTGTGAGTCGGATACCGAACCCGAACCTTCAGATCGGAACTAAACGGACGGCAGCGCTTGCCGCGAAGCTGGCTGCCCAGCGAAACCAGCACGTTCGCCGCAATCGCCGCGTGCGCGTTCGTTCCTCCCGCCATCGCGTACACCATCCCGCCGACGTACTCGTGTTTTTGCTCCTGCGACTCCTCCCACGCGAGGTAATCTTCCGCAGACAGGAGCTGGCTCTCGGCGCGTTCGGCGGTCATCGCGACCACCTTATTCCCCAAATCGCGTCGCGCAATCTCCCCGTATCGCCCGTTGACGCACCGGGCAAGGCCCTCCATATTCCGCGCCCCTTGAGCGCAGACCTCGCCGAGCCACACCACATGGAACACATCCGCAATATCGCCATCATCGCACACGTCGATCATGGCAAGACCACTCTCGTTGACCAGCTCCTGAAGCAGGCCGGCACCTTCCGCGCCAATGAATCCAAGGCCACGGAGATCCGCATCATGGATTCCATGGATCTCGAGCGGGAGAAGGGCATCACCATTCGCGCCAAGAACGCGGCCTTCAAGTATCACGACTATCACGTGAACATCGTGGACACTCCGGGGCACGCGGATTTCGGAGGCGAAGTGGAGCGCATCATGAAGATGATCGACGGCGTGCTGCTTGTCGTGGACGCGTACGATGGCCCGCAAGCGCAGACGAAGTTTGTGCTCCGCAAGGCGCTGGAGAATGGCGCCAAGCCGATCGTGGTGATCAATAAGATCGACCGCGAGAACGCCCGTCCGCACAAGGTCCTCGACATGGTGTTCGAGCTCTTCCTGGAGCTCAACGCCACGGATATTCAGCTCGATTTCCCCGTGATCTACGCCAGCGCCAAGGCCGGCTACGCGATGCGCGAAATCCACGAGACGAGCACCACCATGGAGCCGCTCTATGAGGCGATCATCAAGCACATCCCGCCGCCGCCGCCGTCCGACGTCAGCTATTTCCAGTTTCTCGTTTCGAATCTCGATTACTCCGACTACCTCGGCCGAATCGCTTACGGACGCATCGTCAGCGGCCGGGTGAAAGTCGGCGATACCGTGGTCCGGATCGGGAACGACGGGAAACGTGAGCGCGCGAATATCACCGCCCTTTTCACCCACGTCGGCCTGGCCAAAGTCGAAACTCAGCATGCGAGCGCCGGCGACATCATCGGCATCTGCGGCTTTGAGGATGCCTTCATTGGGGAAACAATTACGGACACCGAGGAGCGCTTGCCGCTGCCGTTTGTGGACATTGATCCGCCGACGATCACGATGAAGATGTGCATCAATGACGGCCCGCTCGCCGGCAAGGAAGGCAAGCTGCTTACCGCGCGTCAGGTTCGTGAACGGCTCGTGCGCGAGACCCGCACCAACGTCTCGATCTTCTTCGCCGACACGGACGTCGCCGGTCATTTCGAGCTCAAGGCGCGCGGAGAAATGCAGGTGGCCATTCTCGTGGAGCAAATGCGCCGGGAAGGCTTCGAAATCCTGGTCTCCCGGCCCGAGGTCATTTACCAGCGCACGGAAGACGGCAAGCTCCTCGAACCTTACGAGAATCTTTACGTGGAAGTCCCGAGCGACACCCTCGGCGACATCCTGCAATCGCTCGCCTCGCGTCGGGCGGACATCGTCCACATGGAGCATTTGCCCCACAGCGTAAACGTCCAGGCAGTCGTCCCGACTCGCGGCCTCATCGGCTTCGAAACCGACCTCGTCAATGCCACCAAAGGACACGGCATCATGTCGCATCTGTTCAAGGAATACGGCCCTTACAAAGGCGACATCGCCACGCGTTTCAATGGCGTGCTCGTCTCGATGGAAGGCGGCGTCAGCACCGCTTACTCGCTGGATACGATCCAGGAACGCGGCCGCCTCTTCATCGCTCCGCAGGAGGAAATCTACGAGGGGATGATCATCGGCGAAAACGCCCGTCCGGACGATATGCCGGTGAATCCGTGCCGCGCCAAGAAGCTGAACAACATGCGTTCCCAAGGCGACGGCAAAGGCATCAGCCTGCCGCCTCCGCTCAAGATGAGCCTGGAGCGCGCGTTGGAATACATCGGCCCCGACGAGTACGTCGAAGCCACGCCGAAGACTTTGCGCCTGCGCAAAAAGATCCTCGACGCAAATCTGCGCAAGCGGACTGCGCAGAAGATCGGTTAAGCGCGATCCGAAGCTGGCCTGTTCCCGGAACAGGCCGGACTGTGTTTCCTCGTTTCAACTGAGGAAGGACAGGATCTTCTTGAGGTAATGCCAGCTCGCGAGGAAATCGAACGCCAGCCATTCGTGGAAGGCGACGATCGTCCAGAACTCGACGCGATAACTAACCTTGGAGGTCTTGTGCCGGAAAGCACGCTGGGCGAGATACGCGCCCGGCCAGCCTCCCAGAAACTCGAAGAGATGCAGGGTCGCCTCCGGCGTCCGCCACTCTCCGTTCACGGCCTTCCGCTTGTCCTGCCAATAGAGGAAGAAGGTCACCACCGAAATCAGTGCGGCGTAGCCAAACAGCGCTCGCGCATCGACACTTTGCGCCAGCCGCAAGAGCGCCAGGTAGGGAAGAACGAGCAGCGCCACAAGTCTGACTTCTCCCCACACCGAAATCCGCTGGGGTTGGCGCCGTTCTGAAGATCTCTTGTCCGCGGTCGAGCTTGGATCGCGTTGCCCGGTTCGCACCCTCTGAAATTGGCGCGTTTTCCCCGAGGAGAGCAAGTCTGGGGAAGAAATGAAAAGGCGCAAAGGCCTGGAGACCTTTGCGCCTTCTGAAACCTGCGGAACGACTCTATTGCCCGGCGGCTGGTTCGACTGGAGTCGGAGGCTGATCGGATGGCGGCTGGACCTGCACGACCTGAAAACGTTGCACGGTCTGGGCGAGAAGCTGGGCCAGGCGCACGACGCCGGACGGAGTCATCGCGATGCGCGTGTGGATCGGCATGACCTGCACTCCGGGCCGGTCGCTGACGATGCCGGAGGTGAAGTCGAGATAGACTTCCTCGTTACCGACATTGACCAGCACGTGGTTGGAATAACGCGCGGTGAGATCGTCGTATTTGACCTGCAAATTGACTGGGGAAGAAGCAGCGGGTGGATTTTCTGTGGACATGAGCGCTTTCTTAACAGCGGCTCGAAGCATTGCAACTGCCCAGGCAAAGTCGCATCTGGTGGGCTTTACTTTGCCGCCAGCGGAAGCGTTCGCTGCTCCGCCTCCCAAAGCTTGTTGAACCTTCCCTTGATCGGCGCGTCGCTGTTCGTCTGGAGATAGTTGCGGCGAATGATGTGGGTGCAAACGGCGACGAACCGAAGCAAAAATGCCTGCTCGTTTTCTACGGCGGCATCGGCACGTTCGTAGCGCTGGTTTGCTTCCAGCAATTCTCGGCAGAGCGCCGGCTTTGCGTCCATTTCCGCCACCGCCGCATCAGCCGCTTCGCTGTATTCCGGCGAGCTGCTCCAGCGCAGCATCGGCCAGCGGGAGAAAAGCGTGGCGAGTATCCTTTGCCGCAAGTCGTTCAGCTGGAGTCGATCTTCGTAGTAGCGCTTGATCAAGGCGGACCGGGCAATTGGTTCATGGAATTCCAGCCGATCCTTAGCCGCGCTCAAGCGCTGCTCACCCGTCAACTCCAGTTGCTCGGAGAGCGCCTCCAAAACCGCGCGCTGGGCTGGCGTCGCGGCTGCTTCGATCCGCGCAAATGGCGTCGCAAAAAGCTCCGGTTCCTGCACCGGAGCGTAGCGCCGCAGGAAGCTGTCCGAAGTGCAAGTCGGCGTGTCGCTCGAGCCATCGTGGATCAGCGCGAAACAGAAAGCCTCGTGCATGGTCACCATTCCATTGCCGTCATAGTCGGCGCCCGAAAGCGGCTGACCAAGCCGGTTTTTCCCCGCCAGAGCTCCGAAGAAGTAGGACGAAAAATCCTGGTAATCCGGCTCGTGAATCTCCGATCCGCAACCCGCCGCCATCCGATCCTTACTCGCGGCAAAGAAGCCGACGAGGTCGTGCTCGATGAGCCCGTCGGACGGATCGCCGTGACGGAAGATGAGGTTTGCGAAAGCCCCGCTGTAACATTGCACCATGACCAGCGCGATCGGAGCTTCCGGAGGCAACCGCGCGATTTCCGCCGCCAGATGAGTGACGCTCAAGTCCTCATCGTTCCACAGGCTGAACGAATTGTTCTCCTCGTTGCGCGAGTTGTGCGAACCATGGCCGGCGAAGTAGATCAGCACTGGCTTCGGAGACGCCTTGGCGCTCGCCGCCACTTTGCCGATCGAACGGCGGAGGTCTTCCCGGCGCGCCGGGCCGTTTACCTTCACTCCGAGATCCGGCGCGCGCGACTCGGATTCAGGTCCGAAGTCATTGTTCGGCAGGAGGACTTCCATCGCGCGGCGGCCGATGCTCAGCTTCGAGGAGTCGGTGAAGGAAACCGTTTTGCTCCGGGGTTTTCCGTCCGTGAAATGGACCAGGCGATTGGCGTCTGTGGAGAGAAGCTGGGAGGCGAATCGCAGATGGCTTTCGATCGCGGCGCCATTGTCCTCGAGGTCCGGGCCGCCGCCGACGAAGAGCGCATGGAGCGAAGGTTCCCCAGAACTCGAACCGTTGGTCATCAGGAACGTCAGGACAGCGACGACCGGCCCGAGAAGGATTTGCCCGACGGTTGCAGATTTCACGTTTCCCTTGTCGCTCGGAATCTTCCCGATGCCAATCAAGAGAGCGGTCTCCAGCAAATCTCCCCATCGGCGCTTTTCCTCGCTCGCAGGTCGGGCGGTTTGCTTCACTGACTCGTGCGCATCCTGATCCTCTGCTACGAATACCCGCCAATTGGCGGCGGCGGCGGGCGAGTCGCGGCAAGACTCGCGGAAGCACTCGTGGCGCGCGGCCATGAGGTCCGCGTGCAGACTGCGGCGCTCGGCCTGCGTTCCAGTCGGGAAGAAATCTGCGGAGTCGCGGTCTTCCGCACGGCCAGCTTGCGGCGTGTTCCGGATACCTGCGGCGTCCACGAGATGGCTCTTTATTGCGCCACCAGTTTCTTCCCCACGTTGCGGCATATCCACCGCTGGAAACCCGCCGTGATTCATGCGCACTTCGCCGTGCCGACCGGCGCGCTCGCCTGGGCCATGCACGGGCTGACTGGCGTGCCTTACGTGATCACCGCGCACCTCGGCGATGTCCCCGGCGGTGTTCCGGAACAAACCGACACGCTCTTCCGGATGATCGATCCGCTCGCCCGGCGGATCTGGAAATCGGCCGCGGCGATCACGGCAGTCAGCTCGTTTGTGCAAGAGCTGGCGGAGCGCGCTTACCAGCGGCCCGTGCAGCGGATCTTGAACGGGATCGACTTACAACAAGGGGAAGAAAGTCCGCCGGAGAAGCTCGGAGAACCGCGCCAGCTCGTTTTCGTCGGGCGCTTCAATCCGCAAAAAAATCCACTTTTCCTCATCGACGCGCTGGCGCAGCTGACGCGGCTGGACTGGCAACTCACCATGATCGGCGACGGCCCGCTGCTGCCGTCGGTGAGCGAACGCGTGGGGAACATCGATCTCAGTGCACGCGTCCACTTGCTGGGCTGGCTCGACGCCGCCCAGGTTCAGGCCGTGCTTGCCCGCTCCGATATCCTTTGCATGCCGTCCTTGAGCGAAGGCCTGCCGGTCGCAGCCGTCGAAGCGCTCGCGTCCGCCCTGGCCATTGTCGCCAGCGATATTCCGGGCGTTCGCGACGTGGTGAGCCATGGAGTCAATGGACTGACTGCGCCGCTCCTGGATCTTCCCGCATTCACGGATCGACTGCGGCTTTTGCTGGAGGATCCGGCGACACTCCTCCGGATGAAACGCGCGAGCCGGGAGAAAGCCCGCGCCTTCGCGCTGCCGGAGATCGTGGACCAATACGAGCGCGTCCTCGAAGCAGCCACGAGCTCAGGCGAGCGCAACTCTGCAATCGATAGCTCTCTTTTATGATGGGTATTTGCCTGACTCTCATTGGCCGCTCAGTGAGGCGCAGAAATTTCGGGCTTCTTCAGGCCACGACCGCGGTTGTTTTACTCGCCTGCGTCGCAAGGTCGTCTGCGGAGCCGGAAGGCCCAGTCAAACTGAAGGCCAGTCGGGCGCTTGGCGGGCTGGAGACGCGGATGATGCAGGCGGACTTGATTGCTGAAGGCAATTTCTCCGGAGTGGAGGTAAAGGAGATCGATACCCGTACCTCGAAGGCCGCCGGGGAATTTACCGCGGACAGGATCCTCCGCGGGTCCAAGCCTCCGGATAAAATTCAGTTCACCTCCTATTTCTTTCCTCGCGGGCGGAGTTCGCCGGGACTTCCGGATGCAATTGCGGAGCGCCTTCGCCGGTTCAAGAAGTTCAGCCGGGTTGATGAAGATCGTCTGCTGGCCTCGTTTTCCGATGGTTACTCAGAGCGGGATCACGGGAAGGTGATCTGCTTTTTCCTCCGGAGAGAACCGTCTGGATACGAACCTTTTTACATCCTTCGTGGAACAGCCCACGAAGAGTCGGTCGCGCTAATCAACACCATTGAGCACCTCACCGATCAGGGGCTTCCGCAAGGTGCTTTCCAGGATGAACTGGTAGAACTTGCGAAGCTCGGAGGAGAAGCGGCTTCCGTCTCCGTCCGGCTCACTCTTCGCGCGGAGCTTTCCAACGTCGTGAAATGGGACCTTCTTGACCGGATTCTAAACGCCGCTCCTGGAAAGGATACAGCCAGCGTGGCGTTCGACTCTTTGGTCGATGCGCTTAGTGAGAAGATTTTCCAACCGGATGCCGGCGGGAAAAAAAGCGAAGAATCGCCCGGCGCTTTGCGAGTGTTGAAGAAGATCCAGAGCCCAAGAGGAGCTACTCAGGAGATGCTCCTTCAGTTGCTCCCCAACAGCGGAGTCGATGTTCCGGCGGTGCGGAAAGCTTTGGCCGGTCCTCGGTAGCCTCAGCTAGAAGTTCCGCCTCCACCTTTCTGTGTAAACCCGTCCACCTGCTGGCCCGCGCCGCTGTGGAAGACCGCAGGTTTGCCGCTCAATTTCGACGCGTCTCGGGAACAATGTGAACCCGGGATGAAACGCGCCAGCCGGGAGAAAACTCGCGCCTTTGGTCTTCCGGAAACCGTGGATCAATACGAACGCGTGCTCGAAGCAGCTCGGCGCTAGTCAAACTGTTCTTGGTCCGCAGATGGCGCAGATTTCCGTAGATGGCGAAAATCTGCATTCATCGGCGCAATCTGCGGACGCTCTTTTCCGGATGACGACTTTCCGCGGTCCCCCGGAACAAAATCATCCGGCGGCGCGCTTGACCAGCGACCCGAGCACGCCGATGCCGCGCTCCAGTTTCGCCGACCAGGGATGTCCGCAGCTTACGCGGACGAAGTTGCGGAACTGCTGTTTCGCGGAGAAGAGCGGACCCGGTCCGATGCTGATGTCTTCCCGAAGCGCCTGCTCGAAAAGCTCGAGCGCATCGACTTTCCGCGGCAGCTCGATCCACAGAAACATGCCGCCGCGCGGTCGCGTCAGCTTGATGTTCGCCGGGAAAGTTTCCGCAAGGGCGTGGCTGACGCGCTGCACTTGTTCCGCATAAGTGCGGCGGATCGCGCGGAGATGATGATCGTAACCGCCATGCTGGAGGAACTCTGCGATCGCCAGTTGCGGCAGCGTGGCCGTGGCCATCGTGGTGGTCAGCTTGAGGACTTTCACCCGCTCAAAAAATCTTCCCGGCACGCACCAACCGACCCGATATCCCGGCGCGAGCGTCTTGGAAAATGAGCCGCAAAGCAACACCAGCCCTTTCGCATCAAAGCTCTTGAGCGTGCGCGGCCGTTCGCCTTCGAAATGGGTGTCGCCATACACGTCGTCCTCGATCAACGGAATTTCCCGCCGGGCGAGGAGTTCCACCAGCTCGCGTTTTCGGTCGTCCGGCATCAGACAGCCCAGCGGATTGTGGAAGTTCGGCGTGGCCACGCAAGCGGCGACGCGTTGCCGCCGGAGAGCCGCGCCGAGTGCGTCCGTGTCGAGCCCGTCGCGCGGATCGGTGGGAATCTCGAGCGCCTTTAGACCGAGGCTTTCGATCGCCTGAATGGTTCCGAAGTAACTGGGCGATTCCACGGCCACGATGTCACCGGGCTTGGTGACCGCGCGGAGGCTCAGCAGCAGCGCTTCGGTGCCGCCGCAGGTGCCGATGAAATCCTCCGGAGCCAGATGGCAGCCCCAGTCGAGCGAACGGCGGGCAAGTTGCCGCCGGAGCGGTTCGCATCCGGGCGGCATGTCGTAATTGATCCCCGCAACTCCATGGTTTCGCGCCGCGCTCGCAAGAAGCCGATTCAGTTTCGCCGTCGGCAGCAAAGCCTCGCTCGGAACACCGGCGCCAAGCGGGACGACATTCGGCCGGCTGGCCGCTTCGAAGATCCGGGCCATGAGCTCGGCTTTTCCCACGGCATGCGCGGCCAGCGCCGGTCGAGAACGTCCGGGTTCCGCCAGCGCGTGGTGCAGACGAGGGCGCACATAAAAGCCGGATTTCGGACGCGCCTCGATCAAGCCGCGGTTTTCCAATTCCAGATACGCCTGGACCGCCGTCGTCACACTCACGCCATGCTGACGACTCGACCGCCGCACGGAAGGAATTCGGTCGCCCGGCCGCAGCGTTCCGGAGTCGATCAGCTTTCCCACCTGCGCCGCGACCCGCTCGTAAAGTGGAGCACTTTCTTCCGGAAGCTTCGTTCTCATCTGGTGAGAAACGTGGATCAATACAGATGTCGGAGCAAGGAATCTGTACTCTTCCAATATCTTCCCCACTGGAGCTGTCATTTATTCCCCATCCGCCGAGATTGGTCGGATGCAAGTGCTCACCCAATCTCGCTCCTCCTTGCGCGGCCCAGTGGTTTCGGCTCCCATGTTCGAAATGTCTCTGCATCCAAACGATCTCTGGCGGGTGCAACTTACCGGCCAATCGCTGCCGATCCGCTGTCTCAAGGGCGCGGTCTGGATTACCCGCGAAGACTCTGCGGAAGATCTGGTGCTCGCGGCCGGTGGCGAGTGCCAGTTGGTTGGCAGCGGCCTTGCTTTGGTCGGAGCGGTCGGCGACGCGTTGGTGCACGTCGGTTCATGAGCGGCCGGCTCCTCGTGGTGGCGGCGTTTGCCACGGTTTACGTCATCTGGGGTTCCACGTATTTCGCCATCCAGCTGGCGATTGCGACCATCCCTCCGTTTCTGATGGCGGGAACGCGCTTCCTTGCGGCTGGCGTGATCCTCTACGCGTTCGCCCGTCGCTCCGGCGGGCCTCCGCCAGCGTTTCGGGAGTGGCGGCGCGCGACGATCATCGGCGCGGCTTTGCTGCTCTGCGGAAATGGCGGCGTCACTCTCGGCGAAGTTTGGGTTCCTTCCGCGCTCACGGCGCTGATCATCGCGCTCGTCCCGGTTTTCATGGCGATGCTCGGCTGGCTTTCCGGAATCACCGCGCGGCCGACGTGGCTGGTCTGGCTGGGACTCGCCAGCGGCCTGGTCGGCGTGGCTCTTTTAGTCAGCCCGCAGGGAAACCTCACGCCCCAACCCGGCTTCGGTTTTGGCGTCGGGGTGATTCTGGCGGCGGCGTTGATTTGGTCCGCCGGTTCCTTGTACGCAGGCCGTTCTCCGAGCAGTGCTCCTCCTTTCACCGCCGCGGGGATGCAGATGATTTGCGGCGGATTGCTGCAAATCGCCACTGCCGGTTTGCTCGGAGAATTCGGCCGGTTTCAACCTTCCGCGGTCTCGGTTTCGTCCATGGTCGCCTGGGTTTACCTGATTTTCTTCGGCGCGATCCTCGCTTACACCGCCTACAATTGGCTGCTGCGAAATCGTCCGCCGGCGCAGGTCGCCACTTATGCTTACGTCAATCCGGTCGTCGCCGTGTTTCTCGGCGTGGGATTTGCCGGGGAGAAAATGACGCCGATGATGTTGGCGGGCGCGGCGTTGATCGTCGCGGCGGTGGCTGCAGTCATCGCTCAGCAATCCAGCGGAACTCCCGCGCGTCCGGTTTCTCCGGACCCCGTCGTCTCCGCCGAAGCAGCGGCTGAGTCCGGTCGATCCGCCTAGATGTCCGGCAGCGTGGGAACCGAAGTGGGCGGCGCGGGAGTGGACTCCGGCGTACCGAGCGGCGGGAGATCCGGAAGCGGCGTGGGAATGGTGGCCGGCGCGGCTGGCGGAGGCGTGCCCGGCATCGGTGCGTCGGCGATGAGATCGGTGGAAGTGACCGGAATCGTGAAGGTGTTGTTCAGATAAGTGACCTTGAGCATCGTGCCGGTTTGCTGGAGCAATTTCACGGTTGTGCCTGGCGGAAGTTTCACTTTGCCGTAGGCCGACGGGATCTCGAACGGCTTCGTCAGGCGCAATACGGTTCTTGCCGCGGGAGTCGCATCCGGCGGTGCCGGCGTCGCGGTGGGGAAGGTCGAGGCCGCGGTGGTTCCGGTGCTCGGCGGATCCGGAGTCAAGAGCGCGCTGGGGCTGCTCGGGGACGAAGCTGTGGGGCTTCCGGCGAGATCTGGGGAAGAACCGACCGGTGTTTCCGCGGGAAGAGTCGCGCCGGCGACCGCAGGAGTTCCGGAAGTTGCGGGAACACTCGCGGGATCGCCGGTGACTGGTTCGTCCGGATTACTGCTCGTGGAAGAAGCCGCAGGCGTGCTCGACGGCGGCTTGTCGGCGTTCTTCCCCAGCGTGCTCTTCCCGCTCAGGACCTGTTTCCCGAACCAAAGCATCCCGACGATCAGCCCGCCGAAGAACAAACCTTTCACGACTGCAAGGACCGGCATCTTCACGGACGAACGGCGCGGCTGGATCGGCACCGTGGCGCGTCGTCCCGAGTGGCTCGCGGCTTTCGAAGGCTCCGGATAATGGAACCGTCCTTTGCCTTCTTTGGTCAGCAATTGCGGGAACTTCTCCGCGACTGCGGGGAAGAAATAATCCCAGGCCGCGCGATCTTCGTGCGTGTCCCAGTTGGGGAACTTCACGTCGAGATAGCTCACGAGCACCTGGCAATGCGCTTTGGTGATCTTGGCGAAATAATCCGCGCCTTCGTTCTCACAGATCTCCAGGAAATGGCGGGACCGATTCTCTTTCCGCGTCTGGATTTCCGTGGCAAAAAGCTCCGGATGCAGGCGGAGGCGATCGACGTTCCAGCTGGAGATCCGCGCGGGATCTTTGGGATTCTCCATCTGGTCGTTCACCAGGAGTGAAGCGGATTCCTTGGTGAGTTCCGGAGGAAAACTCACGCCCATGTAGGTGAGGAAGGCTTTCTGCCGGGCGGTCGCCGTCTCGCCGCGATGCGGCATCAGCGAAGGCGCGGCGCCGGTTGTTTCTTCCGGCTCCGCGTCGGGAGCGGGAGGAGGTTCGGAGCTTTCCCCCTCGTCGGCCGCAGCGCCTGGAGTCGCGTAGAGCAGATTGGCCAGCGGAATCCACTCCGGCATTCCCGGGCTCCACGCGGGATCGGCGATGGAGACATTGCCTTGCCGCAGCAGGGTCTGGACGACTTCCTCCGTAAAGGGACCGAGCTGCGTGCCGGCGTGAAGAATATAGATTTCCATGGGCTACTGCGAAAAGCTCGGAGGCGAGCGGCGGGGAAGCCGGCTGATCTGCGAGAGCTCGCCCATCATCCTAGAATCGCCGCCGGATTCCACCAGCATTTGCACCGCGCCCGCTGTCTCCCCTCGCCTTCGCCGGACGCGCTAAGCCGCGGATTGCGCGGAAGCTTCGTCCGGGAAGATCTGGAAGACCTGATCCAGCCGCGCGATGTCGAAGATGCTGCGGACACTTTCCCGGAGGCCGAAGAGCCCGAACTTCCCGCCATAGCTGACGACCCGTTGCAGCGTCTCGATGAAAACCGCGAGCCCGGAGCTGTCGATGTAATCGACCGCCGACATATCGATCAAAATGCGGGGCAGCTTTTGCTCGATGAGCGGCTGCAGGGAATCCTTGACCTCGGGTGAACGATGGAGATCGATTTCTCCCTCGAGCGCGAGGATTCCGGTGGTCGGTTTGGTGGCGGCGTCCATTGCTGTTGCACAGGTAGCAACAATGTTCTTTCGGCGCAACGGGTTTGCCGGATGTCAGGTCGCGCACTTTTGTTCCCGGAAGACGAGTGAGGCGCGAGTTTTCCAAGAATTTACCGGAGACCACGGATTGCGGAGGATTTCGGCAAATCGCTCCAGCTGATTCAGATTTTTTCCTGAGTTCCTGCTTTCCTAATCCACTCCGCCGCCGGTTTTTCCTGAGGATGGGGAAGAAAAGTGAGGAAGGCAGGAACTCAGGAAGAGATGCTCTGCCGGATGAAAAACGCCGCGAGTTCCGGTTCGCCCGCCGTGAGCGGGCGATCCATCCGGAGCATGGGGAACAATTTACGTCCGCAGATTCCGCAGATTGACCGAGTTCGACTCCCAATCTGCGTCCATCTGCGCAATCTGCGGATGATTTCTTTGCTGTGACGACTTCTTAGACACCCTCTGAGGAGTAGGAGTAGGAGTAGGAGGACGAGGACGAGGACGAGGACGAGGACGATTCCGGCGACTCAGAAGCCGCGAACACGGCCATCTGCGTAGAGTCGGTTTTGCTGGCCGTTGTGGATCGGCGTGTAATCCAGGCAGATCCGAATCCGCGAGGCGGGAACGGCCATCGCGCCGCGCCTTCCATACATCACGGGGTTGTTCACTTTTTCCCCGTCGAGATAAGGCCGCCACTCGTAGCTGCTGCCTTTCTTCTTGAAGTAATTCGGTCCCTTCAGATCGCTCGGGCATTGCACAAACCGCTCGTCGAGTCCGTAATGTTTCAGCGTCTCCACAAGGCTCTTCACTTCTTCATCCGGACCGTAAACCTTCACGTCGCCGTTCGGATCGGTTTCGATCTTCGGGAAGTAGTTGTCGTGATCGGTCGCGTAGGAACTCACCGCGATCCCGACCTGGCGCAAGTTCGACGAGCATTGGCTGCTGCGCGCTTTTTCCATGATCGAGCCAGTCACCGGCAAAAGCAGCGACGCGAGCAAAGCGATGATCGCGATGACGACGATCAGCTCGATCAAAGTGAAACCGCGGTTCGTGGCGGAAGCAGGTTTCATCTTAGCGTCCGCCTCCTTGCGGCGCCTGGCCGGACTTCGCCGCGGCTTTGCGCTCCACGTAGCGTTTGTAACGTTGGACGCGTTGTTCCGGAGTGCGGCGGGCATCGCGCGCGGCGTCGCGTTCCTCCATGCGCTCCTGGACTTCCGGCCGGGAAAACACTTCTTCCATTTTCGCCATGCGTTGCTCCGGAGTCAGGTCGCGCATTCCCTCGAAAAGGCTCCGCATTTCCTGAGCTTCCTTTTGCGCCGCAGCTCGTTTTTCGGGCGGCAAGCGATCGATCTCCGCCTGGACGCGCTGCTCCATTCCTTCCCGGCTAAACCCGCCCATTCCCCGCCCGCCCTCCGGCCGTCCGCCCGCTGGCGGAGCTTCCCCGCCGGCCATGTCCGGACCGCGACGATCGCCGCCTTGCAGCACAAAGATCTCTTCCACTTTGCCTCCAGCTGCCTTCGCCAGCTTCGGCGCGAGATCCGAGATTTGATCACTCTTGAAAGTCTTCCCGATCGCCGGATTCCAGCTTTCCGGAAAGGTGAACGCGGCGGAAACATTGCGGGAAGCGTCTTCCAGATAGGCTTGCAGCGTCTTTTGCTCCGGCGCCTTGACGTTCCAGGTGTCCTTGCGCGGATCGGAAGGAATTTCCGTCCCATCGCCAAAAGCAATCTGCCCGACGGGAAGATACGCGGTCTTCCAACCTTCCGGACGCTGGCTGCTGGTCAGTCCGGAAACCGCGCTCGAGATTTCGCCTTTGCTCGGGGCAAAAACATAGGTCAGCCGCCAGCGCATGTCGGTCACGGTGGCGAGCGTTTCCAGCGCATCGGCCAGGGGAACGCGCGTGACGTTCATCTTCACCTTGAGCGCCGGATCGGCGTTGGTTTTGAGCGTGATCCCCGCTTGCTTTTCAATCGAGCGGACGACTTCGCTCAGCGGCCGATCTTCCGCATGGATCGTGACCAAACCCCAGCGGGAATAAACCAGCCAGGCGACATTCGCCAGGACGAGAACCGCGAGGACGGGGATGAGAATTTTCAGGCGCGGCATAAACGTGGGAAGGCGAACCCCGGAGCCTCGCAGGAGTTGCTTGGCGCGCCAATTGCAACGTCAGCCGATCACCACGTTGACCAGCTTGCCGGGGACCACGACGACTTTCTTGATCTCCTTCCCCGCGGTCCATTCGGCGATCTTCGGGCTGCTCCGGGCGAGCGCTTCGATCTCTTCCCGCGTGGCTTCCTTCTTCACCACGATTTTGTCCCGCAGCTTGCCGTTGACCTGGATCGGCATCTCGATTTCATCCTCGATCAAAAGCGCCGGATCGTAGGAAGGCCACGCAGCATCCGCGAGCAGCGGCTGCCCGGCGGGCGCGGTTTTGCTCCCCGCGAGCTGTTCCCAAAGTTCTTCCGTGAGATGCGGAGCAAAGGGATTGAGCACCTGCAAGAGCAGCCGCACCGCCGCGAGCGGACGCGGCTGCGCGGGGATGAGCGCATTCACGCAGATCATCATCTGCGAGATCGCGGTGTTGAAGCTGAGCGCCTCGATGTCTTCCGTGACTTTTTTGATCGTCGCGTGGACGACTTTCGCGATCGGCTTTTCCATCGGGACATCCTGGATCGCCGGAGTCAGCACCCATTCGCCGGCCTGGTTTTCTTCCATGACCAGCCGCCAGACGCGGGCGAGGAAACGCGCGACGCCTTCGACGCCATTCATGCTCCACGGTTTCGTCGCCTCGAGCGGACCCATGAACATCTCGTAGCAGCGCAAAGCATCCGCGCCATATTCCGCGATCACGTCATCCGGATTGACCACGTTGCCGCGGCTCTTGGACATCTTTTGGCCGTCTTCCCCGAGGATCAGGCCTTGGTTCACGAGCCGCTGAAAAGGTTCCGGAGTCGAGACGTGACCGAGGTCGAAGAGCACCTTGTGCCAGAAGCGCGCATACATCAGATGGAGCACCGCGTGCTCCGTGCCGCCGACGTAGAGATCCACGCCGCCGTGGTGCGGGAGCGAAGACGCCGCGCTCGAGGCAAGCGCCGCGCTTTCTTCCCTGGAAGTTGCCGCCGGTTCGCCCGCGGCCGGGATGATCACCGGCGCTTCGGACGCGGTTCCGGTTCCGACTTCCAGCAAACCGGAGCGCTCCAGCACGGAGGTTTCCGGCGGCGTGACGCGGCCGGTCATCCAATAACGTTCCGCTTCTTCCCCGACAAAGCGCTCGGCGTTCCGCGCGTCGCAATAGCGCAGGTAATACCAGCAACTTCCCGCCCATTGCGGCATCGTGTTCGTCTCGCGGGTCGCGAAGTTTTCCTCCTCGTCTTTTTCCCTGCGTTCCGGGGATGAAGATGAAGACGAGGAAGAAGACGAAGAGCTCCCGTAGCGGAGCCAATCCGTGGCTTTGGCCAGCGGCGGCTCGCCCGTTCCGGTCGGCTTGAAGTCTGCGAGTTCTGGCGGCGTGAGCGGGAGTTCGCTCTCCGGAATCGCGCGATGTTCCCCATTCTCCCAGACGATCGGGAAAGGTTCGCCCCAATAACGCTGCCTGCTGAAAAGCCAGTCGCGCAGCTTGTAATTTATCCGCCGCCGGCCGAGGCCCGCGTCTTCCAGCCGGGCGAGAATCTCGCGCTTTGCTTCCGCCGTGGGCAAGCCGTCGAGCGGCCCGCTGTGCATCGCGAAACCTTCCCCAGTAAAGCACTCCAGCGGTTCGGCTTCGCACACGCCGCTTCCACCCAGGCCGAGCCGCGGCGCCGGGTTGACGACTTCCCGGATCGGCAAACCAAACTGGCGCGCAAACTCCCAATCGCGCTCGTCGTGCGCCGGTACCGCCATGATCGCGCCGGTGCCGTAACCGGTCAGCACGTAATCCGCAATCCAGATCGGAATGCGCTCGGCGTTCACCGGGTTGTGCGCATAGGCGCCGGTCCAGACGCCGGTTTTTTCCTTGGCTAAATCGGTGCGCTCCAGATCGCTTTTCCGCGCCACCGCGGCACGATAAGCGGCCACCGCTTCGCGCGGAGTCGCGGGCTGATTCGGCGCCGTCGGATCGCCTTTCCGCAAGTCCGGCGTCCCGGCCGGCCAGGCTTCCGCCACGAGCTGATCGACCAGCGGATGTTCCGGCGCGAGCACGAGATAAGTGGCGCCGTAAAGCGTGTCCGGCCGCGTGGTGAAGACGCGGATTTTCACCGCCTCGTCCGGCTCCGGAAGATCCGCCGTGGCGCTCTCGACCACGGTGAAATCCACTTCCGCGCCTTCGCTCCGGCCGATCCAGTTTCGTTGCAGCGCCTTGATTCCTTCCGGCCAATCAAGTCCGTCCAGCTCATCGATCAACCGCTGCGCATACGCCGTGATCCGGAGCATCCACTGGCGCATCGGCCGCCGCTCGACCGGATGCCCGCCGACTTCGCTTTTGCCGTCGATGACTTCCTCATTGGCCAGCACGGTGCCGAGCTCCGGGCACCAATTGACCGGTGCATCCGAGACGTAAGCCAGACGCGCCTGCTCGATGATCCGGCGACGCGCGGCGCGGCGTTCGCCTTCCTCCAGCTCGGTGAAAGTCGCGTGCTGCGCGGAAAGAAAGTCGTCCGCCTGCCACTCGCCGAGCCGCTGCGGATGCTCCGAGAGCGCGTCTTCCAGCAAAGCAATCGGCCGCGCCTTCTTCAGCTCCGGATCGTAGTAGCTGTGGTACAGCTGGAGGAAAATCCACTGCGTCCAGCGGAAGTATCCGGGATCCGTGGTGTTGACTTCGCGCTGCCAGTCGTAGGCAAAACCGATCCGCTGAAGCTGGCCGCGGAAGTTGTCCACATTGCGCTGCGTATTGATCGCCGGATGTTCCCCGGTCTTGATCGCATGCTGCTCGGCGGGCAAACCAAACGCGTCCCAGCCCATCGGATGCAGCACATTGAAGCCGCGCATCCGCTTGTAGCGCGTGATGATGTCCGTGGCGGTGTAACCTTCCGGATGCCCCACGTGCAGCCCCGAACCGCTCGGGTAGGGGAACATATCGAGCACGTAATATTTCGGGCGAGTCGCGTCGAAACCGGGCTCGCCGGGATTGAGCACGTGGAAGGTCTGAGCCTCGGCCCAGCGGGCTTGCCAGCGGGGTTCGATCCGGTCGAAAGGATAAGGTTTGCGGCGTTCCTGGCTCATGGCGGAAAGGGGCGCCGAGTGAATCAGGAAAGCGGGAACTGGGGAAAGGGCAATCTCGACCACGAGCCGGAAGGAACGTCGCTCCTCCCACCCGGGGAGCACAGGCCGCTGGCCTGTCGCGCCCGGCGGCCCGCCGGACGCACGCACGTGTTCACGCTTCCTCCCGAGTTGACGCTTCCTCCGGAACGGACGTTTCCTCCCCATTGGGAGAAACCACCGCCAGCAGCCGCTCGCGCTCCGTGCCAGCGATGCTGCAGACCCAGGTCCCGCCCGAAACGTTCTTCCCCGAGTTCCAGCTTTCCTGATTCCCTCCCCGCAGCGCCCCAATGCACCGCCTGCTCCTCGCCACCAAAAACGCCCACAAAGCCGCCGAGATCCGGGCGATCCTCGGACCCGCTTGGGACGTCACCGATCTCAACGCTTATCCCGAAGTGCCCGCTCCGGAAGAAACCGGCACCACCTTCACCGAAAACGCCGTGATCAAAGCCCTCGCCGCCGCGCAATGGTTTGAGGGGCTGGTGCTCGCGGATGATTCCGGGCTCGAAGTGGACGCGCTCGGAAATGGCCCCGGCGTCTATTCCGCGCGTTATGCTGGAGCGAACGCCACCGACGAGGAAAACCGCGCGCGACTCCTGAGCGAGCTTTCCGCCGGCGGCGTGCGGGGAAAAAAGCGCGTCGCGAGGTTTCGCTGCGTCATCGCTCTGGCCGAACGCGGCGCAGTGCTGGGAACCTTTGAAGGCGCGGTCGAAGGAGTGATCGTCAACGCCGAGCGCGGCGCTGGCGGCTTCGGTTACGACCCGCTGTTTGTCCCCGCAGGCTTCTGCGAAACCTTCGCCGAACTTCCTGCCGCCACCAAGAACCAGCTCAGCCACCGAGCCCGCGCGCTGAGCCGCGCGCTCGAGTTTCTCTCCGGAGTGGAGAAAAGAGGTTGACGCTGGCCGCGCCGGCCGCCTATCAGAGCAGCTCACGCGCAGTTCACCCCGAATTTTTTCCCCAAACATCGTATGAAAAACGCCACCCGCCGCATGAAGAAGGTCGCCCCGCTCGTCCTGCTGAGCCTGCTCCTCGATCACTCTCCCGTGAACCAATCCGCGCAAGCGCTGGTCGGCGGCCCGTTCGATGACAACAACTTCCCCGGGATCAACGCGGACGGCACGTATTCCGCAACCCTGAGCGGCCGCAATCTGATCGGCCTTGTGCAGTTCGGAGTGAGTTCCAGTTTTGAGGGAAATGGCCGCTTCTCCGTCTTCCACGAAGGTTTCCTTCATTACGGCGCCGCCACCGGCATCGCCGACCTGGCTTCCCGTCGCATCGCCGGCTCTTTGCTGGGCGTGGCGAGTTTGATCACCGCGGATGCATCCGGAACTGCCGGATCAGCCACGGCCACTGGTTCCACCCAAAATCTGGCAGTTCGGACTGCTGCGGAAGGATCGTTTACCGCGCAGATGGAAGGCTATCCTCAAGCGATTAAGTTCGAGGGCGAAGGACGTCTTTCCACGACGGCAAACACCGCAGTTCTAGTCAGCTCCGCCACGGGAGGTTCCGATTTTGGAATCACGATCGAAGTGCCCGGAGCACCCGGCACCAACACTGACAATCTGGGAGCGGCTGGCGACGCCGACCTGGTGACCGCCACTCAGTCTTCCATTCTCCGGACGGAAACTCCCTTCAAAGTCCGTGGATCAAGAACGTCCCGGACCTTGTTCTCGCCGATCAATAGCTACACGGGAATCCCGCCAGTCTCGGTGACCACGCCGACACCGACTCCTGTCGCGACTGCCGCGCCAGGTGGAATTCCCGTCATCATTTTCTAAGCAGCGTTTCTTCTTCTTCCTTGGGCGATCCGCCGGGCCAC
>DASVRR010000307.1:0-9920 GCA_036388515.1 Chthoniobacteraceae bacterium | reverse complement strand
GTCGCGACCTTCCATGACTACGTCCTGCCCGATCGCGTATTCCCGCTGCAACGCGACCAGCAAGCGGCGGACTTCCGGAACCGTCGCGATGTTGGAGACATTCAGGTTCACCGACTCCTCGCTGAGGTGCGGAGTCGGATCGACTCCGTTGATCAAAATCGTCGATTCCTTCCCGGCGAGGCCGCATTCCACCCGCGTCCGCGTGAGCAAAGCGACCACGCGTTCCGCATCGAGCGTCGGGACTTTTTGCTCCACGGCATGCCAGGCGATGGCGCGGTACATCGCCCCCGTGTTCACATAAACAAACTGCAGTTTGCGCGCGAGAGTCCGGGCGACGCTGCTCTTCCCGGAAGCAGCGGGACCATCGATGGCAATCACCACGCGCGAGTTTTCCCCAGTCACGTTCAGGAAGGAAGCGAGGTGATCACCGGGGTTTGCAGGCCGGGTTTATCCTTGATGATCTTCGTCAGTGCTTCGTAAAAGCCCGGGTAGGAAGTATTCACGCATTCGGTGTTCGTGATCGTCGTTTCGCCTTCGGCAAAAAGTCCGGCAATCGCGAAAGCCATGGCGATCCGATGGTCGCCGAAGCTGTCGATGCGCGCGCCATGCAGCGGCGCTCCACCGAAAATCTCGAGACCGTCTTCCGTCTCGCCGACCTGCGCGCCCATCGCGCGGAGGTTCGTCGCGATTGCCGCCAGCCGATCGGTTTCCTTCACCCGAAGTTCGCTGGCATTCGAGATCGTGGTGCGGCCTTGAGCCAAAGCTCCGGCCACGGCGAGGATCGGAATTTCGTCGATGATGTTCGGGATTTCTTTCCCGCCTTCCCCGCCGATATCGATTCCTTTCAGGCGCGCGCCGTGAATTTCGATCACTCCGAACGGTTCGGCTTCTTCGCTTTCGACGACTTCCCGAACCTGCGCGCCCATTCGAACCAAAATTGCGAGAATCCCCGTGCGCGTCGGATTAAGCCCGACGTTTTTGATCAGCAAATGCGCATGGGGTTGCGCGGCGGCAGCGACCATCCAGAAGGCCGCGCTCGAGATGTCTCCCGGGACGCTGAAATCGCGCGACTCCGGAGTGAGTCCGCCGTGCAACGCCACCGTGAGATCTTTCTTCTGCGGCCGCACGAGGAAGTAGCTGAGCATCCGCTCGGTGTGATCCCGGCTTTGCGTCGGCTCGGTGACGCTGGTTTTGCCGCTCGCATACATTCCGGCGAGCAAAACCGCGCTTTTCACCTGCGCGCTGGCGACGGGGCTGAAGTAAGTAATCGGCTTCAACTTGCCGCCTTCGATCAGCAATGGCGGCCGGCCGTCCGCACCTTCTGCGACGATCTTCGCGCCCATCTGGGTGAGCGGTTCGATGACGCGCTTCATCGGGCGCTTCGAAAGCGACGCGTCGCCGATCAAGCGGCTCTTGAATGGCTGGCCGGCGAGGAGCCCGGCGAGCAGGCGCATGGTGGTTCCGGAGTTGCCGCAATCGATATCGCGCTTCGGTGCGGTGAAAACCCGGCGCTTCCCGTGGACGATCAGCGTGGTTTCATCCGCAGCTTCGATTTCGACCCCCAGCGCGCGCATCGCAGCGACGGTGCAGAGGCAATCTTCGCTGGGCAAAAATCCCCGGATGACGCAAGGGCCGTTGCTCAACGCGGCGAGCATCACCGCGCGATGCGAAATGCTTTTGTCGCCTGGGACTTCCAGCTCGTTCTGCAGCGTCGGGCCGCGTTGGATTCTCCAGTCAGACATGCGGGGTTTTCGGGAGCCGCAGACGATCGCGCTGCGTTTTGGCTTGGGTGAGGAAATCGGTCATCGGTGGATCGCGGTCGAGGAGTGTTACGATTTCGCGGAGCTTTTCAATCATTGCCTCTGCGGCGCGGCGAACCGGCTCGTGATTGGTCGCGAGGATTTCCGCCCACATTGCGGGCGGACCGCTGGCGACGCGGGTGGTATCGCGGAATCCCGGCCCGCAGAAATCAAAAGCGCGGGCATTTTCGCTGGAGATCAGATTCACCAAAGTCGCCGCGAGCAGATGGGGAAGATGGCTGACCAGCGCGACCATCTCGTCATGCTCTTCGGGTGCAAGGTGAGCCACGCGGCAGCCGAGCGAGCTCCAGAATTGTTCCAGCAAGGCAACCGCCTCCAGATCCGCTTCGGGTCCCGGAGTGATGATCGAAACGGATCCTTCAAACAACTCCGCGCGTGCGGCCGCCAGCCCGGTTTGCTCGGAGCCAGCCATCGGATGACTCCCGACGAAACGCGCGCGACTCCGGAAGATCCCGCCGAGCGAAGCACAGACCTTCGCCTTCACACTGCCGACATCGGTGACGACGGCCGCACGGGGAAGAAACTCCACGATCTGCTGCGCCAACTCCGGCATCGCGCCGACCGGCACGCAAAGCACGACGAGATCCGCGCCGGCGACGACGGACTTGAGATCGGTGGAGGCAAGATCAGCAATTCCGCGCCGTTCGATCTCCTCGACTGCTTCCGGCCGCCGAGCCCAAAGCGCCACGCGATGCAAGCCGCGAGCCCGCGCGGCGAGCGCGATGGAGCCGCCGAGCAAGCCGGGGCCAATGATCGCGAGATGAGTCACAAAAGGGAAAAAAAGCCCGGCCGGAAGCACGTTGCTCCGCGGCCGGGCTGAGTCGCTAAGCTGCGTCAGCTCAGAACGGGGGGACGAGGAAAGTTTTTCCGGAATACGGATCCTTTACCTCCGTACCGGGAGGAAATCCGCGCACGTCGATGTAACCTTTGTAAGGATCGTACGGGCTGCTGACGAAGCCGGGTTTGCCAGGAACCGCTTTGGCGTAAGGCAGTTCACCCACGGGTCTGGTCGGCTCGACTGGAGCAATCGGACCGGTCGGCGACGGAGGTGGCGGTGGAGTGGACTCGACGGTCTCCGAGGAAGTCGTCACCTCTGTCTCACTGGACATCTGGGCAGAGGGTCTCGGCTTTGGCGGATGAAAACCACCCGGCTCCTTCTTCGGCGGCCTTGGATTGTAGGGCTCGCAGGCCGCCGTAAACAGGAGGGCCAGAGCGAGGGCTGCCGGGACGGAAAGTCGCTTCATAAGTGAGGTGGTGATTAACGAACGCTCGGGACGGTGCCAAGGCGAAAGTTCCCACGAGTGAACTCGCATGCTGACGCGCGCGCTAGAACGCCAGCCGCACCACGCCAGATCCGCGTTCCACCCGGCCGATCAGCCGGCCTTTGGTCAGCTTCAATGCCGCCGCACTTTCCGCCGCCGAGACCACGACGGTCATCCCGATGCCCATGTTGAAGACCTGGTACATCTCGGCTCGGTCCACTCCCCCGCCCTTTTCGATCTGCGCGTAAATCGCGGGAACCTTCCAGGATTTCGTCTCGATCACCGCGTCGAGATTCTGGGCGAGAATGCGGGGCAGATTATCCACCAAACCGCCGCCGGTGATATGCGCGAGTCCTTTGACCATCCGCGGCGGGAGCGTCGCGAGGAGCGGTTGATAATTGCGATGTACGCGCAGCAATTCTTCCCCAAGCGATTTCGCCACACCGGGCAGCCGCGAATCCGGGCCGAGTTTCATCTGATCAAAGAGGACCTTCCGCGCGAGCGAGTATCCGTTGGTGTGCAGCCCGTTGGCCGGCAACCCGATGATCACGTCGCCTGCTTTGATCCGGCTGCCGTCGAGCGCTTTGGCGCGGTCCACCACGCCGACAATCGTCCCCGCCAGATCGTATTCTCCCCGCTGATACATGCCCGGCATCTGCGCGGTTTCGCCGCCGATCAGCGCGCAGCCCGCTTCCTTGCAGGCTTTGGTGAAGCCTTTCATTAGTTGCTCGAAGACGCGCGGCTCCAGCCGTTCGGCGCCGATGTAATCCAGGAAAAAGAGCGGCCGCGCACCGACCACGGCGATGTCGTTGACGCAATGATTCACCAGATCCTGCCCCACGGTGTCGTGCCGGTTCAGGGCAAAGGCGATTTTCAGTTTCGTCCCTACGCCGTCCACGCTCGAGACGAGCACCGGCTCTTTCATCCCCTTGAAATCTGGACGGAAAAGTCCGCCGAATCCGCCGATCTTCCCGAGCACTTCGGGGCCGTGCGTGACTTTCACCCGATCGTGAATCCGGCTTTTGATTTTGTTCCCCAGATCCACGTCCACGCCCGCTTGCGCGTAAGCTTTCTGCGGCGGAACCTGTCGGGCAGATGACGGCTTGCTTTTCATGCGGAATGTTCCCGACTTAAAGCGCCTTTTCGAACAGCTCCGGATGTTCATCCGGAACCGAGAGGAGGTTCATCCGATTTTGCCGCCGCTCCATGATGTATTTGTCCAGCGTCGGATCCACGGGCACCGGATATTCGCCGGTGAAGCAGGCGAGGCAAAAGCTGGAATGATCCTGTTTCGTCGCCCGCACCATCCCGGCGACATCCAGATAACCGATCGAATCCGCGCCGAGATAATCGCGGATTTGCTCCAGCGTATGTTGATTCGCGATGAGCTTTTCCGGATCGGGAAAATCGATGCCGTAGTGACAGGCAAACTTGTGCGGCGGACAGGAAATGCGCATGTGCACTTCCTTCGCGCCGGCCTCGCGGAGATTGACCACACGAGCGCGGGCAGTCGTCCCGCGGACGATCGAATCGTCCACCACGACAACGCGTTTTCCTTCCACAGCTTCTTTGATCAGGTTCAGCTTCACGCGCACATTGAAGTCGCGGATGAGCTGCGTCGGCTGGAGGAAAGTGCGCCCGATGTAATGGTTGCGGACAAAAGCGTGGCTGTACTCGATCCCGAGTTCTTCCGCAAAGCCGAGCGCGGCGTAGTTTCCGGAGTCGGGAACCGGCACGACGAGGTCTGCTTCCACAGGATGAAGCCGAGCCAGTTCCCGGCCCATTTCCGTTCGAACTCGCGCGACGTTGATGTTGCTGATGATCGAATCCGGCCGGGCAAAATAGACGTACTCGAACATGCAGAAGGCGCGGCGTTCCGTGTTGAACGGGAACTCGGACCGGACGCCGTTTTCGTCGATGATCACGACTTCGCCCGGCTCGATCTCGCGGACAAACTCGGCGTGGATCAAATCGAACGCGCAGGTTTCGCTGGAAAGCACCCACGCGCCTTCGAGCTTCCCGAGCGAAAGCGGACGAAAGCCAAATGGATCACGCACGCCGATGATTTCGCGTTCGCTCATCATCACCAGCGAATAGGCGCCCTGGATCTTCCGGAGCGCTGCGAGCACGCCGTTGGTTCCGTGTGGCTGAGCCAAAAGATGAACGATGATTTCGCTATCGACCGTCGTTTGGAAAATCGATCCGCGCTGTTCCAGCTCGTCGCGCAACACCGCAGCGTTCACGAGATTTCCGTTGTGTCCGATCGCCAACTGACCGCGCGAAGTATTGGCGATCAGCGGCTGGGCGTTGGCGACGGTGCTCGATCCGGTGGTGGAATAACGCACGTGCCCGATCGCACGATTTCCCTTCAGCCGCTCGAGGTGTGCCGCCGTGAAAACCTGGGAAACGAGCCCCATGTCCACGTGCCGGATGAACGGCGTATTCGGGCCACTCGCGGTGACGATTCCGGCGCTTTCCTGCCCCCGATGCTGTAGTGCGAAAAGGCCGTAGTAAGTGAGAACGGCGGCATTTGGATGGCCGAATACGGCGAAAACTCCGCACTCGTGGGTTGGTCGGTGATGCTTCAAACAGGATCGGGAGAGCCGCGACAGTAGCGGCGCGAGTCAGGCGGTCAAGCGGACTCCCACGCTCCGGACAAAGCCCTCGTTTTCTCCGGACAAATCTCGATTTCTGCTAATCCGGACACCGGCTTTCGGTTGGCGCAAAAGGAACTTCCAACGTCTTCGCCGAAGGCTCGTAATTCCGCTATGCCTCGTCGATTTCATCTGATATTTCAGTCACTCAGCCCGAGTCCTCAGCCTGCTTCAACTCCCCACTAGAATGCTTCCTCTGCCTCCTACCATGTTCCGAATTCCCGCCCTCATCGCTGCAGCCAGCTTCGGTTTGCTCCAGTTCGCCAGCGCCGTCGATCCTGTCGCCACTCCAGCTCCGGCTGCAGCTCCCGCAGTGACCGCGCCGGTTGCTCCCGCGCCAAACTTCCCCGTCACCATTCGCATCGACGCTTCCAAGAAAGCCGGCGAGATGCGCCCGATCTGGCGGTACTTCGGTTACGACGAGCCGAACTACACCTACATGAAAAACGGGAAGAAGCTCATCGGCGAATTGGGCAAGCTCGGGAAGCACGGCGGCTTCGTCCGCACGCACAGCCTGCTCGTGACAGGCGACGGCACGCCAGCTCTGAAGTGGGGCAGCACAAACGCTTACACGGAGGACGCCAACGGAAAACCGGTTTATGACTGGACGATCGTCGATCGGATTTTCGACACGTATTTGCAGAACGGCCTGAAGCCTTACGTGCAGATTGGCTTTATGCCGAAGGCGCTCTCCAGCAAGCCGGAGCCTTACGAACATCACTGGAAACCGGGCGACCCTTACAATTCAATCTACACCGGCTGGACCTATCCGCCGAATGACTACGACAAGTGGCGCGAGCTCGTCTTCCAGTGGACGAAGCACTGCGTGGACAAATACGGCCAAGCCGAAGCGGAAAGCTGGTGGTGGCAGCTCTGGAACGAGCCAAACCTCAAGTATTGGAACGGCACCCAGGAGGAGTTTTTCAAGCTCTACGACTACACCGTGGACGGCGTCCGCCGCGCTCTGCCGAAAGCCAAGGTCGGTGGACCTGAAACCGCCGGCGGCCCAGGCGGCAACTGGATGCGGAACTTCTTTGAGCATTGCCTGAACGGAACAAATTACGTCACCGGCCAGAAAGGCACGCCGCTGGATTTCCTCTCCTTCCACGCGAAAGGCAGCCCGAAGTTTGTCGAAGGCCATGTCCGGATGGGCATGTCGAGCCAGCTGCAAAACATCGACAGCGCCTTTTCCCTGATCGCGAAGTATCCCCAGCTCAAGGACAAACCCATCGTCATCGGCGAGTCGGATCCGGACGGTTGCGCCGCCTGCACCGGAGCGCATCTCGGCTATCGGAATGGCACCATGTATTCCAGCTACACCGCGGCCAGCTTCGCCCGGAAATACGAGCTCGCGGACAAGCACGGCGTGAATCTCGAAGGAGCGTTGACCTGGGCGTTTCAGTTCGAAGACAAGCCTTATTTCGCCGGGTTCCGCGTGCTGGCGAATAACGGAATCGATCTTCCGGTGATGAATGTCTTCCGGATGTTCGGCAAGATGAGTGGCCAGCGTTTGCCCGTGGAAAGCAGCGCCACCGTTCCGCTGGAAGTCGTCCGGAAAACGGGAGTCCGGGAAGCAGCAGACGTTTCCGCCATGGCGAGCCTCGACCAAAAGAAGCTCAGCGTGATGACCTGGCACTACCATGACGACGACGTTGCGGGGCCGGTTGCGGACTTGGAGATCGCGCTGACCGGCCTGCCAGTTCCGAACGGCAACGCGCGGATCCAGCAATTCCGCGTCGATGCGGAACACAGCAATTCCTTCGAGGTCTGGAAGAGCATCGGTTCACCTCAACAGCCGACGCCGGAGCAGTATGCCCGGTTGGAAAAGGCCGGTCAGCTGGCCGCCGCCGGTCCTGCCAGCACCATCGCGGTGAAAGATGGCGCAGCCACTCTCAAGGTTTCGCTCGCGCGCCAGGCGGTGTCGCTCTTCGTCATCGAGTGGTAAGCATCCGGAGCTAGCCGGCGCGTTTTCTTCCCGGGAAGCGCGCCGGCGCTCGCCTCGGCGGAACCCAGCCGTCCGCTCAGATCAACCAGCGACTCGCTGCTTTACCCCATCGCCTCCGCGATGGACTCGAACCAGGCGTGGTGAAGTTCGGAGATCGGCCAGGTGATTTCCTGCCCGTGTGCCGTGATCTTCAAAGCATCTCCGCCCACGGTGCCGAGTCGCCGTGCAGGCACGCCGCGCCATTCCAGCAAAGCGAGGACCGCTGCCGCATTGGTCGCCGAGGTGCTGAGGACGATTCGCGACTGAGCTTCGTTGAAGAGCAGATCCAGCAGTGATCCAGCGGACGCGTTTTCCCCGCTGAGCTGAACCGTCGCGCCGATCTGGTTCGCTGGGTTTGAGAGACACGACTCCGCCAAAGCAACGGCCAATCCGCCCTCGCTGCAATCATGCGCGCTCTTCACCAAGCCTGACTTGATCATGCTCCGCAACGCATCGTGCAGCGCGCGCTCGACGGTGAAATCGAGTTCCGGAACACGCCCCGCTTTGCGTCCGTGGAGCACCTTCAGGAAATGCGAAGCACCAAGCCCGCTGCCGGGCGCGCCGAGGAGCAGAATCGCATCGCCCGCCGATTGGAAATGCGAGCGCGTGACATGCTTTGCGTCTTCGATCAGTCCGACCATCCCGACGGTCGGCGTCGGATCGATCGCTCCTGCGGGACTTTGGTTGTAAAGGGAAACATTCCCGCCGGTGACCGGAGTATCAAAGGCGCGGCAACCTTCCGCGAGGCCTTCCACGCATTCCACGAGCTGCCAAAAATTCTCCGGATGGTGCGGATTTCCAAAGTTCAAATTGTCCGTGACCGCGATCGGCGTCGCTCCGCTGCAAGCAAGGTTCCGGGCAGCTTCCGCAATCGCGATCCGCGCGCCCTGACGCGGCTCGAGCGCGCAGTAGAGGGAGTTGCAGTCGCTGGTGGCGGCGACGATTTTTCCCGCTTCGCGAATGAGGAAAACCGCGGCATCCGAGCCAGGCAAAACGACCGTGCCGGCGCGAACCATGTGGTCGTATTGCCGATACACCCAGTTCTTCGACGCGATGCTCGGATGAGCCAGCAAAGCGAGCAACGCCGAGCGCACGTCCACTTCCGGCAAACTGCTGGCGTCCAAAGGATCGGGCCGCGGCCGCGCTTTCGTCTCCCGGGAATAAACTGGCGCGTCATCCGCCAGCTTGCTCGCGGGGATTTCCGCAACCAGCCGTCCATAATCGAGCACCCGCATCATCCCATCGTCCCGGACGGTTCCGACCTCCGCATAGGGAAGATCCCACTTCTCAAAAATCTCCTCAACGACTTGCTCCTGGCCCTTCTTCACGATGATCAACATTCGCTCCTGCGACTCGCTGAGCATCGTCTCGTAAGGCGTCATTCCCGCCTCTCGCTGCGGCACTTTCGCGAGGTCGATCTCTACGCCGGTCCCGCCCCGACTCGCCGTCTCGCAAGTGGAACAAGTGAGTCCCGCCGCACCCATGTCCTGGATGCCTGCGACCGCATCGGTGGCCAGCAACTCCAGGCAAGCTTCGAGCAGCAGCTTCTCCCGGAATGGATCGCCAACCTGCACCGCGGGCCGATCTTCCCTGGACTCTTCGGTCAGATCTCGGGAAGCAAACGCGGCTCCCGCCAGGCCATCCCGACCGGTTTCTGCTCCGACGTAAAACACCGGATTGCCGACACCTTTCGCCGCGCCGCGCGCGATCTGCTCATGCCGGAGGACGCCGAGATTGAAGACGTTCACCAGCGGATTGCCGTTGTAGCTTTCGTCGAAGTAAACCTCCCCGCCGATCGTCGGCACGCCGATGCAATTCCCGTAATGCGCGATGCCGGAAACAACTCCTGCAAACAGCCGTCGGTTGGTTTTCGCCGCGGCCGAGTCGCCGTGGATGGGACCGAAGCGCAGCGAGTTCAGCGAGAACACCGGGCGCGCGCCCATGGTGAAAATGTCGCGGATGATTCCGCCCACGCCGGTGGCTGCGCCCTGAAAAGGTTCCACCGCGCTCGGATGATTGTGGCTCTCCATCTTGAACGCCACGGCCCAGCCATCGCCGATGTCGATGACGCCGGCATTTTCTTCCCCAGCCTTGACCAGCACGCTTGGCCCCGTCGTCGGAAATTTCTTTAGCTGCAGCCGGGTGTTTTTGTAGCTGCAGTGTTCGCTCCACATTACGGAAAAGATCCCGAGTTCCGTGA
>DASVRR010000306.1:0-3245 GCA_036388515.1 Chthoniobacteraceae bacterium | reverse complement strand
CCAGCACATGCACCACCGCCTGGCTGTAATGCTGTGCGATCTTCACCGCCGTGTGCGCCTTGGAAGTCGTCGCGCCGCCGATCAGCAACGGCTGTTTCATCCCCGTGCGTTCCATCTCGCGGGCGACATGCACCATCTCGTCCAGGCTCGGCGTGATCAGCCCGCTCAGGCCGATCACGTCCACCTTTTGCTCCCGGGCGGTCTGCAAAATCTTCTCGCACGGGACCATCACGCCGAGGTCGATCACCTCGTAATTGTTACAGCCGAGGACCACGCCCACGATGTTCTTCCCGATGTCGTGCACGTCGCCTTTCACCGTCGCCATAAGCACCTTGCCTTGCGTGCGCACTTCGCCGCCGGCAGCCAGCGTCGCGGCCTTTTCCGCTTCCATGTAGGGCAACAAATGCGCAACGGCTTTCTTCATCACGCGCGCGGATTTCACCACCTGCGGAAGAAACATTTTCCCCGCGCCGAAGAGATCGCCGACCACATTCATCCCATCCATCAGCGGCCCTTCGATTACCGTCAACGGCCGCTCGTACTTCAGCCGCGCTTCTTCCGTATCCTCGACCACGAAAGCGTCGATGCCTTTGACCAGCGCATGCGTGAGCCGTTCTTCCACTGGGAGTTTGCGCCATTCCTCGGTCGTTTTCTCCACCGCTCCGCCGGCGGCTTTTTGCTTCACGGCTTCGCCGAAAGTGACGAGCCGCTCGGTCGCATCCGGCCGCCGGTTGAGGAGCACGTCTTCGACGAGTTCGAGCAACTCCTTCGGGATCTCCTCGTACACTTCCAGCATGCCGGCATTGACGATGCCCATGTCGAGTCCGGCGCCGATCGCGTGATACAGAAACGCGGAGTGCATCGCCTCGCGCACCGTATTATTCCCGCGAAAACTGAAGGAGATATTCGACACGCCGCCACTCACTTTGGCGTGGGGAAGATTCGCTTTGATCCACCGTGTCGCCTCGATGAAATCGAGGGCGTAGTTGTTGTGCTCCTCGATTCCGGTCGCGACGGTGAGGATGTTCGGATCGAAGATGATGTCTTGCGGAGGAAAGCCCACGCGATCGACCAGCAGCCGGTAGCTACGCTCGCAGATCTCGCACTTCCGCGCGCAAGAGTCGGCCTGGCCTTGCTCGTCAAACGCCATCACCACCACGGCGGCTCCGTAGCGGCGCACCAGTCGCGCTTGTTCCAGGAACTTCGCTTCGCCTTCCTTCAGCGAAATGGAGTTCACGATTCCTTTTCCCTGGATGCACTTCAGCCCGGCCTCGATCACGCTGAACTTCGAGCTATCGACCATCACCGGGACCTTCACGATCTCCGGCTCCGTCATGATGTAGTTCAGGAAGCGCGTCATCGCCGCCGCGCCATCGAGCATCCCTTCGTCCATGTTGATGTCGATGATCTGCGCGCCGTTTTCCACCTGCTGGCGCGCGATGCTCACCGCCTGCTCGTATTCCCCAGCGAGGATCAGTTTGGAAAACTTCGGCGAACCCGTGACGTTCGCCCGCTCGCCGATGTTGATGAAGTTCGTCTGCGGCGTGAGCGTCAGCGCGTCGTTCCCGCTCAGGCGAAGATACGGATCCACTTGGGGAACAATCCGCGGCGCGATTCCGCGCACCGCTTCGGCGATCTTCGCGATGTGCGGCGGCGTGGTTCCGCAGCAGCCGCCAACGATATTATAGATGCCGCGTGTTCCCCATTCGGCGAGTTGCGGCGCGAGCGATTCCGGCGTTTCCGGAAAGCCCGTCGGCAGCAGCGGATTCGGCAAACCAGCATTCGGGTAAACGCTGACGTAGATCGGCGCGAGTTGCGCCAGCTCCTCGATCAACGGCCGCATTTCCTCCGGACCCAACGCGCAATTCATCCCGACGCTGAGCAGCGGCACGTGCGAAATACTGTTCCAGAAAGCCTCCACAGTTTGCCCCGTGACTCCGCGCGTCCCGCCTTTCTGGATGAAGGTCACGGAAGCCATGATCGGGATGACGCGTCTCCCTGGCTCCGGATCGCGGCCATACGGAAGAGGCGTGAGCCCGCGCTCGTCGAAGATTTGCTCAATGGCAAAGAACGCCGCCTTTGCGTTCAGCGTATCGAAGATCGTCTCCACCAGGAGGATGTCGGCGCCGCCATCCAGCAACGCCCGCGCTTGTTCCCCATAAGCCCGCACCAGTTCATCCCACGTCGTCCCGCGGGCGGAGGCGTCATTTACGTCCGTGGAAATGGACGAGGTTTTCGTCGTCGGCCCGATGGCTCCCGCGACCCAGCATTGCCGACCCGGCTGCGCGGTCATGACGCTGTCCGCGGCTCGGCGCGCGCACTCGGCTCCGGCCCGCGAGAGTTCATACGCCAGCGCTTCCATTCCGTAATCTGCCAGGGAGATAAACTGGCCGTTGAAAGTATTCGTCTCCGCGATATCCGCACCGGCTTCGAAATAACGCCGATGGATTTCCTCGATCACTTGCGGCTGAGTCAGATTCAGCAGCTCGTTGTTCCCCTTGAGATCCTTGCCGCTCCAATCCTTGAACCGCTCACCGCGGAACTGTTCCTCGCTCAGTTGGTATTGCTGGATGGTCGTGCCCATTGCGCCGTCGATAATCACGACCCGTTCGCGGAGTGCTTGCAGGAGCGGATGAGGAACAGCCATGTGGGTCGCCAAATCAACCGCACGCAGCAAGCACCAGCAAGGAACAAATTCTCCCATCATGATGCGTCAATGGGTCGCGAAGCGGGACGACGGACGCGAGGAAGAACCACGAAAAAGGCGATACCAAGCAAAGCATCCGCTTCGGCGATCGCCCTTGGGCTCGTATTTCGCTCCTCCGGCTCCGCTCTCTCACTCGAGCAAACCAAGGGAAGAACCACGGAATGAGCGAAACCCTACGAAAGCAAGCCGACCCTTTTCGTCTATTTCGCTTTTTTCGTGGTTCCTCCTCCTTTCACTCCGCGCGCTGGTCTCCCGTGGCGACCGCCGCTCGCCTCCACAGCGATCCTCTGCCACGATGCAGCCAATGGAAAAGAAGCGCGTTCTGATTATCTCCACCAGCGCCGGCACCGGGCATCTGAGGGCTGCGGAAGCTTTGGAGAAGGAGTTCGCGCGTGATCCGCGAGTGGGGAAAGTCGTCCACGAAGATGCACTGAACTTCACCAATGTCCTCTTCCGGGAGTTCTACTCGACGCTTTACACCAAGCTCGTCCGGTCCGCGCCGGAGCTGCTCGGCTGGGTTTACCGCGCCAGCGACGAG
>DASVRR010000305.1:0-2702 GCA_036388515.1 Chthoniobacteraceae bacterium | reverse complement strand
TCGCGTGGCTATCCTGCGACTCAAACGCTTCCAGCAGCACGCTTCCGTCCGCTTGAGGTTTGAGCGTGAGGAGCTGATCAAACTGAGCGTCGGCGCCGGGACGGTTCGAGAAAAGAATGCGTGCGGAATAAGTGCCATCCGGATCCAGACGGCCGTCGGTGAGTTGAAGGGTCCGCCGCTGATTGCGGAGTCGCGTATCGAGGAACCAGCCGCGACCAAGTCCTTGTTCAATCCCGACTGCCGTCTCAAACGGCCGACTGTTTCCGGAACCTTCCTGCTGGACGGTTGCCGTCCCGGCGTAGGAACCGGCGATCGACGGCGGCAGAGTGCAAGTCACCGTCTCATTCGATTTGATCTCCAGCCGGCCAAAAACCCGCGGCCGAATCGCGCGTTCGTTCGTCCCCTTCAGCGTCAGCTGATAAATCCCGGTCGGCAGCTTCATCTCGCGATAACGGGTGAACTCGACTCCGCGCGTGAAGCGCTCCAGCTCGACAAAGGATTGTTCTTCCGGAAGTTGAGCCGTCATCCGCACCACGGCGTGGCTGTAGTCGGCGCCTTCACCTCCGGAAAAAACGACGGTTCCTTCGCTCCGCGCGAGGATGATCTCGTGAGCTCGTTCCAGGTCGGCTTCGCTCCCCAATTCGATCCGCGCCGGAGCAAAGCCGGTCGCGGTGATCGTCAACTCGGTGGGCAAAGTGAAACGAACCTCGCGTAACGCTGCCTGCCATTCCGTGCCGACGCGCGCGAGTGCCAGCGGCGTGCCGCCGATCTTCGCGGAAGCATGTTCCGGAAGGTCGCCCCGAATCCGAAGCGCCGATCGGCTCGCGGGCGAAGTCGCGGGCGTCGCGGATTGAGGTGAAACTTCCGAGCCCGAATGCGCCACTCGCGCGGGTTGCTTGAGCCAGATCAGCAAGCCAACCGCGAGGGCGAGAATCGGAACGCCAAGCGCCAGGATCCGAACTGCGGAAAACCGCCGCCGTTCTTCCCGAGCGGTGGGCGGGGGCGATGTTTTCGTTTCAGCAAAAACCGGCGCTTGGGCGCCTTGCATCCCGCTCGTGGATGCTCCGACGGTGGAAAGCGGATCGGCGGAAAACGAGGCGCGGCGCGTTTCGGTCGGGAGCCCGCTGGTTGTTCCTGTCGTGCTCGAACCCGCACCGGAAGTCAGGTGAGTGCGCGTGGAGGACGTCGCCCCCACGAGACCTTCCGCAATCAGGAGATCGGCCAACAATTCTCCGCAAGTGGAATGCACCAGCTGACCGGCGATCGCGAGCGCCAGGAGCCGATTGCTCTCCGTGGTGATCTCCGGAAGAGCGACATACTTTTCGGCTGGAACGGGCTCGGAAGGAAAACTGGGTTCTCCGGAAAGCACGCGGTGAATGATCGCGGCGAACTGCCAGCCTGCGGCGTCGGCGACCTCCGGCGCGTTGACTTCGCCGTGAGGAAGAAAACGCGGGAACAACCGCGGAGTCCAGTCGGCCGGCGTCGCGGCTGAAGTCTCCGCGAGTTCGAGGAAAAGATGCTTGGGATCAAGTTCCGGCACCGGCAATCCACGGCAGGAAAGAGCATCGCAGCCGGCGGCGATTTGCTGGAGAAGCGGGCGTGCTTCGACAATCCGCAGCGCGCCGCCAGTTCGGAGTTTTTCTGCCAGCGTCACGGGCGGCGCCGGCTCCAGCAGGATGGCGGTTCGATCCGTGTGGATCCGCAGCGAAATGGCGCGCAGCAGAGTCGGCGAGCCGAGATCTTGCAGGCGGAGAACGTTCCGCTGAATGCGCTCCAGCAACTGCGGATTGCTCGCGACCGAGGCCTTCAAAACGTGCAGCCAAACGCCGGAACCGCTGCTCACGCTCGTGGCTTCGAAGGTTGTGCCCGTCACTCCTTCGTGTTCCAGACCTTGGATCGAATAGCAGTCTTCCAGGGGCGCTTCGATTCGCTCCATGGGATGACCGGAGCGAGTCGCTTCCTGATCCGGAGAGCCAGTCCCGGATGAAGCGGCCACGAAGTTCGTCGGCGAAGTCGGAAGGCCCAATTCTTCCGCACAACCGCTGAACGCCGCGAGCAGCGCAGCCGCATTGGCGAAGCGATCTTCCGGACGTTTTTGCAGCAAGCGGGCGAGCACCTTCTGGAACGAACGCGGAAGCTTGCCCGGAAGCCGGGCGGCGTAACTTTCCCCACTCAGGCGCGCGGAAACAATGGCGGCCGAGCTGCCTTGATCCGGAGCGGCGCCGAGCAGCAAAAACCAAAGCGACATCCCGAGTGAAAAAAAGTCGCTGCGGGCATCGAGCGGCTGCACCAGCAACTGTTCCGGGCTGGCAAACAGCGGCGTGCCGATGAAGCGCTGCTCAATTGTCGGGATGCTGTCGGGATCGATCGGTTCCGCTTCCGGCTCGGGAGCGGCGATCACCAAACCGAAATCGATCAGCTTGGTGATGATCGGTCCGTCGGCCGCCGCGAGCATCACGTTGGATGGTTTCAAATCGCGATGGATAAAGCCGGCGGCATGCGCGCACTGTAGCGCGGCGGAGACTTGCAGCCCGATCTGCACCGTCTGGACAACGGAAAGCGGCCCATTCCGCTTCACGAACTCCGCGAGATCGCCTCCGCTGCAATACTCCATCGCATAATGCAGGCTGCCGTCCGTCTCGCCAAAATCCAGGACCTGCGCGATGTGCGGATGCGCGAGCCGCGCGGCAGCTTTCGCTTCG
>DASVRR010000304.1:0-5393 GCA_036388515.1 Chthoniobacteraceae bacterium | reverse complement strand
ACGCCGAGATTGCCGTGCGCTTCGCCGATCGGCTGTCGATGCTGGGTTCCGCGTCCGCGCGCTTCCACCACTTTCGACCAAAGTCGAAACGCTTCCTCGCGATTCACCGGCAGCTCAAAGCGGCCGTGATCGTAGCCGTCCGCGAGCCGGTTCATCGCGCGGAGGTTTCCTTGTTGCGCAGCTTCCTTCAGCCACTTCACGCCGACGGTGAAATCCTTCCCCGTGCCTTTGCCGTAGAGATAACATTCCGCCAGCGCCATCTTGGCATCCGGATCATTGTTTTCGGCCGCCAGCTTGAAGTAATAGAACGCTTTCTCCAGCTGCGGATCGGCGCCGATTCCGTTGGAAAGCAGCAGCCCGAGCGGCAGGAACGACTCCGGATGACCTTTCTCCGCCGCGGCGGAAAACCACGCGAAAGCTTCCTTGAGGTTCCGATCCTGGAGGCCTTCGCCCAGGAGCAACATCGCCGAAACCACGTCGCGCCGAGCCGCCTCGATGAGCAGCGGCTGGAGCAAATCGAAGAGCTCCGGTTTGCGCGACTCCGGCCGGCGGCGCAGCGGATGAATCACGAAGTCGAGATGCTTTTGCGGAAGATCGGATTGGGGAAAATCGCGCGCGACCTGGAGCCAGGCCGCGATGGTTTTTGCTGGATCGTTCTGAGCTTCGGCGGCTTCGGCGCGCGCGATCGCGGCCCGCAGCGCTTCTTCCCCAGCTTTTTCCGTGGCGGTGTTTTTGTCCTCGAGAATTTCTTCCGCACTGACCCGGGCGACCGGTTCGGGCGTGGCGTTGCGGCTGCCTTCCGCGCCGCTTGTTTCATCCGGAGTTTCCGCCGAGCTCGGGTTCGCCGACGCATCTTTTCCCGGATCATTCGGCCGGAGCAAAATCACGCCCGCGCCGACCACCGCGACCGTGAACAAGCCGAGGAAGAAACTCGTCGGGAACTTCGGTTTGCGCGGAGCGCGTGCGGCCGGGTTTTCTCCGGAGCGGGTTCGGCTCGAAAGCGTTGCACTCGCCGGAGCTGGAGTCCGCGCCGGCTTTGGTTTGGCTCCGGAAGTGCCCGCGTGCTTGATCTCCAGCACCTCGATCTTCTGGAGCGCCGCAAAGAAATGCTGCGCATCGGGAAAAGATTGCTCCTGATCGAGCGCGCGTTTCAGCACTTCGTTGCCTTCTTCGCTGAGGGTCGAGAGCGGCGTGTAATGCGTCCCTTTCTCCGCACCGAGCAAAAGCAACGGCGAGAGCGTGCCGCCGAGCAGTTCATAAGCGACCGCGCCGATCGCCTGCACCGAACGCGCGCGGACGTCTCCTTCCTCCGCGCCCGGCTGCGCGCCTTGCACCATGGTTTGCGCGCCGGCCCAGGTCTCCGATGCGGAAAGTTCGCGTGTGATCCCGAGCGGATTCAGCTTGAGCGTGAAAGCTGGCCAGGTCGCGAGCGGCGCGCGCAGCAGCTTCTCTTTATCGATCGACTGGCCGAAGTGCAGGAGGATTTGGTGCAGTGCAAAATCGACGCGCTTCAGCCCCGCCGCGAGCGCGTGATCAGCGCCGCGCGCGGCTTGCTGGAGCAGGAGCAAAGTCTCGTCCGCCTCGAGCTCGCGGCGCACCCGGAGAAGTTCCAGCACGGAGAACCCGTCCGTCCATTCCAGGATGAGGAAGGTCGCGCCTTCGGTGGATTCCAGCGCGAGGATTTGCAGCAAGTTCTCGTGCTTCACCGCGGCGATTCGCTCCACTTCCCGCTCGACCTGAGTGTAAGCCGCCGGATCGGCGATCAGATCCGGATTGAGCACCAGCATCCGCACGTCGCGCTGGCGCTCGCGGTCGTAGCAGCGAAAGGCGCGGCCGGTGTTCGTCTCGCCGAGGACTTCCGCAATCCGATAGCGCCCGGCGATCACCGCGCTCGGTTCGAATTGCGTTTCACCGGCGCGGGATTGCGCATCGTCCAGCAAAGCGGTGAGCGCTTCGTCTTCCGCGCCCGCGCTCGGCGCGGCGATTCCGGAGATTTGCTGGAGGCTTTCCTCCACCGCGCGCCGCAATTCCTGCGGAGTTTGGTGCCGGTCGGTTGGCTCCTTGGCCAGCATCTTCCGGAGCAGCGCGAGCACGGGTTCGGGCAAACGCGCGAGCTGCTCAAACGGCGGAACCGCGGTGAGATGCTGGGTTTTCACCGCGTCGATCCCGCCGGAAAACGGCGGCCCGCCGGCCAGCATAAACCAAAGCGTCGCGCCGAGGCTGTAGATGTCCGAACGCACATCCAGCTCCTTTTCCTGAAGCTGCTCGGGGCTGGCAAAATGCGGCGTTCCGACGAAACCCGCCAGCGTCTCGTTCTCGTCGCCTTCCTCCGGATGCGAACTCACCGCCAGCCCGAAGTCGATCACCTTCACCACCAGCTCATCGTCCTCGCGGATGAGCATGAGATTTGCCGGCTTCAAATCGCGATGCACCAGGCCATGCGGAACGGCGGCGTTCAGCGCGCGCGCGACTTGCGCCGCGATCTGGAGCGCGGCCGCCGGCTCCAGCGGACCGTGGCGTTTGACCAACGCTTCGACGGTTTCGCCGTCGATGAATTCCATCGCGTAAAACCACGCGTCGCCTTCCGTCCCGAGATGATAAACCGTGGCGACATTCCGATGCTGGAGTTTCGCCGCGGAGCGCGCCTCGCGGATGAAACGTTGCCGCGCCAGCTCGCTGCCGAGCTGAGGTCCGTTGATCACCTTGAGAGCCACGGGAATCCGCAGATTCGCGTCGAATGCCTTGTAAGTAACGCCCATCGCGCCGCGCCCCAGCTCGTAAAGCGAGCCGTCGTCGCGGGTCAGGACTTCGTAGTGTTCGAATGAAACCGTTTCAGGCATGAGCCGGAGGAAAACCCGGCGCAACGGAGCAAGCTCCCGGGCCGGGCGGGTGAAGTTGCCGTGTGGAAGCAAGGCGGGCAACCCGCAAACTTCGCGCGCCGGATGATTGCACCGCAACGACGCGACGAGCGCGACGGGGAAGAAGGAGGACTGAGATTGACGTCGCGCCCGTCGTGTCGTCGCGGTGCCAATCAGCCGCGCGAGTGCGTGCGGAAATGACGAGTCGCCTTTTTCCGGGGAAAGCTGACAGGATTCGCCGGATGAACCCGGAAGATCGTCGCGAATTGCGCCTTTTGCGCGAGGAGCAGGAGCGCTTGCGGCGAATCGCGGACGCGCTGGACGGAAGGATCGAGCGGCTCACGCGCAAGCTGGAAGGACCGACGGCGGACTTGCGTGATCCGGAAGAAATCGCGGAGCCGGAGATCTCCGCGCCGCCACCGCTTCCAGCAAAAGCTTCGGTTCTTCCGGAGGAAACTCCGCTCGCTCCCGAACCCGCCGCAGTGGCCGCGACTCCGCTTTCCTCCGAAGTTCCCGAGCTGCCGATTCTTCCGCAGCCGGTCATGGTTCCGGAGCTGGAGCAAAAATCCGCCGACTCTGTTCCGCGGCCGCCCGAAGCTTCCGCATCCAGCCTTCCCGCCGAATCTCTGGAGCTGCGCGTGGGAACCTTTTGGATGGCGCGGGTCGGCATCGTCATCCTGCTCACCGGCTTGGTGTTCCTCGGAAACTACGCCTATCAGCGAATCGTCCCGCTGCTCGGTCCGGGAGGAAAACTCACGCTTCTCGCGCTGGCTGCCGGAGCGCTGGCGGGACTCGGTTCCTTCCTGGAACGTTCGCGCGAGGCGACGCGGAACTACGGTCGCGTGCTCCTCGCGGGCGGCGTCGCTTTGCTCTACTACACCGCCTACGCCGCGCATTTCGTCGCGCCGCTGCGGGTGATCGAAAGTCCGTGGCTGGGAGGAATTCTCCTGCTCGCAGTGGGCGCCGCCATTCTTTGCTGGGCGGACCGGCGCCGTTCCGAGCCGACCGCGCTGCTCGCCGTGCTGCTCAGCTATTACACGTCGGCGATCAATCCAATCGGGACGTTCACGCTCTTCTCGAATCTCCTGCTCACCGCCGCGGCCGTGTTCTTCCTCATCCGGCATCAATGGACGCGCATTTCCTTCGCCAGCCTCGCCGCGACGTATGGCAGCTACGCGTTCTGGCGCTTTCATCAGGTGGCGGAAAGCGGGAGCGCGAGTCAGTTCGGCGTCGGGCTGACTTTCGTGGCTGGATATTGGGTGCTCTTCACGGCGGCGGTCTTCCTGGCGCGGAGTGAAACGCTCCCGGGTTCGCAGCGGGTCGCTTTCCTCACGGCAAACAACGCTGCCTTCTTCGCGTTTGCCGCCCAGCATTTTGCCGCGCATCGGCCCGGCTCATTCTGGATCTTTGCTCTGGGTTACGGCGCAGTTTTGCTCGGACTCTCCGCGCTGGCGATCCGCCGCCGCCGGGAAGATCTCGCGCTCGACGGCGCTTTCCTCGCGCAAGGTCTCGCGCTGGTGACGCTGGGATTCGCGGCAAAACTCACCGGCCCGCAGTTCGCGGTCGTGCTGGCGGTGGAAAGCGTGGCTTTGCTGGCCGGCTCGCGCTGGCGACATCGTCTGCTCTACGAGATTGCCGCCGGGCTTTGCGCGGTCGGCGCCGCGGGGTTCGCTTGGCATCAGCTGGACCGAACCGAGGTTTCGCCGCTCGGTTTGGGCCTGCCGGTCGCGGGGATGTTGTTCTTCAACGCGTGGTGGATCAAACATCTCCGCTCCGAGTTCACCCTCGATCGGCTGAGCAAGCGGGCGCTCGGATTTGCCCTGCTCGCGCTGCTCGTCCTGAGTTCCTTGCTCTCGCACACCGTGTCCGAACCGTGGCAGCCGACGGCTTTTGTTTTCCTCGCGGTCGCCTCGGTCGGCGTCCTCTGGATCGCGCGTTTGCCCGAGATCGTGCTCCCCGCGCAAGCCTGTCTTGGCATCGGAGTCACTTTGTTTGTCGCGCGGGCTTTGGAAGGAGCATCGGTTTCCGCGGGAAGAACGCTGCCGGTGCTCGCCGGCGCGCTGGCTCTGACGCATTGGTGGCAGCATCAGCGGAAGATGGCGGTTCCCTCAGCTCCGGCGGCTGGACTTCAGCTCGCCTGCGCTTCCGGTGCGGTGCTCGCGAGCATTTGCTGGCTTTCCGAAGTATCCACCGGCGACGCGTGGTTGATCGGGACAAGCCTCGCTGCGCTGGCTGCGTTGGGCTACGCGCTCGCGACTCGCGCCTGGGCCGTGGCGATCGCCGGTCAGGCGTTCACCGTGCTCGCCTGCGGATCCCTGATCCTCGCGCTCGCCGTGGGAAGTTGCTCCTGGTCTGCGGCGCTCGCTCCCATTGCAAATCTGATCCTGACCAGCTTCCTCGCGGAGTTCGCCACGCGCCGCTTGCCCGCGGCAGCGGGAACCGTCAGCTTCGCCCGGCTCGCCACGGGCTACCGAATACTTGCCGCCATTTTGCTCGGCGCATGGGGATTCGAATACGTGACCGCGGAATGGCGCG
>DASVRR010000303.1:0-24761 GCA_036388515.1 Chthoniobacteraceae bacterium | reverse complement strand
CGTTCAGGCGTGGGATGACGGAACTCGCGCCGACGGTTTGGATCACTGCTTTGCGAGCCGTACAGAATCAAAACCGCGCGGGCATGGAAGTAGTCAGCCGCGACGCGAATTTCGGTCCCATCAAGGTAAGCCCGCTGCTTGCCCTGACGGATGCGGACCTCGAGAGCTACCTCGCCGAACACCAACTGCCTAACGAGTGGGACTACTTCGATCCCGCCAAGGCTGACGAGAAACGGGAGTGTGGTCTGCATGTGCCATGGGGCGGCCAGACTGCACCTGCCTGATACGGTGGGACGGAATGCGTGATGACTAGTTACCATCTCGATCATCTCCAATATCTGGAGACTGAAGCGATCCATGTGATGCGCGAGGTCGCGGCGGAGTTTGAGCGACCCGCGGTGCTGTTTTCCGGCGGGAAAGACTCAATCTGCCTTCTCCGACTTGCCGAAAAGGCGTTCCGACCTTCCGACATTCCGATGCCGATGCTGAACGTCGATACCGGTCACCACTTTCCGGAACTCAATGACTTCCGTGATCGTCGCGCGCTCGAGTTGGGCGGTAAATTAATCGTCCGCAAAGTAGAGGACGCAATCGCCACGGGCATCGCTGTTCCAGTCCCAGGCGAGATCAGCCGAAACCGTCTGCAGATCCCGACTCTGCTCGCGGCAATCGAGGAGTTTGGTTTTGACTGCTGCATCGGCGGCGCGCGCAGGGATGAAGAGAAGGCCCGGGCCAAAGAGCGCTTCTTTAGTTTCCGCGATTCCTTCGGTCAGTGGGATCCGAAGAACCAACGGCCTGAGATTTGGAATCTATACAACGCGCGAGTTAATCCAGGGGAACAAATGCGGGTGTTCCCGCTATCTAACTGGACAGAAATGGATGTTTGGGAATACATCAAACGTGAGCGGCTGGAGGTACCCTCAATCTATTTCAGTCATCGTCGTCAAGCAGTGCGCCGCAGCGGCCAATGGTTGCCGGTGACGGATATTCTCCCGCCGAAAGACAAGGAAGAAGTCCGCGAACTGACGGTCCGCGTCCGGACAATCGGCGACATTATCAGCACAGGACTCGTGGAAAGTCCGGCCAACACGGTTGACGACATCATCACGGAGATCGCGGCTGCACGCGTGACGGAACGTGGTTCACGGGCGGATGACCGTGCCTCCGAAGCGGCGATGGAAGATCGGAAAAAACAAGGGTACTTCTAGGAGCGAACCCAGAGAATGCACCCGGTAGAACTTCTGCGATTCAATACCTGCGGCTCCGTGGACGATGGCAAATCCACCCTGATCGGCCGCCTTCTTTACGACACCAAGTCGCTAATGGAGGATCAACTCGACGCGTTGGAACGCTCCGCTGACATCACAGGCGGCGGGCAAATCAATCTCGCGAATCTCACTGATGGCCTTCGCGCCGAGCGGGAACAGGGCATCACCATCGACGTCGCGTATCGCTACTTCGCCACGCCCAAACGCAAGTTCATCGTCGCCGACACGCCGGGCCATATCCAATACACCCGGAACATGGTGACGGGTGCTTCCACGGCAAATCTATCGATTATTCTAGTCGATGCGCGGCACGGGGTGATCGAGCAAACCCGGCGACATATCTGTATCGCGGCGTTGCTTGGAATTCCTCATCTCGTGGTGGCAGTGAATAAGATGGATCTTGTGAATTGGAGCGAAGAAAGATTCCTCGAAATTCGCGACACCATCGAGGGATTCCTGCCGAAGCTCGATGTCTTGAAGGACGTCACCTTCATCCCGATCAGCGCGCTTTCGGGAGACAACGTGGTTGAGATTTCCAGTAACTCTCCGTGGTATCAGGGTCCGGGGTTACTTCGGCATCTGGAGTCGGTGCACATCTCCAGCGACTGGAATCTCTCCGCTTTACGCATGCCGGTGCAGTGGGTGAATCGCCCGAACAATCCCACCGATCCAGCCCTGCACGATTTCCGCGGCTTGAGCGGCCAGATCGCCGGGGGCATCGTCACGGTGGGGCAGAAAGTGATGGTTCTGCCAAGCGGACAAAAGAGCGCCATCCGGGAGATCTGGACGCTGGATGGAAGCCTGCCGGAAGCATTTTCGCCGCAGTCCGTCACGCTGCGATTGACGGACGATCTCGATGTGAGCCGTGGGGATATGGTTGTGGAACTAAAGAACTTGCCGGGCATGAGCACTGAGTTGCGCGGAAGAGTTTGTTGGATGCATCAACGGCCGCTGCAGCGTGGTAAAAAGTATCTAGTCAAACATACCACGCAGGTGGTGCAGGCGATGATCACGAGCCTGGAATCAAGGATTGATATCCGCACGTTCGAAGCTGAACCGGAACCTGCGCAACTCGAGATCAACGATATCGGCGAGATCCGGATGCGGACTTCGAAGCCGCTGATCTTTGATGGCTACGGGTTCAATCGGCTGACCGGTTCTTTCATCCTCATCGAACAAGGAACAAACCATACCGTGGCGGCTGGCATGCTCTTCCCGCCCACTGTGCCCGTGCAGCCAGAGTATAGTGACTTCGCTATCTAACTGAGTTCGGCAGGAGCAAAGGGTTGGCCGGTTAGGTTCAAGCCTGTTCTCCGGCTTTGCGGAGACTGGAGCCAAAACTACACCAAGCCCTCGCGCACTGCGCGGGCGACTGCGGCGGTGGCGCTGCGCACGTGCAACTTCGCGTAAATATGCCGGAGGTGAGAATCGACCGTGTGATAGCTGATATCCAGTTGCGCCGAAATCTCGCTCATGGAATGACCCTCGGCGAGCGCGCGGACGACCTCGTGTTCGCGAGTGGTCAGCGGAGCATGTTCCGGCGCGGCGGTCGTCCCACGGATTCGCCCGAACATTTCCAAAACCTTCCGCGCAATCGCTGGACTCATCGGAGCGCCACCGGCGTGAGCTTCGCGAAGTGCCGAGACGATTTGATCGATCGAAGCTGTCTTATGCAGATAGCCGTTAGCTCCAGCGCAGATCGCTTCAAAGACGCGCTCGTTATCGTCAAACACCGTCAGCATCAACACGAGCGTCTTGGGCGCGATCTTCTTGAAGCGGCGCACGGCTTCGATTCCATCCAGACCGGGAAGATTGATATCTAACAGTATCAAATCCGGCGCGGACTCTTCGTCCACCAGCCGAAGCGCCCGCTCGGCATTGCCGATGGCATGCTGACATTCGATCCCTGGACTGCGGCTGAGCAGTCGGCTGAGCGTCTCCCGGAAAGCCCGGTTATCCTCGACCAACCAGACGGTCAGAGGAGGAGCAGCAGTCGAGATCGTCATGGCGGTCGCGTGACTTTGTGGTTTGCGGGGTGAAGCAGCCATCACGAGTTCACGGGAGGAACACTTGGAGTAGCACGACCGTGCCGCCGCCCGGCCGGGGAATGAACTGCAGCGTGGCATCCATGTCGCGCGCGCGACGCTGGAGATTGAGGAGACCGTCGCCTGGAATGACTTTCTCTGGATCAAAGCCGACCCCATCGTCTTCGACGGACAGCTCCAGCAAACGGCGTGCGATCCGCAGAACCACGCGGACCCGCTGCGCATGCGCGTGCCGGGCCGCATTGTGAATCGCTTCCTTCAAGATCGGCAGGAGATGATGGCGCCAGGCGGGGGGAAGAATCAGCTCGGAGGGAAGCTCATCGGTTACAAATTCCCAGTCCGTGCGGGGAAGCATCTGGCGAATTGCTTCCCGCATTCGCGGGACCAGCTCGCTGAGCCGATCATGCGCTGGATTGGTCAGCCAGACGACTTCCTTGAGCATCTCCACAGTGCGAGTGGCAATGCGGCGGACTTCCCCGGCATCCGAGGTGTTCGGTTGCTGCTCGAGGGCTCCGCTCAGCAGCGCGATGCTGCCGAGATTTGCTCCGACTTCGTCGTGAAGATCCCGCGCAATCCGGAGGCGCACGCGCTCCACTTCACCGAGCTGATGCATGCGCAAACGATATGTCCCAATGAGCAGCCCAGCGATCCCCGCCGCCGCGAGCACGCGGAACCACCAGGTCTGCCAAAATTGCGGCTGGACGGTGAACTGGATGGAAGCTGGACGCGGGCTCCAGACGCCGTCGCCGTTGGAGGCCAGCACCTCAAAGGTATAGCGGCCCGGCGGCAGATAATTGTAGGTCACGGTGCGGAGGGCGCCGGCCTCCACCCAATCCGTTTCCAAGTTCACCAGGCGGTGCCGAAAGCGGACGCGCTCCGGCGCAGCGAAGCTCAGGCCGGTGTAGCGAAACTCCAGCCGATGCTGACCCGGCGGGACTTGCACCCGCGCCCGCCGGTCCCCGGGCTTTTCATCGATCAGCACACTCTCGATCACGACTGGCGGCGGAATCAGCTGCGGATGGACGCGCTTCGGATCGATGATGGCGAGTCCTTTTGCTGTCGGAAACCAGAGCCGTCCGTCAGCGGTGCGTCCGGCAGAAGGTTGAAAGCCGCCCGAACACTCCTGAGTCTCGAGGCCGTCGGATTGAGTCAGGCTGAGGCACGCCAGCGATGCCGCCTTGCCGTCCGCGCAACGTCGCAGCGCCTCCTTCCTCACCCGGAAGATCCCGGCGTAAGAGCTGATCCAGTAGTCTGGGCCTTCGTCGGCGAGGTGGCAGATCACGTTGCTCGGCAAGCCATGCTCCGCAGTGACGGTGGAAAATCGATTGTCTTTCCAGCGACACAAGCCGCCGCCGAAAGTCCCGATCCACAAGCTGCCATCCGGCTCCGGATCAAGAGTCCACACGAAGTCACTCGGGAGCCCGTCCTTCTTCCGGAACACCGTGACTTTTCCCTCCTGAATCCGCGCCAGCCCGCCGCCGGACATCCCGCACCACAGGCGGCCAGCCGCGTCTTCGCTCATCGTCCGGATGTGCGTGATCTTCCGCGCCGCTTCGATCCAGATCCATTCCCCGTCTCGCCGCTCCAGCAAACCTGCGTCCGTGCCAACCAACAAATTGCCATTCTGCCTCTCGTAAAGTGCCGTGACGATGGTGGCTTCGGCCGGCCAACCTGGCGCCGCGCCGAAGCTGCCGTCTTCTCTTCGCAGCAACAAACCCTGGCCCCAGGTTCCCGCCCACACCGCGCCTTCCGGATCCACCAGCGCGGACCAGATAAACGATTCCGGAATGCCGGGAGCCGGTCCTTCCGACGCGAGGCTGCCGGCTTGCAGATGGTATAAACCTGCGCCCTCAGTGCCGACCCACAGATCGCCTGCAGGTGCGGGAGCGACCGCTCGGACGTGAGCCCCGCGCCAGTGATTCGGCGCCATGGCAGCACGCCGGCGGCGGAGTCGATTCAGGCCGGCGGCAGTGGCGACCCAGAGGTTTCCTTCCCGATCTTCGAGAAGGCCACGGGTCCATTCGTGCGCGAGTCCCTGGCCGCGGCCGAGCGTCTCGGGGTTGGTCCCGGCGCGGAACCAATGCAGGCCGCTCCGGAGAGTTCCGACGATCACTTCGCCGGTGGTGAGCTCCGTCATATTGAGGAGTGTATCGTTCGCGCGCGACGAAAACTCACCGAGGTCCTCCAGCCACACTCCATTCTCCCAACGCCGGATCCGCTGCTCGATCAACAGCCAAAGACCGCCTCGTGCGCTGGCGGCAGCGGCGATGACTGGTTTTGTCCCCAGCTCATCCAGCGGGTTCCCAGGATGCAACGCGCCATCCTTCAGCACCGCGAGACTTTGGTTTCGCAGCAGCCAAAGCGTCCCTTTGACGTCGTGGAAGAAACCGAGCGGTCCGTAGGCTTCACCCGGCTTTGCGGGAATCACCAGCCCATCGTGAAGCCGCAGCAAAAGGCCGCTCGGATGGAGCAACCAAAGCGCACCGCTGGAGTCGGTCCGCATCGCCTGAATGATCCCGCCGGGCCAACCATCAGGAAGCCTCGCTTCGCGCCAGACATTCTCCCGGAAAGCGGTGAGGTCGCCGGTGTCCTGGCCGATCCACAACGTGCCTTCCGCATCTTCGAAAAGGCTGGTCACGCGACCGCTGCGGAGCGCCGGCGTGTTCCCCGGATTGAAGACGGTGAAGTCCACGCCATCGAAGCGGGCCACTCCGTTAAACGTCCCGATCCAGAGATAGCCGGAGCGGGATTGCAGGACCGACGTGACGGCGTTTTGCGGCAAGCCATGTTCCGTCTGCCAGAGATGGATCAGCCAATCCGAGAGCTGGCTTTGCGGCGCCGGAACCTGTGCGCCGGCGGACGCGACAGCGAGCAGCCAGAGCACCGCGCACAGGCGGCCGAGCAAGCGGTGGCGGGGAGGAAACACCAGGCCGACAGCTTGCGAGAGCAGCCGGCTAAAGGCAAGGAGCCGCGTGTCCTCCGCGCGGCTCGCGGGCTTCTTTCCCCGTCGCGCCCGTCGCGTCGGCGCGGTCACACTGCTGCTTCCGCGGCTGGCTGCAGCTCAGGAAGAAAGCCGGAGCGGGAGCAGTTTCCCTGCGGCCACGACGATCGCGCGGGTGCAGCGTGTCTGCCGCGCGTATGGGGAAAGAAAGCGCGCCTCGCGGACGTCCGTTCCCGCCGCCCAGCGGGAAAACGCCGGGAGCACGACCAACTCTTCGCTCGCGAGGAAACACGGACATTTCACCCGCGACGCGACGCCGTCGCTGAGCGTAAACGCGGGATGCTCGTGACCGATGAAGATCCGGCCGCCGCGTGCGCGGGTTTCCGCCAGAGCCGTGGCGGCGACGGTTTCGTCCATTTCATCCCCGTGGAGCAGAAGATGCGGGCCGACCTCCAGCACACGCGCGAGCGATGGTTCCAGGCCGCAGTCGTGGAGCAAACGCCGCAAGTTGGCGTCATGATTTCCCAGGATCAGCCGCAGCGGCGCGAGTTCTTCGATTTGCCCGAAGAGCCGGCAAAGTTCTTCCTGCAACGCGGGGAGCAAGATCGCCCGATGCACGATGTCGCCGAGCAAAGCCACTTCGCGCGGACGATAGTCGCGCACCAACTCGGCCAGGCGCTCGACGGAATCTTCCCGGGCGGAGATGGGGAGCAAATTGCCGTCGTGTCGATGCGCCCACGAATAGCCCAGATGCAAATCCGCGATCGCCAGCACGCCATTTTCTTCCAGCAAAACCGCGCGCCGCGCGTCCAGCCAAACGCCGGGACTAAGCTCGAGCCGGCTCCGGTCCATGTTCGATTTCGCTCCACCATTGGTGATAAAGCCGCTCCATGGTTTCGTAAGGATCTTCGACGAGGAGAGCTTCTTTGATCTTGGTGGCATACATCGCAAAGGAAAGTGGCAGCACACGTTCTACGCGCCGGAGCCGCACCGGACGCATCGCTTGCGCCTGGAGGAAAACTTCCGCGGCTTCCGCATCGAGGAAGGTGCGCAGCGTGTCGCGGCGCGCTTCCCGCAGGAGCACGTGGCCCGGCTCGTATTGCTGGAGGACGTTGAAGATCACCTCCGAAGACCAGGCGAGTTTCCGCATCGGCTTCTTTTGGTCGAAGAAATTGCGGTAAACCATCAGCCCCGTTTGAGCCGCATTCCGGAAGTGATATTTCAACATCTCGGATTGTCCCAGCGAAGCGTGCAGTTCTTCCGCAAAGCCGCGCGGGCGCAGGAGTTCCGGCAGTTCCGCTTCGGTGAAATGCTGGCGTTTCTCCACAGTCAGGACGAAGCCGTAATCGTGCGGCGTCGCCACCGCATTTCCTCCCCGCAGCTGGCTCAGCCGATGGGTGAAAACCCGCGCCAGCGCATCGTTTGCCGCGCGTCCGATCAGCGAGTGGAAGAAGTAATGCCGGCCCGTTTGCTGCGGATCCACGAGTTCCTCCACGAGCAGAATTTCATCCGTCGGGATCTCGGAAAACTGATGCTGCGCGGCGTACATCTTCCAGATGATCTCCGCGTTAGCCGTGCCGCAATCTAGGCGCTCCGCGATCCACGGCGCGGCGCTTTGTTCCGGATCGGCGCGTGTTTCCAGCCGATCCCGCAACTCTCGTCGAAAGGAAACGATCTCCTGCGCGACGCGATTCGAGAGCGGCATTTTGCTGGCGTTCCAGCGCGGCACAGTCGGCAGCGCGCCGGGCGCCGGCGTGACCCACGCGTCCATTTGCGTGACTTTATCGAGACGCACCGGCCGTCCGGACATCATGAAAACATCGCCGAGCCGAAGCTGCCGGATGAAACTTTCTTCCACCGAGCCGAGGATCCGTGTCTTCGCCCGCACGCGGACGACACCGACGTTCGGGATGACACCGATGTTCTGGAGAAATTCCCGGCGCACCCGGCCTTCGCGCGTGCGGAACCGATCTTCCTCCAGCTCGATCTTTCCGAAGACTTCGCTGTATTGCTGGCGCAGCGATGCTCCGCCGCCAGCGAGATATTCCAGCACATCGTCAAACTCCGCCGCGTCCAAATCGCGGAACGGATACGCGCGCCGAATCAGCGCCAGCGCCGCGTCGCGCTCCCAAGTCTGCGTGCAGCCCATGCTCACCAGATGCTGCGCCAGCACATCGAGCGGCGCTTGCGGGATGCGGACTTCATCCAGATGCCGCGCGCGCGCGAGCAGCACCGTTGCGGATGCTTCCACGAGATCGCTGACATTCGTCGCCATCAAGATTCCGCGACTCACTGCGTGGATATTGTGCCCCGCGCGACCGGCGCGCTGGATCGCTTTGCTCACGCCTTTCGGCGTGGAAAGCATCACCACGAGATCGATCGAGCCGATGTCGATCCCGAGCTCCAGGCTGGTGGAACAAACCACCGCGCGCAGTTCGCCGCGCTTCAGCCGATCTTCCACATCGCGCCGGACATCGCGCTCCAGCGACGCGTGATGACATTCGATTTGCTCCGCCAGATCGGGGAAACTTTCGCGGAGCCAAAACGTCGTCGCCTCCGCGCCGGAACGCACATTGGAAAAGATCAGCGTCGTCCGGTGCTTCCGGATGAGACCGCCGAGTTCGCGGATCATCCGCTGTCCGGTGTAACCGGCTTCCGGATACGGATTCTTCCGGAGCGGCGTGTGCACGCGGAGCTCCAGTTTCTTCGCTGTGGAGACATCCACGATCTCGCAAGGTCCGCCTGTTCCAGCCAAAAACTGCGCCACTTCCGGAAGCGGCGAAACCGTGGCGGAAAGCCCGATTCGCTGCAATCCGTCGCCGCATTCCGCCAGCCGTTCCACGCTCAGGGAAAGATGTGCGCCGCGCTTGTTTTCCGCCAGCGCGTGAATTTCATCCACAATCAGCCAGCGCACCTGGCGCAGATGGACGAGCCATTTTTCCTGACTCAGCAACACGCACAAACTCTCCGGCGTGGTGAGCAAAATGTGCGGCGGTTTGGTGAGTTGCCGCGCGCGCTGCGCGGAGCCGGTATCGCCGCTGCGCAGCTCGACGCGGATCGGCGGTTTCTCCCCAAACAGCGCGCGCAAAGGCGCGGCGAGATTCTTCTCCAGATCGTAGCTCAGCGCGCGAAGCGGCGAGACATAGACGCAGTGAATCGCCGGCTCCAGCGCGCCGGCTTCCTCCCGCTGCACCAGCGCATCGAGCACCGCGAGGAACGCCGCGAACGTCTTCCCCGTGCCCGTCGGCGAAGCGATCAGCACGTTCGCCCCGCGCGCGATCCGCGGCCACGCTTCTTCCTGAGCGGGAGTCGGCCGGCCATAGGTCGCGCGGAACCAGTCGAAGACGCGGGACTTTGTGCGGGCGACGGGCATGCGGGAGTGGAAAATCGACGCGAAGCCGGGTATGGCAAAGCAATGATCACGGCGAATCGCATCTTTTTGTCCGCGTTGCTTTGCCTGATGGCGTGGACGGATTGCTCCAGCGCAGCGGAAGCTTTGCCTGAACTCCCGCGCGAGTTCCGCGGCGCCTGGGTCGCTTCGGTGGGGAACATCGACTGGCCCTCGAAAGCCGGCCTGACTCCGAACGATCAGAAAGCCGAGCTGCGCGCCATCTTCGACCGCGCGGTCGCGCTGAAGCTGAACGCGATCGTCCTCCAGGTGCGTCCGGCGTGCGACGCCTTTTATGCGTCCGAACGCGAGCCGTGGTCGCCTTACCTCACCGGCACGATGGGGAAGCCTCCGGAACCTTTTTACGATCCGCTGGAATTTGCCGTGTCCGAGGCGCATCTGCGCGGACTCGAGCTGCACGCGTGGTTTAATCCTTTCCGCGCGCTCACGACGGCGAGCGCGGCGACTTCCGCAAATCACGTCACGAAAACTCATCCGGAATGGATCCGCCGCTATGCCGGCCAGCTTTGGCTGGATCCCGGCGAACCCGGCGCCCGCGAGTATTCGCTCGGCGTGATTCTCGATGTCGTGCGCCGGTACGACATCGATGGCGTCCACATCGACGACTACTTTTATCCGTATCCAAACCCGAGCCGGACGCCCTTTCCGGATGACTCCAGCTACGAACGCTACCGCAGCAAAGGCGGCTCGCTGGAGCGCGGCGATTGGCGGCGCGAAAACAACAACCAGCTCGTCCAGCAGCTCTACACGCGAGTGAAGGAAGCCAAGCGCTGGGTGAAAGTCGGGATCAGTCCGTTTGGGATCTGGCGCCCGGGCAATCCGCCCGCGATTCAAGCTGGACTGGATGCGTATGGGGAAATCTATGCGGACTCGCGGCGTTGGCTGCAGCAGGGCTGGTGCGATTACTTTTCTCCCCAGCTCTACTGGAGCATTCAGCCGACGAAACACAGCTTCCCGATTTTGCTCAATTGGTGGGCGGAACAAAACACGCGCGGCCGCCATCTGTGGGCTGGGATTGCCACCGAACGCATCGGCCCGGCGCGTCCGGCTCGCGAGATCCTGAACCAGATCGCGCTCACCCGCGGTCTGAACGGCAGCCGCGGTCATCTGCACTGGAACAACAAGGCGCTGATGATCAACAAAGGGAAAATCGCCGACCTGCTCCAGGCCGACACCTACCGGCAGATGGCATTGATCCCGGCGACTCCGTGGCTCGGCGCGACGGTTCCAGCAAAGCCGATCATCGAGAGCGCGAATGGCCGGCTGAGCTGGCATCTTCCGGATGGTTCCACGCCGCGCTGGTGGCTGATGCAAGCCCGCCAGGGCAGCGCGTGGGCCGCGCAGCTTTTGCCCGGAACCCGCCTCAGCGGCAAGCTCCCCGACGCGGAGGAAATCGCCCTCCGCGCACTGGACCGCACCGGCACCCTTGGCGACGCGGCGTTGTTCCGGCTTCCTGCCGGAGCGAAGTAGCGGATCCTAGTTCTGCTCCGGCAAACCAGAGCAGCGCGAACCCGGGGAATTTATTCTTCTTCCGTGAATCAAACGAGCCCGAACCTCGCTGGTAGGCAGCCCGTCACGGGGAGCTTTGATCGTATAACTCCAACGACTATTGCGCGACCGTGGCATTGCCAGCGGGTTGTAATTTGCCCTTTGGAATAGCCTTGGAGGTCCGAGCCGGTTGCATTCGAATCGAGAAACATAACGCCGGCTTCGACGTGAAGAAACATGGGCTGTGCTTGGCTGCCCGCACGGCGGCGTGGGACGGAGTTGGTGGGAGCAGCCGACGTGACAAACCAGAGCGGTTCGGGGGAGCGAACGGCTGGCGTTCGCACGTTAAAGGTGCGCCTTCAAAGGTCTTTCTTTTGTTCCGAGTTTCCTTGCTTGGCAGGCTTTAAGGGCGGGTTAAAGCTGTAGGTGAGCCGAATACCCTTTCTCCGTGGATCAACGTCGCAGGCAATCTGCCAACTTCCTTTCCTGGTCTGGAACGTCCAATAGGTCGCTGAGTGACTACCTCTATCGTGCTCCTCTCGGCCCGCCTTTTTGTATTTCTCTGTGATGGACTTCTTCAGGGTGTCGTAAGCCTCGCGTAAACCCGCAACACTGGAGTCCGATGGAGCGAGGTCCACGCGTCCCTTGATGAATTTGGCTGTGGCAAAGGTGAACTCCCATTTGGTCGCGGGAAGTGTCGCAAATGTGCCGCCTTCGAAGAAAAGGTTGGCTCCGTCTGGAGAGGCGTTAATGAACTTAACGTCGGGTTTGAGCAACATTGTTGCTTTTGCGCCGTCGGCGCTCTCGCCCCATTTTATGTCTGCAAAGTCGTCGGGAGGTTTGTCGTCTGCCCTAATACTCGTGACGGTCAAAAACGAGCAGAGGACGACGAGAGCAATGTGTTTCATATACTTCGTTGATAACTGGTGGCGTGAGTGACGGCCACTAGGATGTTGGCGCTGCAACTTCGTCAAGCGCTCAGCCTCACCCGCTGACGCCGGATGAATCCCAGCAGGTGGCAGCGGAGCTTTTCGGCGTCGGGGGCGGAAGAGATACATCATGTCGCCGCTTTCATAATGCTGCCAAGTGATGTTCGCCCGGCGGCTCGGCGGCAGTGGAAGCAGCCGACGCAAGCCGCAAAGCAGCTCGCTGCATCTCTCGGCTAGGCGTCGCGGGGTTTGCATTGGAGCTTTGGTTCGGGAGCGAGGAATGCCTCGGTCAACGGGAAGGTGGTGCGAAAAGAAAGAATAGTTCGATGGCTCCGACCGCGATAAAGAACAGCCCCGACCAGTGACGCCGGTAGAGCGAATAGAGGCCCCAGATAAGCGTGACAGCTGCGACGACAGCCCAAGTCGTGAGAAAGACGATGCCGCCGTAGCCGGGGGAAATGCACACGGCGACAATGCTGAGGAAAGCAAAGAAGAAAATGGCTGGACCAACTTTGTTCATCACGGTGCGCGAGTGTCGTTAGGCTCCATTGCGGAACACACGAATACTCCGCTTGTAGATTTAGGTGTCCTTGGGTCGGGAGGCGGGAAGCCTACTCGATCGCGTCTCCTCCATAAATAGGCTCCCTAGTTAATTTCTGAGGACGCCTTTGGTGTGGACTGGTCATGATGCTCAATACACTGGTCGCAAACCCAACGACCGTCCAACTCACAACCTGGGATCAGCCCGTCGATGGCGTAAAGCTGCCTGGGGTTGGTTGCCCACGAGGAACAATAAAAGCACCGGCGCGCGTTTGCCGTCCCACCGGCTGAACTCTCCAAATACCGGAAGTTCGTGCACTCGAGCGCCCACTCAACTGACTCCGACGACATCACCTGCTCGACTGCCTGCTGAATGCGAGCAGCAAGGTGGTCGCGCAACTTGCACATGGCAGCATCCTCGCGCGGTGCTTTCACGAGGATGCTTTGCGAAATTAGGATGTCTTGCGTGTCGGGAATGGCGCGAAGTGGTCTAGTGGGCCGCGGCGGTTGGATCCTCGGTGGGAGCAGTTCATCGTTGATGGAGAGATCTGCTCGGTCGCCGAGCGGCCCAAGTCAAGCCGCCGCGAGGCCGCTCATTGCTGCGGCGAACTAGCGTAGCGGATGTTGTCACTTGCCGTGCGTAATGCGGAGAACGCGTCCGTCGGCTTGTTGGATTTCAGCCAGCGCGACGCCCCCAACCGAGCCTTTAGGACGAGAACCCCGAACCCTCCATACTCCGTTCGCCAGCGTTGCTCGATAAGGCCTTTGACTGGCGATCGCCGCTCCTCCATAGATAGGCTCCCAAACCGCGACGCTGATCTTGATGGCTGTAGCTTTGTTTGGAACAACGGGCGCTTGCGGGCGGACGTTATGTTGTGAATTCTTTACGCCGAGAAGCAGAGGAATCGGTGAGCGAGATTCATCTTGAAGATAAAGTTCGGCGTGCGCTGCCGCGCCGGCCAGCAATCCACCAAGAGTGAGGAGTAGAAAACGCATGGGCGCGCTGAGTATAGCTGTTCAACCTTGTAGCCGAAGGTCAGGTGTTCCGGCCGTTGGCAGGTGGCGTGGAGCGTGGATGGGTCCAGGCGAACATGGCTGCTATGATGCCAGGAATGGTCGTAATGCTCTGCACATCGAAGGCACCCTCCGGAGGGAACGGCACTGGAACGATCATCTCAAAAGGCGAGTCGCGCAGCGAGGTCGTGTGCGAAACGACGGTAACGGCGACTCGATCGGTGTCTCCATACGCCACGCTCAGAACAAGGGCGGGGCGGGTCTTCTGGGCAATCCCGAGATCCACGAGCCAAACTTCACCGCGTTTTCGCATCCTCCTCCTCGTCGAGCATGGCAAACATCCTGGCGGCAGAAGCAGTCAGTTCCTCGTCGGTGATGTCACCATAATCGAACTGGGCGGCTCGATGAACAATGACCGCACTGAACTCCCGTTGTTCCTCGGGTTGAAGCCGGTCATATTCCTCAAGAAGTCGCGCTGTCGCTGTGCTCATGGGGATAAGATATGACTCTCGTTGTGGGGAGCAAGCGCGTGAAGTCGCCGAACGCCCCCGGAGATCAGCTTGAGAAAGGCATTCTTGGAACGCCTGCCCTTGGAGGAGAAGCGGCATCAGAAAGCAGAAGCAACGAGGACTGGACGTGAGAGAGGGTGAAGCTGGTGGAAATGCTCATCGAAATCGGAGCCCTTAAGGAACTCTCCGACACGTCACCTTATTTCCTGGAAGTTTTGTCGTTCACCCTGGGGTATTAGGCTTGTGTTCAGAGTCCACAAAAGCGTTTGAAAATGGTTTCAACGAAATCCATCGGATTCAGTGGGGAAGGTCCCGATCCATGGCTGTCAAATACCTCCTCGCCCTGTGTGTGGGATGGACGCCACTCAAAGATCGTGGGCGTGTCGCTGGTGGAGCGTTCGAGCAGAAAGTAGCGCACCGGGAGAGCCGCCCGAACTTCCGGTGCCCAGTCCCCTGACGGTCCAGGCCCCGCGACGATGAAACCGAAGTGGGCTTCTCCGGGAGCGTTTGGTGGCGGAAAAACGATCAGGGCGCACAAGTGTTGCTTGTGGTGGAACGCCTCGACGCTTAGTGCGGCGGGAGAAATCAGTTGCTCAGGAGGGAGGATCCGGGCGGCACCTCGCTGCCAATTCTCACGCATCGTCTGAGTTGCTTGTTCCGTCATCAACATGCCGAGAAACCCGCTCCGCTGTGACGTCAGGGCAAGGGGAACCGCCATGCGCGCATAGTTGCGGTGTTGAGGATGAGGGCCGTCCGGAAGAACGGGCTTACGCTTCTTGAAAGGGTTAAACATCCATTTCGATTTCTTGTCCGGGGCCGTCTTTGGAAGAGGTGGTGGCGTGGCTGACGTTTTCGCGACAGGTGGCGGTGGGAGTGGCTCAAGTAGTCTGCCGCTGAGCCAAAAGCTGCCAAATACGACGCCACCGACAACCGGCTCGCGGGACACCAAGCTGGGATCAACGGCCATGTCCATAACCCCGCCAAGCGTCCTAACGGTCAAGGCGTAAAACGGTAATCCGCTAAACGTGTTCGTGCGCCGCTCGCTGGCTAAAATCCTTCCGGTGAGAACGGCTTGAGCAACCGGCGCCTCGATCGCCTCTCCGCCTGGCTTGAACGTGCCGCTCGGGATAAAAGATTCAGCAGCCATACCGGGACCGGCGAGCGCGGAGGCTTGGTCGGCGAGAAAGGCGTCTCCAGTTGGTGAGGCGCTGAACTCATGCGGCAGAGCGGCAAGCTGAACTCTCGCTCGTGTGGGGAGTGTCAATCGGGCGGCATACTGGCGAAAATCTGGGACGTCGAAAACGATTGGACAGCCAGAAGCGTCATCGCTCGCAATCGTGCCAACCAGTCGGCCATCGAGAGGAGCGCCGTCAACGCTGATAATGCGAGTGATCTCGACGGCGAAGCCTCCTTCCGGAAGGAACTTGCTGTCACCGACAAAATGGGGGTTGCAGCCGATTAACTCCTTGTCGGGGGAGACCTGAGTCCAGAGCTCGACTCCTTCTGGTGTGGAGGAGTGCAGGTAAGCGCCACCGACATACGTTGGAACTGGAGTGCTGTTACCAGCCGCCCTCTTCGTCAGATCGTGGAACTCCTGAGGGCTTTCGATGCGAAATCCGAGGTTGCTAAAATTGCTCGCCATACGGTTGATGAGGGGAAGAGCCTAACAGGATGTAGCCGCTGCCGCTTGGTCAAGCATTCAGCCTAGCTCCCTAACGCCGGATGAATTCCAGCAGATCGCGGCGGAGCTTTTCAGCATCGGGGCGGAAGAGATCCACCATGTGGCCGCTTTTCGTCATGCTGCAGATAAGGTTTGCGCGGCGATTCGGCAGCAGCGGCAGGTGCGCGAGATGGGGCGGATGGTTTGGCGCGCGCTTCCGATCGCTTACTTGGAAGCTGCTTCGCTCTGTCTTGCTGCTGCATCGACGGTATCGCGGATATGCTGCGCATGGAGGATCTCCACGATGCCGAGCGGAGTGCGGATGGAATGCTCCTGGTAAACACTTTTCATCGCGACGTCATGGAAGCGGTGGTTGGATACTATGCCGACCACCAGCGGATGATCATCCGAGTCTGCTACGAAAACCGGCCCACCACTGTCTCCCGGGAACAAGTTGCAAGCAGCGAGAAAGACTGGGTGAGTTGCCACAGGCAGCCGTGGTGAACTGGAGCAGATGCCATGTCGCGCCAGTGGAAGGCCAGACGTGTCTGCCTCCGCTCGCATCGGGTAACCGAGGACAAACAGCTGGCTGCAAAGATGCAGGGCAGAGGCCTTGATTCTGGCCTCGTTCGCAAAGGCGGATGCAGGCAGCGCAGCGACCGCGACGGGTAGCTCTTCGGAGATCCGCAATACCGCTACGTCGTGCTTCTCGTGGCCCACCCACAGCGGCTGGTCGCCTCGCCGGAGCGGAAGCGTGTAGTCGTGACGCTCATACGATCCATCGGGCTTGGGCTTGCGGAGGACGAGCAAGACGGTTTCAGCGGCGATATCATGGAAAGTGTGAGCGGTGCTCACCAGATAGTAGGCGGCGTCCGGTGCCTCGCGCCGGACGAGAATGCATGTCGAGACGTTCTCGCCGCCTGTATCGAGCTTGAACGTGGCTTCCATCATTTCGGTGGCAAAGTTAGCGGCCACTGCGGAGCGGACCAGAACGACTAAAAAAAGAGCGGTGAGGAAGGCTTGGTTCATAAAAGAAAACGTCGAAGACAACAGGTCAGGCGCCGCTCATCCACAATGGATGCATAACGCTGCGACCCCAAGCCGAGAGGACGCAAGACTCGGCGCTCGGATGCGGAGTTGAACTAACCTAACTTTCAACGTCGGATGAATTCCAGCAGATCGCGGCGGAGCTTTTCGGCGTCGGGGCGGAAGAGATACATCATGTGGCCGCTTTCGTAATGCTGCCAGCTGATGTTTGCCCGGCGGCTCGGCGGCAGCGGAAGATGCGCGAGGCTGTAACGCATGGAGTCTTCCGGAACGGCGAGATCGCGGTAACCAGTCATCACCAACACGCGCAGCCGCGGATTGGTTTTCATCGCTTCGGCGAGTTTTGCTTCCGTGGAAACATAGCGCCCTTCGAAGCTCGACCAACGCCAGGGCAAGCCGGTGAGCACGTGATAGGGATGATCGCTTTCATAGCCGAGTTCGCCGCGCACATAGGCATTCACTGCGGAGGAAAATCCGCCGACGATATTGGCGTAAGCTGGATCAAACTCCGGACGCAGTTTGCTTCGGTCGCCGTCCTCCGAGACCACGCGCGCGTCGAAGCGCCCGATGATCCGCCCTTCTTTCCGCAAGAGCATCTCGCGGAAGAAAGACGCGTCGATCCGCAGATCCTGATCTTCGATTTGCTCCACGCTGAGTCCGGTGAAGCGCGCGAGTTTCTCCGCAATCCCACGCCGCTGCGGTGCGGGAAGCTCGCCGCCGCGGAGCAACGCCAGCGTGTATTCGCTTTGGGCAAAGGCGCGCGATTCCTGAATGGCGCGGGCGAAGTCCGGCTGCAGCTCCGGCCCGAGTTTTTTGTGGTAATGCGCCGTCGCCGTCATGGTCGGGAGGAAAAGGACGAACGGCAGATCGTTCCCGAGATCGGCGGAAATCGTCTGGAAGCTGAGCAGGCCGGACATCAGCATCAATCCTTCCGCATACATTCCGTGTTTGTCCTGGAGGTAATCCGCGAGACCGGCGACGCGCGTGACGCCGTAACTTTCTCCGCACAGATATTTCGGTGAAGCCCAGCGTTGCTCCCGCGTGGTGAAGAGGCGCACGAATTCCCCGGCGGCCTGGATGTCTTCCTCCACGCCGTAAAACTGCTCCGGCTTTTCTCCCTTGGCCGCGCGGCTCAAGCCGGTGCTCACCGGATCGACAAAGACCAGATCGGTGGCATCGAGGATCGAGTTGGGATTCTCCACCACTCGCGTCACAGTCGATGCCGTCAGTCCTTCCGGAGGAAAGTCCAGGCGCCGCGGTCCGAGTCCGCCGAGATGCAGCCAAACCGCCGACGCGCCGGGTCCGCCATTGAAACAAAAGGTGATCGGCCGCGTGCTTGGATCGTTTGCCGAGGCGCGCTTTCCGTCCGCATCAGTCACCGCGTAATACACATAGAAGACATTCGCGCGGACGGTTCCGTCTTCCTTCAAAACCGGGATCGTCCCGGTCTGCGCCACGTAACTGACTTCGGCTGTCCCGAGCCGCACCTTGCCGCTTTTCTCCCGAGCTTTTTCCTCCTTGGGTTTGTCGCCTTTCGCGGCCGGATCCTTTTTCCCCTCGTCCTTTACCTCCGCCGGTTTTTGTTCCGGATCGGAGGCCGCCGCTCCTTCCTGAGCCAGCAAATGAGGAGCAAACGGAACGAACAGGAGCAGCGCCGCGAGGAGGGGAACGGTCATGCCAGCACCCTTGCAGCCGCCGCCGCTTGGTCGCAAGGGCGAACCTCCCGAACGAGCCAGTGCGGCATTTTCTTCCGGAACGAATCCGCCGCTCGCGGTGCAAAGGTCCTAAGACACCGCGCCCGGGAAGGTTTTGCATTCCACCACCCGGCTGAGGCCTCTTTCCCCCTTTTGGTTGGATGGCAAAATGCGGAACTGCCTCACGTTCATCCTCATTCTTTCGCTCCTGGCTGCCGTCTCTCGCGAGGCTCGCGCTGGGGAAGAAATCGTCGCCCAGCTCGATGCGGCTTTCAGCAAGACGGTCCAGCCGTTCCTGGAAAACTACTGCGTGAAATGTCACGGAGGCGCCAGGACCGAAGCGGAATTTGATCTCACCGCGTATGAGTCGCGAGCGGATGTCTTGAAGGATGGCCGCCGGTGGGGATTGGTGCTGGAACAACTCGAGGACAAGGAGATGCCGCCGCGCAAGGCAAAGCTGCATCCCTCCAGCGAGGAGCGGGATCAGGTGATTGCGTGGTTTCAGACGCTCCGCAATGAGGAGATCCAGCGGCACGCCGGCGATCCGGGCCTGGTGCTGGCGCGGCGCTTGAGCAATGCGGAATTCGACTACACCGTCCGCGACTTGACCGGCGTGGATTTGAAGCCGACGCGCGAGTTCCCGATGGACCCGACGAACATGGCGGGCTTCGACAACTCCGGCGAATCCCTGGTCATGTCGCCCGCCTTGCTGAAGAAATATCTGCAAGCAACGCGCGGCGTGGCGAATCACCTTTACCTCAAACCAAAGGGCTTCGGCTTCGCACCGTTTCCGATGCTGGTGGAAACCGACCGGGACAAGTTTTGCGTGCAGCAAATCATCGATCTGTACCGTCGGCAGAACACAGATTACGCGGACTACTTCCAGGCGGCGTGGCGCTTCAAACATCGCGCGGCGCTCGGCAAACTCGAGGCGACGCTGGCGGAAATCGCGAGCAGCGCGCGAGTCAGCGCGAAGTATCTGGGAACCGTCTGGACGGCGCTGGAGGAAACCGGGGAAGAAGTCGGGCCGGCTGTGAAATTGCAGGCGATGTGGCGGGAGTTGCCCGCGCCGAATCCTGCGGAACCAAACCTCGCGCGGCCTGGCTGCGAGCAGATGCGCGAGTATGTCGTTCAGCTCCGGAAGAAGGTGGAGCCGCGGTTTCTCAATATCACCGCGGGCCAGATCGGCGCTTCGCGGCAGCCGCTGCTCATCTGGAAGAATGTCCAGTATGCGACGCATCGCCGGACCTTCGATCCCGCGCAGCTCCAGGTGGAAGGAGAAACCAAACCCGTGGTTCCGGAGATCTCGGAGCCGGGCGCTGGTGGAGACTTCGGGCCCGGACGAACGCGCCTGATCAATAACGCGCCGGGCGATCCGGACCTCCGCGTGCCGGCTGGCGAACGCGCGCGCTACGAGGCGGCGTTTGCCCGGTTTTGCAGCGTCTTTCCGGACATGTTTTACAAGGCCGAGCGGGGAAGAAACTACTTCGACACCTCGAAGGATCGCGGCCGCTATTTGAGCGCCGGATTTCACAATGTGATGGGCTATTTCCGCGACGATCAGCCCCTTTACGAACTGCTCCTGGACGAACGGCAACAGCAGGAGCTGGACGCACTCTGGTATGAGATGGACTTCGTCGCTTCGACCACGGCGCGGATGTATGCGCAGTTCAGCACCAGCAGCGAGGCGCGCGGCCGGGTTTCCATCGAAGACGACACGCAGGCGCCCGCCGACTCTCCAGCGCCGGAGGAGGATTCCGGAGTCACTTCGGAGGCGAAAATCCGTCAGGTGGAAGCGTCGTATCTGAAGCTGGCCGCCGGCGGAAATGAAGTCGGGATCCAGGCGATTCGGGATTATTTCAGCTGGATCAACCGGACGATTCGCTCCGTGGAGAAAGCGCGGATCGACGCGGAACCGACGCATTTGGAAGCGCTGCTGCAGTTTGCCACGCGCGCTTATCGCCGGCCGCTGGCTGAGGAAGAAAAGGCGGAGCTGCGCGCCTTCTACGACTCCTGCCGGAAGAAAGGCGGGCTGGATCATCTCGCCGCGATCCGCGAGTCGCTGGTCAGCGTGCTGATGTCTCCGGATGTTTGCTATCGCATCGATCTGGTGAGCGACCAACCCGGGATTCAGCCGCTTTCGGACTACGATCTGGCGAGCCGCCTCAGCTATTTTCTTTGGTCCAGCATTCCGGATGCGGAGCTTTTGGCGCACGCCGCCGCCGGCGATTTACGGCGGCCCGAGGTGCTCGCCGCGCAAACCAAACGCATGCTGAAGGATCCGAGGATTCGCGCATTTGCCCTGGAGTTTGGCGGCAACTGGCTGGACTTCCGGCGGTTCGAAGGAATCAGCACGGTCGATGTGGAAAGGTTCCCCAGCTTCACCTCGGAGTTGGGGGAGGCAATGTTCGAAGAGCCGATCCGCTTCCTTCTGGATGTCTTCCAGAACGACCGCTCGGTGCTGGATTTCCTCTACGCCCGGGACACTTTCGTCAATCCGGTGCTCGCCCGGCATTACGGGATGAAAGTCTCCAGCCAATCGCCCAAGGAATGGATCCGGATCGAAGACGCGAGCAGTTTCGGTCGCGGCGGGATTCTCCCGATGGCGGCGTTTCTCACCCGGAACGCGCCCGGTCTTCGCACCAGCCCAGTGAAGCGCGGGAACTGGATCGTCAAGAACATCCTCGGGGAACACATTCCGGCGCCGCCGGCGGATGTTCCGGAGCTGCCGCGGGATGAAGCCAAGCTGGATTTGCCGCTGCCGGAAATGCTGGCGCGACATCGCGCGGATCCAAACTGCGCCGGCTGCCACGATCGGTTCGACGCGCTGGGTTTGGTCTTCGAAGGGTTTAATCCCGTGGGACAACGGCGGGAACAGGATTTGGGCGGTCGTCCGGTGGTGACCCGCGCAATCTTCCCCGGCGGCAGCGAGGGCGACGGGATCGAAGGATTGAAACATTACCTGCGGGAACAACGGCAGGAGGATTTCGTGAACAATCTCTCCGGCAAGCTGATCTCCTATGCGCTCGGGCGGACCCTGATGTTTTCCGACGAACTCCTCATCCAGGAAATCCGCAACAAACTGGCTGCAAACGGGTATCGCTTTCAGAGCATCGTCGAAACCATTGTGAGCAGCCCCCAATTCTTCACCAAACGAGGCCGCACCGACCTCGTCGGAAAGTAACGCCATGAACAATCCCTCTGCCTTGCGCCAACTCGGACGTCGCGCGGTTTCCCGCCGCACCTTTCTCCGGGGCGTCGGGGTGACGATGGCTTTGCCCTGGCTGGAATCGCTCTACGGCACCGCCGCCAGAGCCAGCACTGCGGAAGGCGCGCTCGCGGCGGCCTTCCCGAAGCGCTTCGGCGTGCTCTTCATGGGTTGCGGAGTAAACCCGGATCATTGGTGGGCGAAAGGCGCGGGCCCCGGAATGGAGTTGAGCCGATCGCTCCAGCCGCTGGAGCCGCTCAAGCACAAGATCAACGTGATCAACGGACTCTTTAACAAGAAGTCCACCGGTCAGGGCATTCATCCGGCGCAAACCGGCAACCTGCTCTCCGGCGTCTCTTTCGCCAAAGGCGCGATCCTCCAGAACGGGACGACGATGGATCAGGTGATCGCCAACCACGTCGGCCAGGAGACGTTGCAGCCGAGCATGGTGCTCGCCTGCGAGCAGCCGATGACCGGCTACCACGAATCGAACTTTTCCAACGCCTACAGCTCGCACATTTCCTGGCAAAGCGCGGAGTCGCCGGTGCCAAACGAGATGTATCCTTCGCTCGCGTTCGACAGCTTGTTTGAGAACAGCGGGAACCAGCGGAACCTCAGCGTCCTCGACCGGGTCAAGGATCGGGCGCAGCAGCTCAGCCGGAAGATCAGCGCGACGGACAAGGCGAAGCTGGACGAATATCTGAGCAGCGTGCGCGACGTGGAACGGAGCATCGAACGGATGCGCGTGGACAAGGATAAAGCCGAGGTCCGCGCTCACGACAAAGGCCAGCCGCTCTTCGCCATGAAGCGGCCGGATAACGGGATGCCGGAAGATTTGCGCGAGCATGCCCGGCTGATGTGCGACATCATCGCGCTGGGCTTTCAGACGGATAAAACCCGCGTGGCTTCGCTGATCCTGGCGCGCGATCTCTCCTCGCTTTATTATCCCTTCCTCGATGTCCGGGAGGCACATCACGGCGCCTCCCACAACGACACGTCGGAGGGTTACGAGAAGATCGCGCGCTTCCACCTGAGCCAGCTCGCCTATCTTGCCAAACGGCTGGACGAAATGCCCGAAGGGGAAGGCACCGTGCTCGACAACACGTGCCTGATGTTCATGTCGAACATGTTTTCCGGAACCAAACACGACAACAAAAAGGTCCCGGTGGTTACCGCCGGCGGTCTCGGCGGTGCGCTGCAGACGGGCCGCGTCCTGGATTATGGCGACCGCCGTGACGACGACCGTAAGCTGTGCAGCCTTTACCTCGGGCTCATGGATCGCATGGGCGTCCGCCTCGACCGCTTCGGCGACGCCGACAGCCGGTTGGCGGGCTTTTAGGTTCCACTAGGCTCAGCCGGACGCGGGAAGAAATCACATCCGCTACTTCGAGCTCGTCCTCGCTTAGCCCATTGCCGCTCGTTCCCAAGTTGCACTTGGGAATGCACCATTCCGGAAGCTTTGCTTCCTCTGACCCAGCGCGCTCACCTTCCAGCAAAGACCGAGGCCGAGCAACAATACCGGCTGAGTCCCACTCGAAGCGACTAGCCCGACAGCTCGCCCAGCGCTGCACCTCAAGGTCACTCGCGCGAATCTTCCGCATCGCAGATAAGCCGATCTCCAACTGCAACTCGGGAAGCGGCAGCGACCTCCAGTTTCATGCTGCAGCCGGGGGATCAGGTGGAATGAGGCTCGCCGCGAGACTTCCGTGGCGCTTGGATGCTAGTGCGTCGTTCCCGCCGGCTGGATTTCGGCTGGAGGAATGCGCGTTCTGCTCAGCCTCCTTGTTCTATGAAACTCCTCTGCACGCTGCCCGAACCCCTCGAAGCCCGCATCGCTCCAGCAGGCGTTTTCACTTACACCGACCTCGATGGAGATCTCGTCACCATCAAGACGAGCCAGGGGAGCAATGCAGATTTGGCAGCGACGGGCGTGCTCACGTTTAGCAGCCCCGATGCGGCAAGTCCGCGGTTTTTGCAGAAGATCGATCTGAGTCTCAACGCGTCTGTGTTCGCCGGAACCAACCTGAGCCTGACGGTAAAACGTGGTCCGGACGGTGACGGGCTCGCGCATGTGGGCGCGATCGATGCGAGCGCTGAAGCTGGTGGCGTGGGGATCGATCTCGGGAAAGTGACGATCAAAGGTGATCTCGGGCAGATCGACGCGGGCGACGCGACGGTCACGATTGCTTCCCCTGCGGTGAAGCTGCTCAGTGTCCGCTCGATGGGGAGCTTCGGTCTGGTGACCCAGGGCGCGGTCGGAGATCTGGTGAGCGACTTTGCCGGTTCGCTGGTTGCGTTAAAGGTGAGCGGCGACCTGCGCGGCGTGTATCTGCATGCGGCGGGCGGAACCGGCGATGCGGAGGCGGCGTTTGGTTCGATCCAGATCCGTGGTTCCGTAATCGGCGGCACGGCGAACAACAGCGGCAAACTCGAGTGCTTCGGCACGGCGGGAGTGGTGAAGATCGGCGGATCGCTGGAGGGCGGTGCCGGAGAACGCGCTGGCAGCCTCTACTTTCGGCGGGGAGCGGACGCGATCAGCATCCGCGGAAGCGTCGTGGGCGGTGCGGGGTTTTCCTCCGGAACAATCGAGGATTTGGGGCACGAGCTTGAAGATCGGTGGCTCGCTCATCGGGGGTGAAGGCGATTACAGCGGCTCGATCAGTCCTTGGGGTGGCAACCGCTTGATCACGGTCCGCGGTTCCATCATCGGAGGAAATGGCAACCAGAGCGGCGCCATCATCGGAGGAGCAGATCTCGGCGCGGTGAAGATCGGAGGAAGTCTTCTCGGCGGAGACGGGAACTTCGCGGGTGCGATCAACGTCAATGCAGGAATCGAGAGCGTGACGATCGGTGGCTCCGTGGTCGGGGGGACTCGGTTTCTCGCCGGCTCCATCCTCGCGGCGAGAGCGATTGGATTGGTAAAGATCGGTGGTGACCTGATTGGCGGCAGCATCGAAGGGACGGAGCCTGCATTGGCGTCGGCCGGCTATATCCAAGCTGGCCGCATCG
>DASVRR010000302.1:0-5525 GCA_036388515.1 Chthoniobacteraceae bacterium | reverse complement strand
CCAAAACAATGGCTCGCGGTTGCGATCAATCCTCCGTCCAGCGCGTGCGGATCCAGGTTCCAGACATACGCGCGGCCTTGCGCGGCGAGCGGCAGCTTCAGCATCTGATTGAAGTCGCAATCATGCGCCTCGCCTTCCCAGCTCACGTTGATCGTCGAGCGACACATCAGTCCTTCGACGGTCGCTGGATTAAACGCGCCGACCAGTGTTTCCAAATATTCCTCATATTTCCCCTCATGCCGCAGCCAGCTGGCGAAGCGCGACACCGGCAGATTGGTGATCGTGTAGAGCTGGTTGAAGACGACGCCGAAATGCTCCGCGAGTTCACGCTTGTAGTCGGCCTCCAGTTCCGCCTGCGGACCGGGAAGAAAGGCGCCGTTCGGATTGTAAACCAGGTGCAGCGGCAATCTCGGATCGCGTCCATAACCCAGCTGATTCAAGAGCTGAAGCGCCGCGATGCTCGTGTCGAAAACTCCTTCCCCACGTTGCGCGTTCACATTCTCCGGAGAGTAGCACGGCATCGACGCGACAATCTCCACTTCATGCTCCGCAAGAAACTCCGCGAGCCCGTCGTGACCCGGCTCCAGCAAAATCGTCAGGTTGCAGCGATCGATGATCCGCCGGCGCGGCGTCATCCCGCGGACTCGCTCGATTGCCTCCCGGAAGTCCGGGATCATTTCCGGCGCGCCGCCGGTGAGATCGAGCGTCGGGATCTCCGTGGCGGCAAACCAATCCAGCACGCGGTCGAGCGTTTCTCGCGTGATGATTTCCTTCCGCTTCGGCCCCGCGTTCACGTGGCAATGCGAGCACGTCAGGTTGCACAGTTTGCCGACGTTCAGCTGCAAGATCTCCGCCCGGCCGCGACGCAAAGGCTTCCCGTGTTCCAGCAACTTTTGGTCGAAGCGATTCATCTCCAGCAAATCGGCGCGGCTTCGCTCAGCAGCAACTCCCGCCATCGCAACACTGCGCGGCTTCGGTCGTCACGGAGTATTCCTGACCTTTGGTTTCCTTCGGATGCCGGAGAGCCGTGCGCGAGCAGTCAAAAGGTTTCGCTTCTTCCAGCGGAATGTCGGTCAGCGGTTCGACGAACTCGAACGACTCCGCGTAAGGCGCTTTGCGGTAGAGGTTGAAGGTTTTGTCGCAGACGGCATAGCGCCGTCCGCGCTCCATCCGATGGCCGTCGTCGTCGAGGACTTCCTTGAACGGCCCGCGATAAATCACTGCCTGATTTCGCTCGAAGCACGGACCTTGTTTTCCCTTCAGCGCCTGGATTGTCATCGAGCGAAACTCGATGCCTTCCACCGTTCTCCACGGCGTCGCATCCAGCTTCAAGATCTCGACTCCGTAAAAACCCGCCGCGCTGAATGCCTCGAGAAATTCCTCCTCAGTCAGCGCTCCGGAGATGCAGCCGCTCCAGAGTTCCGGATCATTTTGCATCGCTTCCGGCACCACTTCGTCGCTCACGATATCGCTGATCACCGCGCGTCCGCCGCGGCGCAGCACGCGGAAGATCTCCTCGAAAAGCTGACGCTTGGCGCGCGGCTCCACGAGGTTGAGCACGCAGTTGGAAACCACGACATCGACGGAGTCGCTGGCAATTAGCGGATTGGTGAGCCGAAGCTCGGAAGCCAGCGAATCCGCGGCGAGAAAACCATCCGCGCTGGTGATCGGGCGCGCCTGGAGTTCCGCATCGAGCTTCTCCAGATCGAGCGCGAGATCCTGGATGCGGCCTTTGCGAAACTCGACGTTCGAGTAGCCGATTCGCTCCGCCACGACGGGCACGTTGCGGCGCGCGACTTCGAGCATCGCGTCCGTCATATCGACGCCGATCACGCGCCCTTCCGGACCGACGACTTGCGCCGCGATGAAACAGATCTTCCCCGTGCCGCTGCCGAGATCGAGCACCGTTTCGCCGCGACGCAGATAACGGCTCGGATCGCCGCAGCCGTAATCGCGCTCGATGACTTCCTGCGGAATCGCGCGGAGATATTGCGGATCGTAATCCACCGGACAACAAAGCGCCGCTTCCTGAGCTTGCGCGCCGGCGGCATAGCGTTGCTTGACGGCCGATTCGACGGGGAGAGTTGGTTGGCTCATAGATTTCAGATGGGGAAAAGGTCAGGCCAGCGGCGCGGATTCAAGCGGAGCGCGGAGCACCGGATCGGCCAGCCCGGCATCGTAAACTTTGCTCCAGCCGCTCCCAGCCGGCGCGCCATTGGGTAGCGGAAGCGGCGGCGGCGGAAGTCATGAAGCGAGCTTGTTCAGCGGATGCCAGGTCGGCGTTGCCGGCAAAAGCGCTGCAGCGACTGCGCAGGAGTTCGCATCTGGGCACGCTCCGGATGCACGGGCTCGGTAATACCACGCATGCAGCCGATGCGGAGAAACCCCGAGCCGGAAGAAAATCAGCAGAGCGAGGTTTGTGAACGTCATGCGCCACGGTCCGCGAGTGAGGTGCCGGCGCGGGGAAGAAGCCATGGGCGGATCCAGCAAAACCACCCGCCCAGCGCGGCGTAGCCGGAGCGAGAAATCCACGTCTTCCATCAGCGGCAAACCGCGGAACCCGCCCATTCCAGCAAAAAGCTCGCGCCGGACGAAAATCGACTGATCGCCGTAAAGCGCGCCGAAACTGCGGTTGTGCCAGCGTTCGATCTTCTCCAGCGGGCGGAGCCGAGGATGCCGCTCATCGAACCGCCGATAGAAAGCGCCGCCGACGACTTTGCCGGTGAAATCCAGCTCACCGAGCGCGCGGAGATGCTCCAGCGTGAGTTGCGAGTCGGCGTGGTGAAAGAGCAGCCAATTGCCGGTGGCGACGCTGGCACCCAAATCCGGTTGGCGTCCGCGGTTTGGCGCACCGGCGTTGATGACCGCGGCTCCGAGTTCCCTGATCCGCGCGATCAACTCGGGGTTTGGCTCCGCGAGCGAGACGATGGTTTCACGCACCTGGTCGGACGCCCGGAGGATTTTCATCCGCTCCGACAACGCCTCCAGATCCCGCCAGATGGGGATGATCACGCTGATCGTTCCGCATTTGTTCGGCGGGGAAAAGCCGGCTACCGGTGGAGCTGTCGCAGGCGTCATCGTCGAAGCGTTTTTGTTCCGGAAACTCTCGCTGAACTGGCAGAACGACCGGGCGCCTTTACCGTGAATCCGTGACGCCGCTCCTGTCCAACAAGTTCATCTTCCTGCTCCTGCTTTTCGTTTCATCCGGAAGAAATGCCGGTGCGGAAGAACAGCGGCCGATCTGGCTGGTGAGCAACGGCTTCCACACGTCGATCGGCGTGCGCTCGGGCGACTTTCCCCTCCGCCGCGAAGTGGCTGGCGCAGCCGCAGCCGATCATCTGCTTATCGGCTGGGGCGGCTCCGAGTTTTACCGGGGACGGGCAAATCCCTGGACGCTTTTCAAATCCATTTCCTGGCCCAATCCCAGCGCGCTTCACGTGGTGCCGGTGCGCGGTTCACTGGCGCGGCGCTTTCGCCGCAGCGAGGTGATCCGGCTGATGCTTCCGAGCGCGCGGCATCGTGAGTTGATGAAAGATCTGGCCGCTTCTTTCGCGCGCGACTCGACCGGTCGGCTGACGGTTCTCGGCCCGGGTTACTTCCCCGTTAGCCGCTTCTATGCAGGCACCGAGCGGTTTTGCCTCTTCCAGATGTGCAATCTCTGGATCGCGCGGAAACTTCGCCGCAATGGCGTCCGCGTCTTCGTCCCGACGGCCATCGCTCCGAGCGAACTCATGTGGCAGGCAGCGCGCCTCGGCCACCGGGAACAAGGCCGCCGCCGGCCAGCGGACACGCTCTGAATTGGTTCGGCTGGAGGGAAGCGCGCCGTCGCTTCCGCGGTGGACCAACTCGGGCCTCAGCATCGACAGCGCGATGCCCTTCATTTCCGGAGGAAGAGCAGCGCCGCCCCTAAACTTGCTTGGCGCGTTCGATGGCAGCCATCATCCCCATCGCTTTGTTGACTGTCTCCTGATACTCGCCTTCCGGAATGCTGTCGGCGACAACGCCGGCTCCGGCCTGGACGTAGGCTTTGCCTTCCTTCAGGACGACTGTCCGGAGCGCGATGCAGGAGTCGAGGTGTCCGTCGAAGCCGAAGTAGCAGACCGCTCCGGCGTAAACGCTCCGCTTGTTTTTCTCGCAGCCATTGATGATCTGCAGCGCGCGCACTTTCGGGCTGCCGCTGACGGTGCCGGCGGGAAAAGTCGCGCGCATCACATCATAAGCCGTGCGATCCGGGCGGAGTCGGCCTTCGACGTTGGAAACGATGTGCATGACGTGGCTGTACTTCTCAATGGTCATGAAATCGGTGACTTTCACGCTGCCAAACTCGGTCGCGCGACCGACGTCATTCCGGGCCAGATCGACGAGCATCAGGTGCTCCGCGCGTTCCTTTGGATCCGCGAGAAGTTCGCGCGCGTTGGCTTCGTCTTCTTCCGGAGTCGCGCCGCGCGGGCGGGTGCCGGCGATAGGGCGAATTTCGATCCGGCCATGGATCGCGCGGACGTGGACTTCCGGACTGGAGCCGACCAGCGCAAACCGGCCCGCGGCCTTGATGCAAAACATGTATGGGGACGGATTCACGAAGCGCAGCGCTCGGTAAAGCGTGAGCGCGTCGCCGGCGTATTCCGTCTCAAAACGCTGTGACGGCACGAACTGGAAGATGTCGCCGGCGCGGATGAATTCCTGTCCCGCAGCGACCATCTGCAGATATTCTTCCCGGGTGGTATTGGCGGTCAGCGGCGGAACGGCGGGCGGCGCGGTGATCGGGAGCAACGGAAGCGTGGCCGGCTGAGCGAGTTCCGCGAAGAGCTGGCCGATCTGTTCCACAGCGCGGGTGTAGGCAGCATCCGGATCATCGTTCTCGACGAGCGCATTCGCGACGATCCGGAGCCGCCGGGTGCGGTGATCGAAGATGAGCAGCGATTCAGTCACGACGAAGAGGCTTTCCGGAAGCGCGAGGTCATCCGGTGGGGAAGGCGCGACCGTTGGCTCAAAAAACCGCACCATGTCGTAGGAGAGATATCCGACCGCGCCTCCGGCGAAACGCACATCTCCGAGCGCGGGAGAAGGCACGTAACGGTAGCGCTGCATGAGCGACTCGAGTTCGTGGAGCGGATCACCGGAAGCCTCGAACTCGCGCGTCGCGCCTTCCTCAGTGATGCGAATCCGCGACCCGTTGCTCTCGAAAATGACACGCGGTCGGGCTCCCACAAAAGAGTACCGACCGGCTTGCTCGCTCTTCTCCACGGACTCCAGCAGAAACGAGTAGCCGCCGTCGTCGATCTTCTGGAAGGCCGAAACCGGCAGCTCAGCGTCAGCAATCAGCTCGGTATAAACCGGGATCAGATTGCCCCGCTGCGCGAGCTCGCGGAACTCTGGGAGCGCGGGATGAATGGGCAATGACATCTTGGGGATTCAGGAAAACTGCGGATGAAAACGGCGGACAGCGGCCGGAGGTGAAGACGAGGTTCGCGGCCGCGTCGTGTCACTTCCGATAAGCGAGCTCCGGATCAAAGAGCCGCGACTCG
>DASVRR010000301.1:0-4898 GCA_036388515.1 Chthoniobacteraceae bacterium | reverse complement strand
ACCACGCAGACCGGCACATTGCGATAGAACGCGCCGTCGCAGGTCGCGCACGAAGTCAGTCCGTGCCCGATCAGCGCTTTTTCATTTGGGAGCCCGAGCCAGCGCGCGCTCGCTCCGCTGGCAACGATCAGCGACTGCGTTTCCTTCCATTCGCCGTCCACCTTCAGCCGGACGTGGCGATCGGCCGCCTCGAAATCCTCCACCGTCGCGTAGCTAAAACGCGAGCCGAAGCGCTCCGCTTGCGACTTCATGTTCATCACGAGCTCGGGGCCGTTGATGCCTTCCGGAAAGCCGGGGAAATTCTCCACCAGCGTGGTCGTCGAGAGCTGCCCGCCGGGTTCATGGCCTTCGAGGATCAGCGGCGAGAAGTTGGCGCGCGCCGCGTAAATGGCTGCGGTGAGCCCGGCGCAACCGGTGCCAACGATGATCATCTTTTCCATAGGGACCGGAGAGTTAAGCGGGGCGCGGAGGCTCTGCAAATGCGGAAAAACGCGGCTTGCGTGGGGAGCAAGTTGCTGAAAAAAGAACCAGAGATGTACGACGGCAGCATAACGATTCAGCTTCCTGCCGAAGTGAAGGAGATCGAACGTCTGAACCGAGTCGTGCGCCAGTTTGGCGAGCTCCACGAAATTCCCGGACGGACGCTTTACGCGGTGAATCTGGCGCTGGATGAAGTGGTGACAAACGTCGTGCTCTACGGCTTTGAGGAAGGAAATCAAGAAACCGTGACGGTGCAGATGAGCGTGAATAGTGCGGAACTCCGGTGCGAAGTGGTGGATGGAGGACGGGCCTTCGATCCGCTCCAGGCACCGACGCCGGATCTCAGCGCGCCGCTCCAGGATCGGGAACTCGGCGGACTCGGCATTCACCTCGTGCGCAGCCTGATGGATCGGGTGAATTACCGCCGGGATGGGGATAAAAATGTGCTCACGATGACCAAGCGGATCCGCTAGCCTCGCCAACAGCCTCCATGCAAATCCAGGAAGACAAAGAAGGAGACATCCTGATCGTGACGATCTCCGAGCATCTCGACACCGCCGCCGCGACTCCGTTTGAGACGCGGCTGCTGGGCGCGGTGGATCGTGGAGAACACAAGATCCTGGTTGATTGCGGGCCGCTGGAATACGTGAACAGCGCCGGGCTGAAAGTCTTCCTGCTGGCCGCGAAGAAGTTGGAAACACTGGGTGGCGGGTTGGTGCTCTGCGCGCTGGCGCCGAGCGTGCTGATGATTTTTGAAATGATCGGCTTCACCCGGATCATGACGATCGTGCCGAGCCGCGCGGAGGGTCTCCGGATCCTGCGCGGTGAGGAAGCGCCGGCGTGATCGCGGGCTTCCTCCACCTCTTTTACTTTCTGCACCTGCATCTTCATCTGTCTGGCGCCGGCGGAGAGACGAAGATGACGATGAGGAAAAAGACGAAGAGCAGGAGCGCTGACTTTTCTTCCGCAGGATGAACGCCAAACTCTCCACGCGGCTGATTGTCTGGGTGGGAGTTCCTGGAGCGGTACTCTTCGCAGGGGTGCTGTGGTTTTCCTCCCTGCGCAGCGTGCGCCGTGTCGTGGCGGAGACCGAAAGCACCGCGCGTGCGACAGCTCGCTTCCATGCTGCGCATCTGCAAGGCCGTTTGCTGGATGCCGCGCGCATTCCGCTGATGCATGCCCGGGCGCTGGAAGCGGGCAGCTTCCGCACGCGGGGAGAACTCGAAGGTTATCTCCGGCAGGTCGTGGAAAAGACTCCCGAGATCTACGGCAGTTGCATCGCATTTCGGCCGCACGGTTTTGTGCCGGAGCTCGCGGATTACGCCCCTTACTTCTACCGCACGGAAAAAGGCACGGAATTCGTGCAACTCGGCACGCCGGAATACAATTACCCGCGGTGGGATTGGTATCGGCTTCCCCGCGACGCCGGGCAGCCGCTCTGGAGCGAGCCGTACTTCGATGACGGCGGCGGAAACACGATCATGACGACGTATTCCGTGCCATTCCAAAAGGACGACGCGTTCTGGGGAATCGCCACGATCGACATCGCGATGAACCAGCTCATCGCCGCCACCGAACGCATCCTCGTGGGCAAGACCGGCTATGCTTTCATCATCAGCCAAAGCGGGCGTTTCCTCGCGCTGCCGGATGCGGCGCGCATCATGAAAGCGTCCCTGGCCGACGACAATCCCGAGCTGGCGAAGCGGATGCTCGCGGGTGAAGACGGCTTCTTGCGGACCAAAGAACCGCTGCGTCACGAAGACGCGTGGATCGCTTTTGCTCCAGTGCAAGCCGGCGGCTTTTCGTTGGCGCTGGTTTACCCGAAACGCGAAGTGCTCGCGCAAGCCTTTGACCTCCAGAAAGAGCAGCTTGTGCTGGGCGTCATCGGCCTGCTCGCGCTCTTCGGCGCACTCGTCGTCGTGGCTCGTTCGATCGGACGGCCGATCACTGCGCTCGCCGATGCGGCGCGGCAAGTGGCGCAGGGAAACCTGGAGCAGCGGCTGAACATCGAGGCGCCAATCGAAGAGGTGCGGCTGTTGAATTTCGCCTTCAACAAAATGACGAAGGATCTGCAAATGCGGATGCAGGAGCTGCGTTACACCACCACGGTCAAGGAGCGGATCGAAGGCGAGCTGAGCGCCGCTCGCAGCATCCAGATGAGCCTGGTGCCAAAGCGCTTCCCCGCCTTTCCCGAGCGCAAGGAGTTCGACGTTCACGCCTTGGTGAAGCCGGCGCGGGAAGTCGGCGGAGACTTCTACGACTTCTATCTCGTCGATGACGACTGGCTTTGCTTTTTCATCGGCGATGTCTCCGGAAAAGGCGTGCCCGCCGCGCTCTTCATGGCAGTCACGAAAACCTTGCTCAAGGCAAGTTCGTCGAAGCCGGGCCTCGCCGCTGAGATGCTGGTCAAGGTGAACAACGAACTCTGTGCACAGACGGACAGCGGCATGTTTGTCTCGCTGCTTTACGCGCTGCTGGATCTCCGCACTGGAGCTTTGGAACTCGGCAATGCCGGTCATCCGTCGCCGCTGATTCTCTCGGCTTCTGGCGAAGTCACCCCGATGGAGACTCGGCGCAATGTCGCGCTCGGTGCGATGCCGCAACTCGACTATCAAATCACTCACGCGCAGCTCGCGCCCGGCGACGCGCTTTTTGCTTACACGGACGGCGTCACCGAGGCACTGAACCGCGACGACCAGTTTTATTCCCCAGCCCGGCTGCAAACCGCGCTCCAGGATTTGGCCACGCTTTCGGTCGAAAAGATCACCCGCGGAATCGTCCAGGACGTCCGCGCGTTTGGCGCCGATCGGGAGCAATCCGACGACATTTCCGTGATGGCCCTACGCTGGCTGGGCCCTGCTGGTTCCTCACCCAACTGAAGACGACCTCCCACATGGCGACCAAGAAACGCGACCTGACTGCGGTGAAGAACTTCGTGCTCGATACAAACGTGCTGATTCACGACCCGCAGTCGATGTTCCAGTTTGCGGAAAACGTGGTGTGGATTCCGATCGAGGTGCTGGAGGAGCTGGATCGTTTTAAGTCGGAGAGCACTTCGCGGGGAGCCAATGCGCGGGAGGTCCATCGGCGGCTCGGCGAGCGGTTTCAAAGCAAGCAGCAGATGAAGGAAGGCGTTTCGCTGGAAAACGGCGGGCGGCTGCAAGTCTGCATTCATCCAGCATTCAACGGCGAACGGAGCGAAGCCAAACTGCGCTCCGAATCACCGCGCTTCGAGATTGTGCGGCGGCTTTTTCCCGATCTCGAATCGAGCGACAACCGCATCCTCGCCAGCGCCGCTTATGTCGCCGACACGCAGGCCAATGGTGTGCTGGTGACGAAGGATCTAAACATGCAGCTGAAGGCGCGCGCGCTCGGAGTCGAGGCGCAGGATTACCGGACGGATCGCGTGGAAGACAGCGACATTCGCCGGACGCAGCGGAAGAGCGTGCAGGACGAATACGACGCGATCGATTTGCCAGGCTACACGCTGCAGGCCTTTGCCAGTCAGGAACGGATCGAACTGCCGGAGTGCCGTCAGCTTCAACCGAACCAATACGTGCTGCTCCGCAATGAGGAGGAACACAGCCACGGCGTGCCCGCGCGGCATGTGCGCGGCGGAGAGTTTCGCAAGCTGCGCACGGATCACGTGACGATCCGCAACGGGCGTTCGCTGACCGCGGCGAATCTCGGGCAGCGGTTTTTGCTCGATGCGCTCTACGATCCGGCGATCACGCTGGTCACAGTTTACGGCAAAGCGGGCACGGGGAAGACGCTGCTCAGCGTCGGCGCTGCGCTCGAGCAGGTGCAGTGCGGCGATTACGAGAAGATGCTGATCACCCGCGTGATTATGCCCACCGGCCGGGACATCGGTTTTCTTCCCGGACGCATGGAAGAGAAGATGCAGCCTTGGGTGCAGCCGGCTTACGATGCGCTGGAACAACTCCTCGGGCGGCCGCGGAAGCCGGAGAAATTTGAGAGCAAAAAGCAAAGCGCACGCAAGATTTCCGCAGCGGACGCTTCCACGCCGCACGGTGCGTCGCAGCACAAGCTGGCGCGACCTTACGAGCCGCTGATGCAAGCCGGTTTGCTGGAAGTCGAAGCGATCGCGCACATCCGCGGCCGCTCCATTCCGCGGGCGATTTTCATCGTGGATGAAGCGCAGCAGCTGACTCCGCATGAGGCGAAAACGCTGGTCACGCGGATGGGCAAAGGGAGCAAAATCATCCTCATCGGAGATTTGGCGCAGATCGATAATCCCTACGTGGATGCCCACACCAACGGGCTCGTCTTCACCCGCAACCGCTTGCAAGGCCAGCCATTCATGGCGCACATCAACCTCTTCAAAGGCGAGCGCAGTGAGATGGCGGAAGTGGCCGCGAACCTGATGTAGCGAGGCCCGGTTTCCGCGAAGCCGCTCT
>DASVRR010000300.1:0-6188 GCA_036388515.1 Chthoniobacteraceae bacterium | reverse complement strand
CCGCTTGCTTCTTCGCGGCCGCCTTTTCCTTTTTGTCCTTCTCCTTCTTTTCCGTTTTGGGTGCGACTTTCCCCGCCTCGTCTTTCGCAGCTCCGAACACGCCGCTCCCCATGGAAACAAGCGCGGCCAAAACGAAGAACTTACGACACCAGTTCATGGATCTGTCTTAGTTGTCTCAAGAGTGCTGGCAACTGCGCCAGCGGAATCTGGTTGGGACCATCGGACAGCGCCTGCGTTGGATCTTCATGCGTCTCAATGAAAATCCCGTCGCAACCCGCGGCCGCCGCCGCCCGCGCCAGTACCGGAGCGAGCACGCCGTCGCCGCCAGTTTTGTCCCCTGCTCCGCCGGGCCGCTGGACCGAGTGCGTGGCGTCGAAGACCACATGGCACCCGAGTTCGCGCATCCAGTAGAGCGAACGCATGTCCGCCACGAGATTGTTGTAGCCGAAGCTGGCTCCGCGTTCCGTGAAGAAAAAACGTTCGCAGCCAAATGCGCGGAGTTTATCCGCAATGTTCCGCATGTCCCAAGGCGCGAGAAACTGGCCTTTCTTCACGTTCACCACGCGGCCCGTCTCGGCCGCGGCTTGGATCAAATCGGTCTGGCGGCAAAGGAACGCCGGGATCTGCAGGATATCGATGAACTCCGCGGCAATCTCCACGTCAGCCGCGGTATGCACGTCGGTCGTTACCGGTACGCCGTATTCCTTGCCGATCTGGCCGAGGAGTGCGCATCCGCTGCGGGCGTCGGTTCCGCGGAACGACCTAGAGCTGGTTCGGTTCGCCTTGTCGTAGCTGGCTTTGAAAACCCACTGCACCCCGACTCCCCGACAAATCTCTTCCAGCGCCTTGGCCATCCGCCAGACAAACTCCTCCGACTCGATGACACACGGGCCGAGAATGTAGAGCGGCTCCGGCCCGCCGATCTGGCAGGAACCGATCGAATAAGGTGCGCGCTCCGGCAACTTACGCTCCGTAACTTTTGGTGAACTTTTTGCGTCCTTCTTCCCGCTCCGGCTCGGGAGCAGGTGCCGGGTTTGCTGGAGCAGGAGCGCTCGGAGCAGCGGCGAGCGGCGGCGCCACATCTGCCAGCACGGACGGGGCTTCGGCCTCGTCATTCATCCCGATCAATGGTCCCGGAAGCTCCGCACCAAGATTCTGCGCGCGCATCATCTCCGCTACTTCCATGAACGCCATCTGCAGCTGGCTCACGGCGCTGTCGATGACTTTTTTTTCGTCCGGACTGAGGCTGCCTTTGGTCCGTTGACGGATCACCGCGAGCTGATCGATGAACATCTTCGCCAGTGGCAGATTGACTTCCACTTCCTGCCCGCGCGGGTTCGGGATTTGCCCGAGGAAAAGCGCGGCATTCTGCGCATGCATCATCACGAACTCGACGAAGACCTTCGTCATTTCGCCTGCTTCGGTGGATTTTTGAACTTCAGCCATAGCTTCTAAATTTTGGGATTGGCGAGACTGTTTCAGCAATCGTGCGGAGCGGCAATAGTTTCTCCTGAGCCAGGAGGGATCGTGCCGGTCTCGTCCTTGTCGCTCCCGCGGAGATGCGGTAAACATCCGCATGCTCGAAGAACTCCGCCGCTTACTCCATGCTGCACCCTTCCGGCCATTCAACCTGCACATGGCGGATGGCCGTGCTTTCAAAATCGGTCATCCCGAGGTCGTCATGGTCACCAAAAAGGGGATCGTCGTGGTTCAGGATGACGCCGGTTACGTCGATCTACTCCCTGGCTTTTTGATCACCGGCCTCAAAGGTCTGGACCTGGTTTCCTCCGAACGCTGATCGCGTCCAGCTGCTTTGCGGAACTTGCGTCGTTGAGTTTCAGAGGTCGAGCGGTGAAGTCATCCGCGCAGCGTCGCTTGCGCCGGAACCAAGCGTCAGATTACCTCCGCGCTTCCGGAGTAATCGTCAGCTCCAGCTGCTGCTCATTCCGTTGCGCGCTGACCTTCACCGGTTCGCCGATCTTCACCGCGTCGAGCGCGTAGGTGTAGTCGTAAATGTTCGCGATCTTCTGCGCACCGAGTTCCACGATGACATCGCCGCCTTGCAGTCCCGCTTTCTCCGCCGGACTGCCGGCGCGCACGCCGCTGATCTTCACGCCTTTTCCTTCGGTGGTGTAGTCGGGAATCGTCCCCAGATACGCGCGCAACGTTTCCCTCGAGCCACCGCCAGAATCCGTGCGCTCGACGCGCGCCAGGTCCGGACGCTCGGGCGTGATCGCGGTTGCCCAAATCAACTGCTCGGCAAATTCTGCAATCCGCTCCAGCCCTGCATAATCAAGCTTCTCCGCGGTATCCGTCGGGCGATGGTAATCCTCGTGTGCTCCGGTGAAGAAGTTCAGCACGGGAATGCGCTTGGGATAAAAGCTCGTCGTGTCCGTCGGCAAATACGGATCGTCCTGCAGCGTCAGGTTGAAGCCAGCGGCCACGTTGTGCTTCTCGATCAGTTTCCTCCAGACCTTCGACGAACCCACGCCTTGCAGCGTCAGCTTGTTTTCCCGGAGTCGACCCACCATGTCGAAGTTGAAGTAGGCCACGATCTTCTCGATCGGCACCGGCGGCTTCGCCGCAAAAGCCGCGCTGCCAAGAATCCCCATTTCTTCCCCACTCCATGCCGCGAAGATGATTCCCCGGCGGAAAGCAGGCACCGACGTCGCGCGCGTTTCCTCCAGCAGAGCTCCCGCGAGTTCCATCACCAGCGCCACACCGCTCGCGTTGTCATCCGCACCGGGATGCACCTGACCTTCTTCCCCAGCGCGCCCGAGCGAACTGCCGCCTCCTTTCCCGAGATGATCGTAATGCGCGCCGATCAACACGTATTCATCCGTCCCGACTGGCGGGAGCGCCGCGACCACGTTGCGATCCTGCTCCTTGAAATGTTCGAGTCCGAGCGAAAGCGCCACCTTCACCTGCGGCAGGAGGAAACTCCCTTCCGCGTGCGGGTTTTCTGTATCGAGCGCGCTCTGGAGATCCTTCAACTTCTTTCCGGAAGACTCCAGCAGCGCCTCGGCGGCCGCGCCGCTGATCGACGCCGCCAAAACGCCGCTTCCAGCCAGCGAACCGTCGCCAGCCAGCGGGAGCAATTCGCCGGGTTGCGGTGAATTCGGACCGCTCACCACGAGCACCGCCTTTGCTCCCCGTTCACGCGCCATCATCGCCTTGTAGCGCAGTCCAGCGTAACGATTCAGCTGGGCCCGGCGCGCTGGAGCCACGCCTTCCGGCACGTAGCGCAGGAGCAGGACAATCTTATCTTTTACGTCGAGCCCCTCGTAGCTGTTGTATCGCGCCGCGCCTTCGCCGGGAACACTGAGCCCGTAGCCTGCGAAGACGACTTCACCCTCGACCTGACCGCTGTCGCTGAATGCCAGCGGGCGGAAATCCCGGTCCAATTGCATCGCGGATCCGACGGAACCGGCAACGATCCGGTCGGCCGCCGCGCCTGCGCCTGCCTTGATCTCCGGCGGTGCGGAGAGAATGAACGAGTTCTTTTCCGGCAGTAGTTTCACTCCCGCATCGAAGGTGAAACTCTGGAAGAAGGAGCCGCCGAGCGGCTGAAGTCCGGCCTTTTCAAAATAGCGGCTCAATCCTTCCGCAGATCCGCGCGCTCCCACACTGCCGGTCGCTCGACCTCCAAACGCAGGTGCGGCGAGCCACGCAACTTCCTTCCGCAGATCGTCCTGCGAGAGTTTCGGGTCGAGCGGAGGAAGGGCGGGAGCGTCAGCAGTTTCCACGGCCGGCGCCGAGCTGGAGCCAACCGCCGAAGCTTCCGCTCGAGCCGCAACTGCTCGTGCCGTCGCCGCCAGATTCGTCCGGAGCGGCGCCTTCGCCAGCGCCAGCAATGCGGCGTCGTGGTTCCAATCAGCGAGGAACAATTGCGACTTGCCATCGCTCGTCCGGCCGCTCGTCCAGCAAAGCCGCCGACCATCCGGAGAAAAGACCGGCAGCCCGTCGAATCCGCCGGTGAAAGTCACCCGCACTGGCTCCCTCGCTTCTGCTACGTCCGCCACAAAGAGCTCGAAGTTTTCGAACCCCAATTTGTTCGAGGTGAAGATCAAATATTTCCCGCTCGGGTGGAAGAAAGGCGCCCACGACATGCTCCGGAAATCCGTGATGCGGCGCACCTCGGAACCGTCCGTCTTCATCGTGAAAATGTCCGCATTCATCCCGCTCTCATCGAACCGCCGCCAGACGATCCGCTGACCATCCGGAGAAAAAAACGGCCCCCCATCGTAGCCCGGCGCAGTCGTCAGCCGACGCTGATTTGCCCCATCCGCATCCATGATCCAAATGTCGCCAAACCACGCCGGATCCTTTTCCCGGCGCGCTTTTTCTTCCGGAGACAACTCGCGCGTCCAGCCGTCGCGCAGCGAGGTGAAGACGATCTGTTTTCCGTCGGGAGAGAATGCCGCCTCCGCGTCGTAGCCCGGCGCATTCGTGAGGCGGACGAGTTGCGTGCCATCCTGCTGCGCGGAAAAAATGTCCATCGCCGCGTCGTAATCCCACGCGTACCGCCGTTGCTTCCCGCTCGCGCGGAATTCCAGCTCCGCGCGCTGTTTCGCCGGAGCTTCCGGATCGTGATGCGTGGAAGCAAAGAGCACGCGCTCCGTTCCGGGCTGGAAAAATCCGCACGTCGTCTTCCCCACACCGGGCGAGACTCGGGCGCTCTCTCCGCTGAGCAGATCCAGCAGATACATCTGGTAAAACGGATTCGCCTCTTCGCGTTCACTTTGGAAAATCAGGAGCTTGCCGTCCGAGTGGAAGTAACCTTCGCCGCTGCGCTTTCCCTCATAGATCAGCTGGCGTGAATTGGTGAGGAACTGCGCTTCTTCCGGAACCTGCGCGACCGCTTCCTCGCGGAAAAACAAAAGCGAAAGCGACAGCGCGAAGGCAGCGAGCGGGCGGAACATGCGACGACGATATCGCCCTCCGCTCCGCAGGCAAGAGGCCCGCCATTCTCAGCCAACGGCTGCCTGATCCGGCAACCCCCGGCCCGTGGGCATCTGCCCCGCCGACTGGCTCGTAAATGACGGACAGATCCGGACTCCGGAACTCCATGAAGTTTTTCCAACCCAACCTCGCAACCCGCGGCCGCTTTGTCCGAGCGCTCGGCGGAGGCCTTTTTTTGCTGGCGGCAATCCTCTTCCGGAAGGAATCCCAGCCGCTCTCGATCGCGCTCGGCGTCGGCGGCATTTTCATGGGATTTGAAGCCGCCCGCGGCTGGTGCGTCGTCCGGGCGTGCGGGATCAAGACGCCGCTTTAGCTCGGATGAGTTCGAAGAAGGTGATCATCATCGGCGCGGGTCCGGGCGGACTTGCTTCCGCAATCCTGCTGGCCAGCGCCGGCTTGAAAGTCAAAGTGCTCGAGCGCCTGCCGACCGTCGGCGGCCGGACCTCCGCGATTGAAGCCGACGGCTTTCGCTTCGATCTCGGTCCGACTTTTTTCCTCTACCCGCGCGTGCTCGAGGAGATCTTCGCCGCGGCGGGCACCAGCATCCGCGCTGAGGTGGAAATGGTCCGCCTCGATCCCCAATATCGCATCATCTTTGGCGAGGGCGGCGAGCTGCGCGCCACGGCAGACATCGCGCGGATGGAGCAGCAGATCGCCACGATTGCGCCCGGCGACGCGCCGGGTTTTCGCCGCTTCCTGACCGAAAACCGCGCGAAGCTCACCGCGATGGAACCGTGTCTCGAGACGCCGTTTCTCGGCTGGCAGGATTTGCTGAATACGCGGCTGCTCAAGATGCTCCCGATGCTGCGTCCGCATCAGTCGCTCGCTACTTACCTCAAGCGGTTCTTCCGCGATGCGCGCATCCGCCTGGCCTTTTCCTTCCAGTCGAAATACCTGGGCATGTCGCCTTTTCGCTGCCCGAGTCTCTTCTCGATTCTCTCCTTCCTCGAGTACGAATACGGCGTCTTTCATCCGCTCGGCGGCTGCGCTGCGGTGACCGCCGCAATGGCACGCGTCGCCGAACGGCTCGGCGTGGAAATCGAACTCGGTCAGCCAGTCGAGGAGGTTTTGTTCCAGGTCCGCCGCGCGGTCGGCGTCCGCACTGCCGCCGGTGAGGAAAGAGCCAGCGCGATCGTGATGAACGCAGACTTTGCGCGGGCCATGTCGCGCCTTGTTCCCGATCGGCTGCGCCGCCGCTGGACCGATCGGAAAATCGCGGGGAAGAA
>DASVRR010000299.1:0-4754 GCA_036388515.1 Chthoniobacteraceae bacterium | reverse complement strand
GCATCGACGATCAGGATTTCTTCCTCACTCGAGGAAGCTTTCCCGACGATCTGCCCGGAAGGATCCGCGACAAAACTTTGTCCCCAAAACTCAATGCCTTCCCCGCCATCCGGAGCTTCCAGGCCGACGCGATTTGGCGCCGCCACATAGCAACCGTTGGCGATTGCGTGGGAACGCTGGATCGTTTCCCAGGAATTGTGCTGCCGCACTCCAAACTCGGTTTTCTCCCCAGGATGCCAGCCGATCGCCGTCGGGTAGAACAAGATCTGCGCACCGGCGAGCGCGGTGAGTCTTGCTGCTTCCGGATACCATTGATCCCAGCAAACGCACACGCCGATTTTCGCATAGCGAGTCTGCCATGCGCGGAATCCCAGATCTCCCGGAGTGAAGTAAAACTTCTCATAGAAAAGCGGGTCATCCGGAATGTGCATCTTGCGATACTTCCCGAGATAACTGCCATCCGCGTCAATCACCGCCGCCGTGTTGTGGTAGAGCCCGGCGCTGCGTTTCTCGAAGAGCGAGGCGACAATCACGACAGCGAGTTCCTTGGCGAGCTCACAAAGCGCGGCCGTGCTCGGTCCGGGAATCGCCTCGGCCAGCGCGAAGTATTTGTGGTCCTCGATCTGGCAGAAATACTGCGACGTGAAGAGTTCCTGAAGGCAGACGATTTGCGCCCCGCGGCTCGCCGCCTCCCGCACTTTCGTCATCGCTTTGGCCAGATTTTCCTGCGGCTCAGGCGAGCAGCGCATCTGCACAAGACCGAGCCGCACCAAGTTCGAAGTGGAAGACATATGGGGAAGGTGAATCGCGCGGCGCCCTGGCGCAGCGTGTGAAAACACCGCGGCGTCGCGCCTACTTGATCGAGCTGGCCGGGACGATCCGGACGCTCTCCAGCGAGACGCGGCTCGTTGGTTTGCTCGGCTCGCCGCTGGCGCTCGGTCCCACCTGCGTCTCGCCGAGCTTCTTTAAGACGTCCTCACCTTTGATCAGTTTGCCAAAAGTGGTGTACTTCCCGTCGAGCTGTGGAGTCGGCCCGAGGCAGATGAAAAACTGCGATCCGGCGGAGTCAGGATCGACGCTGCGCGCCATCGAGAGCACGCCCAGTTCGTGTTTCCGCTCGTTGAATTCCGCCTTCACTTTGTATCCCGGGCTGCCCGTGCCCCACTCGTTTTCCTTGCTCGCATCCTTGGACTTCGGATCGCCGCCCTGGATCATAAAGCCTTTGATGATCCGGTGAAATGCGGTGCCGTCGTAAAACTTTTCATTCGCCAGCTTCTTGAAATTCTCGACCGTCTTCGGTGCGACTTCCGGCCAAAACTCGGCAACCATTTCACCCGCCGACGTTTTGAAAACAGCGACTTCTTTCGCCGCGGATTTTTCGTCCGCCGCAGCCGCAATCGAGATTGCGCCGAAGGTGAGCGCACAAACCGCGAAAAGAGAAAACAGGGGATGCTTCATGGGCGAGAATTGACACGCACTCTGCGGGCTGTCACGCGGAGAAATCATCCGGCGGAGAATGGCCGTGAACGCTTCGGGCGAGATCGCTCACTTGCAGTTTCAGAGCTGGCGGAGCGCGGGGCGAAAACGATTGCCATCATCAGCGGCGTCCCGATAGTCGGCGCTTCCTATGCAAGACATCCGCATCCTCCTCAAGACTTCCCGCGGCGAAATCGCCGGCACGATCTTTGCCTCGAAAGTGCCGATCACCGCCGCCAATTTTCTCAATCTCGCCCAGCGCGGATTCTACAACGGCATCACCTTCCACCGCGTGATCAAGGACTTCATGATCCAGGGCGGCGATCCGACCGGCACCGGCTCCGGCGGGCCTGGGTACAAGTTTGCGGACGAAATTGACAAGTCGCTCAAGCACACCAAAGGCGGGCTTTTCTCCATGGCGAATGCCGGGCCAAACACCAACGGAAGTCAGTTTTTCATCACGCATGTGGCGACTCCCTGGCTGGACGGAAAACACGCGATCTTTGGGGAAGTCACGACCGGGAAAGAGATCGTCGATACGATCGCGCAAGGCGACAAAATCACCGCGATCGAGATCCTGGATTCCACCGACGAACTCTTCGCCAGCCAGAAGGCTCAGCTGGAGAAATGGAACGCGGCGCTGAAGTAAGCGCGGCTTCACTGCTGGTCACGGAAAGCGGCGCTTCGGCGCCGCTTTTTCGTGCCAAGGATTCGATCGCGGGCTGGTCAGTGGAGGGCATCGCGCCGTCGATGCCTGGGCGGGAGGCCAGCCGCGGAAGCGACAGCGCGCTTCCCTCCACATCCGGGCGCAAGCTCTTCCCGAGTCAGCCCGGTTGGAAGAGAACCGAGCGGAGCGCGCTGTGGACCAGACTCCAGTCCACATCTTCCACCTGCCGCCAGGATCCAGGCTGCTCCGGAAGAACAAAGACGTTTTTTCCTTCGCGGAACTTCTTGTCCATTTGCATCGAGCGGAGAACCCGCTCGAAAAGCCCCGGCGCGTCCGGATGATTCGTCGGCAAGCCGGCGCGCTGGAGCAGAGCGACGAGCCGATCGAGGAAGCTCGGTTCGCAGATTTGCAGCGCGATCGCCAGGCGCGTGGCGGCGACCATCCCGATGGCGATTGCTTCCCCATGAGTCAGCGAATAGTCGGCGCTGAGCTCGAGCGCATGGCCCACGGTGTGGCCGAAGTTCAGCACGTTGCGGATGCCCTTTTTGTCCAGCTCATCCTGCTCCACCACGCGCGCCTTGAGCGTCACACATTGCGCGACGATGTCCGTCAGCACTGCCGGATCACGCGCCAGCATTTGCTCCAGGGCGCCGCCTTCGAGCTGCGTGAAAAGCTCCGCGCTGCAAACCGCGCCGTATTTGATTACCTCGCTCGCTCCGCTGCGCAACTCGCGTGGACTGAGCGTCCCGAGCAGGGCGAGATCGCACACGACCAGCCGCGGCTGATTGATGATGCCCATGATGTTTTTCACTCCGCCGAAATTCACCGCGACCTTTCCTCCCACACTGGAATCTACGGCGGAAAGCAACGTCGTCGGGACCTGCACAAACGGAACGCCGCGCCGGAAAACTCCCGCGGCAAATCCGCCCAAATCACCGACCACTCCGCCGCCGAGCAGGATCACCAGCGGAACCGATCCAGTGTCGGGAAAGTTTTCCAGCAACGCCGCACACGCTCGGGAAAACTCGTCCCAATTCTTGCCTTCTTCCGTGCTGGGGATTTCGTGGCGCACGACTTGGGTGAATCCAGCGGCGGCCAACGCGGATGCAGTCCGCTCGAAGTACCAGGCGGCGATCTCGGCGTTCGTGATCACAAACGCGGCGCGCTGTTTCAATCCGTGTGCGCGCAACGTCTTCCCGAGCTCCGGAAGAATCCCGGTCCCGATCAGCACGGGATAACTGCGGGGGCCGAGATCGACATCGACGCGCGTGATGCTGGACATGTGGCGCCAATCATTCGCAAGCGATCCGCTGCGCGCCAGCTTTTCACGCGACGGCCTTTCACTCGCGGCTTTGTTGGTTCACTTTGCCTCTCCGGCGCGGCTCTCGCGAGGCGCGCGGTTTTCCTCATGTCGAACTCCAAGCTCATCAGCGCTGGACTGCTGCTCTTCCGCCGCACCGGCGATCGGTTGGAGTTATTCCTGGCGCATCCCGGCGGACCATTCTGGGCGCGTCGCGATCAAGGCGCGTGGACCATTCCCAAGGGAGTCGCAGATCCCGGCGAAGATTTGCTGGACGCGGCGCAACGCGAATTTGCGGAGGAAACCGGCTTCCAGTTGCCGGGTCCTTTCCTGCCGCTCGGCTCGGTCCGGCAGCGTTCGGGGAAAGTGGTTCACGCCTGGGCCTGCGAAGGCGACGTGGACCCGGCGCTCGCGCAAAGCAACACGATGCAATGCGAGTGGCCGCCGAAGTCGGGGCAATGGATCACCGTGCCGGAGGTGGATCGTTGCGCCTGGTTTGATCCGGAGACGGCGCGCGGAAAGATCAATTCGGCGCAGGTGGATTTCATCGATCGGCTGGAAGATCTCCTCCGGAAGAGCGGCTAGGCTGCGAGAAGATCGAGGTTTCATCCGACGCCAGCTCCGTCTAAAAACCGGCTCCCTTTTTCCCCATCTCACACGCTTATGGACCTCACTCGCACTGCTTACGGAACCTGGAGCGGCGGCCGCTTTATGCACTTCGGCGAACCGCTGGAGGACGAGCGTTTCATCGGCGCGATCCGGCTGGCTTATGAACGCGGAATTCGCACCTTCATGACCGCGGATGTGTATGGAAGCGGCGCTGCGGATGAAATGCTGGCGCGAGCGCTGCAAGGATTTCCGCGGGAGAGTTATTGTCTCGTCGGCGCGATCGGACACGACTTTTACAGCGGGCAGCGCGACGGCTCGAAGGGCTTCCCGCGCTTCACGCACTCCCAGCTCCGCGGCCCGCGCGATTATGCGGACTACATCCGGATGGCGACCGAGAAGTCACTCGCTCGCTGCGGGGTGGATCGCTTCGACTGCTTGTTTTTGCATAATCCGGATCACGCCGGATACACGAGCGATGCGGTCTGGAGCGGCCTGGATCGCTTGCGCGAAGCTGGGCTGGTCGATCGGCTCGGCATCGCGCCGGGGCCGGCAAACGGCTTTTCGCTGGATCTCATCCTCAGCTTCGAGCGGTTCGGACCGCTGCTCGATTGGGCGATGATCATCCTCAATCCGCTGGAGCCGTGGCCTGGTTCGCTTTGCCTGGAAGCGGCGCAAAAACATGAGGTGAAACTGATCACCCGC
>DASVRR010000298.1:0-47598 GCA_036388515.1 Chthoniobacteraceae bacterium | reverse complement strand
CGGGGTGCAAGGCTTGCATTTTTACACCCTGAACAAGGCGCACTCGACGGTGCGGATTGTGCAGAATCTCGGGCTGCCGAAGTGAGCCTGCGGGTTTACGTTTACGAGAAGTGCAGCACCTGCCGCGAAGCGCTGCGCTTTCTGCAGGAAGGCGGAATTGAGCACGAAGTGGTGCCGATTCGCGAACAGCCGCCCACCCTCCCGGAGCTGCGGAAGATGCTGGGGCACGTCAGCGGGGAAGTGCGGCGGCTTTTCAACGCCAGCGGCTTGGATTATCGCGCGATGGGGCTGAAGGATCGGCTCCCGGCGCTGTCGGCGGAGGAAGCGTTGAACTTGCTGAATTCAAACGGAAATCTGGTAAAGCGCCCATTTCTCCTGGGACCGAAGCTGGGGCTCGTCGGTTTTAAGCGTGACGAATGGGCACGGAGCCTGGATGCCGCGCCCGCCAGCGATCAAGCGCCAGCCACGGCAGATAAAGTGCGGCGAAAAAAGTGAGTCCGGTGAAATTGATCTGGAGCACGTAGAGCCACGGCGTGTCGGAGAAGAGATCGAGCATCGAGGCTTGCGGAGGTTTGCGAGCGAGGAAGGCGTAGTTTCCGCCGGTGAACCAATTTGTAAGGAGTGCGAGGAGGAGAAAAGCCTCGGACCAGATGAGCACCCGCACCAGCGAGCGCGGCCACGGGCGGAGCCGTTCGGTGAGCAGCAGGTGCAGCACGCCGACCACGATCAGCGCATGCGCGTAAAAGAAGCCGCATTGACGCCACCACGCGAGATCGGCTTCGATCGCTGGGGTGAAGAGTGCCTGCACGGTGCCGGCCAGGCCCCAGAAATAGCCGAGCTCGAACGCGGCTTGCGAGCGCCACCACAAAGCGGCCGCCACCGCGAGCAGCACCCAATCGCAAAGCTGCATCGGGAGCGCCTGGTCCCAAGTGGCCTCGCCGGCGGCAAACTTTGTGACCAACAACCCGACCCAAAGCACAAGGAGCATGACGGCAAGCAAACGCCGCGCGAGAAAGTCAAACCGGGGAGCGCGCCAGGATCGGCTCACGATCCAGAGCAGCAGGGGCGCGAGGAAGGTGACGAGGACCGCGGAGAGTTGGATCGGGGACATGCGACCGCGAAGGCTGGGGAAGAAAAGACAGATCTGGGAGACAAGTCGCCGCCTTCGCTCTTCCGGACGCTTATCTAACTAGACATGCTGTTAGTTTAGATCGCGTTTTACTTCCCTCAGCAAGCCGGAGAGGTGGAAGGAGAAAACCTGCATGCGGCGATGTTCATCCTCAAACGCCACGTCGCTCGGATCACGGACAATGGAGGGAAGACAGCGCAACCGATAGCGTCCGCCGCCCTTCTCCGTGATGGTCACCTTCACGCGCTCGGCGATTTCCCCATCGATCCAGTTGCCATGCATCACTTGATCCGCGGTTCCGCCGGTGCGCTGGAGCGTGATGGAATTCAGGTCCCGCTGCGCGACCCGCCAATGTTTCTCATTAAAGACGCGCTCGATCGAGGCCTGCACCTCGAAGCGCGAGTTCGACTTCACGGTGACGGCCGCCGCCGGCAAACCCGGCTCCAGCAAAGCGCACGAAGTGAGTCCCAAGGCAGCGCTGGCGCTGATCCAGAGCGGAAGCAGGCGCGACTTCAGGCACAAAAGGAAGCGAGGGATCATCCGCGCACTGTAGAAGTCTCGCGCCGCAGGTGAAGCCGAACTTCCCGCCGATGGCTAGACAGGAGGAGCTGCTTCGCTGCCGAGGCTGGAGGCGGTCCAGAACGCGGCGGCATTATTGATCAGGTGCAAGAACACGGCGAGCCAGGTGGAGCCGGAGAAATGCCGCGCCAAACCCAACACCGCGCCGACCGCGAAGAGCGCCGTGAGCGTCGGCCAGGAGTATTGCAGATGCAGCAGAACCCAGAGGCAATTTGGCACCAGGATGGCGGCGATCGGCGGACGACCCGGCTGGAGCATTCCGCGATACATAAACCCGCGGAAGATGAACTCTTCAACGACCGGCGCGCCGAAGACCACGGCGACAAACAACAGCGGCAAAAATCTTCCGGAGGAAATCAGATCCGTCATGAACTTCGCGGCACTGACGTCATTCTGACCGCGCAGGAACCAGTCGCCGGCGAAAACCGCGGCGACGAGAACGATCAGCCAGAGGAGGAATTGTCGAAACCTAAAGCCGCGCAGTCCGAGGTAATCGCGAATCCGCGGGCCGCGCCGCAACGCGACAAACCCGAGGAGCGTCAGCAGCACCACCGGCACCGACGTAAACAGCGCAAACGAAAGCATCACCGGATCCGCAGCCAGCTGGCGGGCGATTTCTTCCCCATCCACGGCGCCACGCTGCTGCTGATGGCTCTGCACCGCGTGGACGATGCCGAAGACGACACCGACCAAGGCTTGTGCCGCCACCATTGCGAGCATCGCGAGCAAACCAAACCCGAGCGTGGCCCAAAAGCCCCACGGCCCGCGCGGCGGCGTCACTGCTGCGGCTGCGGGGAAAGTCGGCGTGGCAGAAGGTTCGGGGGTTTCCATGTTCCGGAGGCCGGCTGCATAACGCGTCCGCGCGGATGAAGCGAGCGCTTCGTTTCCGGAACTCGCGACGATTCCGCGACCAGGATTGATGCTGCGCGCCGCCGCCGTATGATTTCGCGCATGACCCGCCGGATCATTTTCCGCCCATGAGCGTCGCCGCCGATGCGCCGACTTTGCCCGAGCCTCCCGTCGCTTTGGCTGGAGGAAATCAGCGTGAACCGCTCTTCTCCGCACGAGGTCTGGAGAAGGTTTATCCCAGCGGCGAAGTGGAAGTGCGCGCCTTGAACGGCGTGGATCTGGATCTTTACGCGGGCGAGTTGATCGTGCTGCTCGGCGCATCCGGCAGTGGAAAATCCACGCTGCTGAATATCCTCGGCGGCCTCGACGTCCCGAGCTCCGGCACGCTGACTTATCGCGGGGAAGATCTGACCGATGCGGACGAGGATGAACTGACGCGTTTCCGCCGCGATTCGGTCGGTTTCATCTTCCAGTTCTACAATCTCATCCCGAGCCTGACTGCTCGGGAGAACGTCGCGCTGATCACCGAGATCGCGCGCGATCCGATGACTCCGGAAGGCGCGCTGGAGCTGGTGGAGCTCTCCGATCGGCTGGATCATTTTCCTTCGCAAATGTCCGGCGGCCAGCAGCAGCGCGTGGCGATCGCGCGCGCCATTGCGAAGCGTCCGGAAGTGCTGCTCTGCGACGAACCGACCGGCGCGCTCGACATTAAAACCGGGATCACCGTGCTGGAAGCCATCGAGCGCGTGAACCTGGAACTCGGCACGCTCACCGTGGTGATCACGCACAACGCGGTAATCGCCGACATGGCGGATCGCGTCATCCAGCTCTCCGACGGACACATCGTCAACATCCGCGAGAACGCGACTCGCCGGCCGGTGCGCACGCTCGCCTGGTGAAGATGCCGAAGGCCGAGGGACGAAGGTCGAAGGCTGGATATTCGAGGCTGCGCGAGCGCGGCTGGCTCCAATTTTCGACCTTCGACTCTCGGCCTTCGACCTTCTGATCCCATGCATCCGCTCGACTTAAAACTCCTCCGCGACATCGGGAAGATGAAGGGGCAGATGGTCGCGGTGAGTCTCGTGATGGCGTGCGGGATTGCCATGATGATCATGTCGCGCAGCTTGATCCTCTCGCTGGAATCGACCCGCGATGCCTACTACGACCGCTATCGGTTTGCGGAAGTTTTCAGCGGATTAGAACGCGCGCCGAATGCGCTCCGAAATCGGCTGGCGGAAATCGCGGGCGTGGCGGCAATCGAGACGCGGGTGTCCGGTTCGTTGAAGCTCGATCTTCCCGGACTCGCGGAACCGGCGGACGGCGCGATCCTTTCTCTTCCGGAAGATCGTCCGCAGCAACTCAACCAGCTTTTCCTCCGGCGCGGCCGGCTTCCGGAGATCGGGAGTCACAATGAAGTCGTGCTTGGGGAAGCTTTTGCCAAGGCGCATGGATTTCTTCCGGGGAACACCGTGCAAGCCACGATCTACGGCGCGCAGCAGACGCTGAAGATCGTCGGGATCGCGCTTTCTCCGGAGTATGTCTTCGAGGCGCGCGCCGGCGAAACGCTGCCGGACAACCGGCGCTTCGGCGTCTTCTGGATGAACGAACGGGAACTCGCGACGGCTCTCGATTTGGACGGCGCCTTCAACAATGTGCTCGTGGATCTCGCGCCGGGAGTCGCCGCTGCGCCGGTCATCGCCGAGCTGGATCGGCTGCTCGCGCCGTATGGCGGCCAGATTGCTTACGGACGAAAAGATCATCCGTCCGCGGTGCGGCTGGACGACGAGATCGGCGTGCTGCGCGGCTTGTCGGTCGCGTTTCCCGCGGTCTTCCTGAGCATCGCCGCGTTCATGGTCAGCGCCGTGTTGACGCGGCTGATTCGGCTGCAGCGCGAGCAGATCGCGCAGCTCAAGGCGTTCGGTTATTCCTCGCGCCAGGTCGGCTGGCATTACCTGAAGTTTGCGCTCGTGATCGTGGTGATCGGCACCGTCCTGGGAGCGATTGCCGGCATGTGGCTCGGCGTCAATGTGGTCTCGATTTACCACCGTTTTTTCCAATTCCCGCTGCTCACTTTTCATCCGCATTGGGGAGCAACCGGCGCGGCATTTCTGGTCAGCGCGGCGGCGGCTTTTGCTGGAGTGATCGGCGCGGTGCGGCAAGCGGTGAAGCTGCCGCCCGCGGAAGCAATGCGCCCGGAGCCGCCCGCCGAATTCAAGACTTCGCTGTTTGAACGCATCGGCCTCCAGAAATTTGCCAGCCCGTCCTTCCGCATGGCTTTGCGCAATCTCGAGCGTCGTCCCTGGCAGGCGGCGTTCACCGCGTTTGGCCTCGCGCTGGCCACTGGCATTCCGATTGTTCCCGGCGCAATGCGCGACGGCATTCATTACCTCATGAGCTTCCAGTGGGATCTCGCGCAGCGTCAGGATGTGACGCTCAGCTTGATCGAACCGGGTTCCGCTTCCGCCCTCAGCGACATGCGGCATTTGCCCGGGGTGATGAGCGCGGAACCGTTCCGTGCAGTCGCGGCGAGGTTGCGGTTTGGCCATCAGTCGCGGCGGCTCGGCGTCACCGGTTTGCCGCGCGAGGCGCTGCTCAACCGACTCCTGGATGGCGACGCGCAGCCGGTCGAACTTCCTCCGGATGGACTGCTGATTTCCGCCAAGCTCGCGGAAATTCTCGGCGCCAAACCCGGTGACCGAATCACGCTGGAAGTGCAGGAAGGCCGCCGACCGACTCGCGAGGCGGTGCTGCATGGTTTGATCACCGATTACGCCGGCATTGCAGCTTACATGGAGATCGGCGCGCTTCGCCGACTGATGCAGGAAGGTGGAACGGTGAGCGGCGCGCATCTCGCGGTGGATTCGCGCCAATGGGCGGCCTTCCTCGCGCGGGTCAAAGATTCGCCGCGGATCGCAGCGCTCGGGATCACCAGCGCGGTGCGCGGAAGCTTCCAGAAGAGCACGGGCGAAATGATCGGCGCGATCCAGGGAATGTATTTCGGCTTCGCGATCATCGTTTCGTTCGGCGTGGTTTATAACAGCGCGCGCATCGCTTTATCCGAGCGCAGCCGCGACCTCGCCACGCTGCGGGTCATCGGCTTTACTCATCGTGAAGTCGCTTCGGTCATGATCGGTGAACTCTCCATTCTTACGCTCGTCGCTTTGCCTGTTGGGCTGGTGATCGGGAGCTTGCTGGCCGCCGGCATCGTCTCGACCGCAAGCACGGAAACGGTGCGGCTGCCGCTGGTGCTGACCGCGCGGAGTTACGCCACAGCGGTGCTCATCGTGCTGAGTTCCGCGAGCATTTCGTTTTGGGTGGTGAGCCGGCGGATCCGCGATCTGGATCTGCTCGGGGTTTTGAAGGCACGCGACTAACTTGAGCATGAAACCCACTTCAACCATTCCCAGCCTGCGCCGCACGGCGGCGACCGAGCGCAAATCCGTGCGGAAGAATTCCGCGTGGAAGAAATTCATCCCGCACGCCATTGGAGCGCTCCTCCTCGTCGGGATCATTGCCGGCCTGCTGCCCAAGGCGACCGAAGTCGAAGTTGCGACGATCAGCTCCGGACCGATGACGGTTTCGGTTTTGGAGGAAGGCAAAACGCGGATCCGCCATCGGTACGTCGTTTCGCCGCCGCTCGGCGGATATCTGAATCGCGTGGAGCTGCGCGCCGGGGCTCCGATTGAAGCGGGGAAAACGGTGCTCGCCACCATTCAGCCGCAGCCCGCGAGCTTCCTCGATCCACGCACTCGCGCGGAAGCAAACGCGCGGGTTCGTTCCGCGGAAGCCGCGAAGATGCAGCGCAGCGCGCAAGCCGATCGCGCGCGCGCTTCCCTGGAACTCGCGCAGAAGGAACTCGCCCGCGCAGGCGAGCTAAAACGTTCCGGAGCAATTGCGGCCCGCGACTTCGACACGGCGGAAAGCCAGGTGAGTGTGCTCTCGCGTGAGCTGCACGCTGCCGAGTTTGCGCTGCAAGTGGCCGAGTTCGAGCGGGCACAAGCCGAGGCCGCCTTGATGCAGGCGGAAAATCCGGGCGATCCAAAAGCCGAGCCGCTGGCGATTCTCGCGCCGATCACCGGCTATGTGCTGCACGTTCAGGAGGAAAGCGCGCGGATTATTGCGCCCGGCGCGCCGATCATGGAAGTCGGCGACCCGACGGATCTCGAAGCGGAGATCGAGTTGCTCTCCAGCGATGCGGTCGGCGTTCAGCCCGGAGCCGAGGTGTCGATCGAACAATGGGGCGGCGAGGTTCCGCTGCGCGGCGAAGTCACGGTGGTGGAGCCCGGTGGCTTCACGAAAATCTCCGCGCTCGGAGTGGAAGAGCAGCGGGTGAAAGTGCGGGTGAATTTCGTGGAGCCATTCCCCGCAGGGAAGACGCTGGGCGACCGCTTTCGAGTCGAAGCGCGGATCGTCGTCTGGAAGAACGCGGCAGTTCTGCAGGTGCCGACCGGCGCGCTTTTCCGCCGGGGCGGCGACTGGATGACGTTCGTTTTCGACGGAGGCAAAGCGCGGCTGACGAAGGTCGAGATCGGGCACAACAACGGCGTCTCCGCCGAAGTCCGGTCCGGCCTCGCTGCCGGCCAGCGCGTGATCCTTCACCCGCCCGACACCGTCGCCGACGCTGCTGCGGTTCGGCCAAGGAAAGCCGGCAAGTGAGCGTTCGCCTTGCACGCTGTTCGTGAGCGAAGCATGGTCAGAACTATGAGACCACCGCTGAAGATTGTCGTGGAAAGGCATTCCGATGGTTACGTGGCGTATCCGTTGGGATTGGCTCGCGGTGTGGTGCTTGGCCAAGGCGATACCTATGAGGCGGCTCTTTCCGATGTCCGCTCCGCGATTGGTTTTCACCTGGAAACCTTCGGTCCAATGGCGCTGGCGGCAGCGGAGGATGATCCTGTGTTGGAAGCTTTTGTGGCTGAAGCTGCTGTTCCAATCTGATCCCGGGAGGACTCCGTGGCCAAATTTCCAGTCGATGCGCCGGCCCATCGCGTCGTGCGGGCGCTTCAGGCACTCGGATTCGAGCTGATTCGCCAGGGAAACCACCTTTCACTCTCGCGCTCTGAACCTGACGGGACGGTCACCCCAATGACGCTTCCCGGGCATCGCACCATCAAAGCCTCGACATTGCGAGCCGCGCTGACCCAGAGCGGCATTGAGCGGAGTGATTTCCTCCGGGCCTTCGAGGCGACGTAAGATCCAGCCGACGCTGGCCTTTCCTGGAACTCTACGCCTCGACCGCTCCGGCGAGACAGGCGGCGCGGGGTTGCTGGGGGACGAGGTCGAGTTCGTCGAGCAGCGCGCGGTCGTCGTCCACTCCCGGGTTTTCGGCGGTGAGGAGTTTGTCCCCGTAGAAGATGGAGTTTGCTCCAGCAAAGAAACAAAGCGCCTGGCCTTCGCGCGAGAGCCGGGTGCGTCCCGCGCTGAGGCGGACTTTTGCTCCGGGCAAAGCAATGCGGGTGGTGGCGATCAGCCGCACCAACTCGAAGACATCCACCGGCGGCTGCGCTTCCAGCGGCGTGCCGGGCATCGCCATGAGGCAGTTGATCGGGACGCTTTCGGGCGGCGGATCGAAGTTCGTCAGGACTTCCAGCATCTTCAGGCGATCCGTCACCGTTTCGCCGAGGCCGAGGATTCCGCCGCAGCAAACATCCATGCCGGCTTGCTGCACGGCTTTGATCGTATTGATGCGGTCCTGGAAAGTGTGCGTGCTGACGACTTCCGGATAAAATTCCGGCGAGGTGTCGATGTTGTGATTGTAAGCGGTCACGCCCGCTTCCTTCAGCTTGCGCGCTTCGTTCAGCGAGAGCTGGCCGAGCGTCACGCAGACTTCCATCCCGAGCTTTGAAACCTCGCGAATGGTCCCCAGCACCTGCTCAAATTTCGCGTCGCCTTCCCGCACTCCGCGCCAGGCCGCGCCCATGCAAAATCGCGTGGAACCATTCTCCCGAGCGCGCTGCGCCACCTCCAGCACGGCGTCCGTTTCCATCAGCCGTTCCGCCTTCACGCTGGTCGTGTAGCGCGCGCTTTGGGCGCAATAGCCGCAGTCTTCCGAGCAGCCTCCCGTCTTGATCGAGAGCAACGTGCAGAGCTGCACTTCGCCGCCTTTCCAGTGATCCAGATACGTGATCCGCGCCTGCTGCAGCAGATCGAAAAACGGCTGATCGTAAATGGCTTGGAGCGCGTCGAGGTTCATCGGGAGAACCCGAGTCTCGAAACTCCGGCGGAAGCTGTCGAGTGTTTCCCGGGCATCCTGCTCCTCCCCGCTCTCGCCCGGGGCGATGAAGACGAAGATGGGGAAAAGGACGAAGATCTGCCGAGCCTCAGCGAACCCAGTATCCGCCGGCCGTGGAGAGAATCGGCAAGACCTCGTCCATGTATTGCGTCTTCCCTTTGGCGCCGATCATCCGCGTCCCGGTGACGGAGGCCCATTTCTTCGAGAAGCTTTCACCGGTGTGGCAGCCCCAGCTCTTCACGTAAGCGTCGCGGGTGAAGATCCCGCGGCGGATGCGGCCGAGCTCTTTTTCGTGGAGCCAAACCTTCGAAGCGCTGTCGATGTTGTTCGAGTAGTCGAACATGAAACACGCTTTGTTGGAGTGACCGAAATACTCGAAGTCGCAGATCGGCATGGCCTTGCGATTTTGTCCGTTGTTCAGGTACTCGATCAGCTCCGAGGTGCGGTCGAAATAGATGAGCCGAATCTTGTAGGCGTCTTGCACCGAGCGGATGTCGCTGAGGTAGTCGCGGCTATCCTGTTGTCCCCGCGTCTGGTACGAAGGGCGATAGACAAACCAGGTGATCTGCGCGCTCGGGTTCACAGCTTGGATCTCATTGATGCGGATCCGCGCGGCACGGATGAAGTTCATCCACCAGCCATCATGCGGCGCGGCCTTCCACTTCTCCCACACGGTCAGGGAAACTCCGCCGCTGACCAGCACGTATTCGCCCGGGCCGGCGGGGACCGGATCCGCGGCGGCAAAGGGCGCGGCAGCGATCGAAAAAACGGCAGCCAGGAGCAAGGCAAGCGACTTCATGGGCCGGAAAATAGGTGTGCTCGGTCGCCTGTCCAGTGCGTTGTCAGCCGCGGGACGCGCCGCTTTCATCCGGGACAAGTCGGAGCGCCGAATCTAGCCTGCGCTGCACTTTTCCCCGCCATGATGCTTTTCCCAATCTTCCCCAACCTTGCGCCGCGCAGGAGGCGCGATCAGTCCCGCTCGTGAGCGCCCGGAGTATTCTCCTCACGATCTGGGTCGGCTTTTGGGTGGCGGCATTGATCCGCTGGCGCCGCAGAGATGAGCCGGGTGGCGGAAGATCCAGGCAACTCGCGTGGTTATTCCTGGCGCTGGGCGCGCCGTTTTTGTTGGTCGGGATTTTCTATACTTCGTCCAGTTATCCGGACGAACTCGGCGGATTAATCCCGACCCCCGCTCCCGAGATCGATGTTTATTCCACACCGGAGCCAGAGCCTGCGCCGATCGAAGAACCCGCTCCGCCAGCGAACTCGCGCGCTTTCGCAGCTGCGGTCGAAGCCGCGCAGCGAGCCGCGGTCGCGCGTTATCCCGAGCTGGGAGTGGTGGGGAGCGGATTCAATGCGGAGTTCGTGCAGCTCTATCGGCGGCGCAAGGCGAAGAACCCGGCGTTCTTCCAGGACTCCAACTGGCCGCTGACGCTGGCGGAAGAAGTGGCGCGCGTTGTTCCGGATACTCGGCGGTAATGGCCGCCTGATATTGCCTTCAGGCGAACACGGAAGCACGAGGCCGCGCCGTGTCTCGAAACCAGTGCGATGGAAACTCCCGACCACCAAGAATGGCGCGCCCGCCAGCGGGTCAGCCCCCACGCAATCCTCGTCGCCGCCGCGGTTGTGGGGACAATCACCTTTGTCTTCGCCGGCGGCAGCCCGTGGACCACGGCCGGGACGATGAACTCGGTCATGGGGCGCGTGGTGAAAACGAATTTCGCCGCCCTGATCATCTTCCACTTTCTTTCCGCTTTCGCCTACGCCACGGCGCTCGCTTTCACCACCTATCGCTTTCGATTGGCGCCGGCGATTTTGATCGGAGTCGCGACCGGCGCGGCGCTTTACGGAATCAGCTTCGCGATCTTCTTCAGCCTGGGAATTCGCGCGGAAAGCCCGGAATCGCGAGCGTTGCTTTCACACATCGTCTTCGCGCTTTTTGCCACGGTGGTTTACAAGGCGACATCGGTGCCAAAGCCGATCCGCGAGCCCGGGGAAAAGATTCCCGCGCCTTCCCCGCCCGGGACGCACTAAGCGCGGCCGAGGAGGACAGGCGGTAACCTTTGATCCGCCTCCAGGAACAGCCGAAAGGCGGGAGCCAACGGCCGTACCGAAGCGAACTTTCCTCCGCACGTAAATCGATCAGGCGGGCGGCGAGGAATCGGCCAGCGCGGCTTCTTTGCAGCGGGAGAGGTCGAGCTTTCCGGAGCCAAGGATCGGGATGGCGTCGATTCGCCGGATGATTCGCGGGATCCAGAGATTCGGCATTCCGCCATCCGTGAGTTTCTTCCGGAGATCCGCGGCGTCGATTTCCGTCGCAGCGAGCAGCACCAGGGCTTCGCCTTTTGCTTCATCCGGAATGCCGGCGATGGCGATCAACCGTTCGTCCTTCGGCAGCTCCAGCAGCTCGGCGATTTTCGATTCCACGGTTTCGTGCGGCACCATCTCGCCGCCGATTTTGGAGAAGCGGGAAAGTCGGCCCTCGATGAAGCAAAATCCATCTTCGTCGAAACGCGCCAGGTCGCCGGTTTTGAACCAACGATCGACCAGCACTTCCGCGCTGCGTTCCGGATCATTCAGGTAACCTTCGAAGATATTCGGTCCGCGCAGCCAAAGCATCCCGGTGTCGTGCAGCGTCAAGCGCGCGCCGGATTCCGGATCGCGAATCTGCGCGGCCATTCCGGGCGCGAGCTTCCCCACGGAACCAAGGCGATTCGAAGGCTGGACGTTGTCCCCAGGCCGGCTGGCTTTTGGTTCCGGAAGATTCACCGCGGCGACCGGCGCGGTTTCGGTCAGGCCGTAACCTTGGAGGATTTCTTTCCCGAACCGTTCGCGGAAGGCCTCCGCCAACTCTGGCGGCAATCTTTCCGCGCCGGTGACGATCAGCTCCAGCGAACGCATTTGTGCGGGCTCGATCTTCCGCAAGTAGCCGCGGAGAAAAGTCGGTGTGGTGCAGAAAAGCGTGACTCCGTAGCGCTCGATGAGGTCCGCGTTTTTGCTGATCTCCAGCGGGTTCGGATAGGTGACCGCGCGGACGCCTTCGATCAGCGGATACCAGAGCGTGACGGTGGAACCAAAGCTGTGGAAGAACGGCAGACAGGCGAGCACGGTGTCTTTGCGCCCGAGGTTCAGCATGATGGAAAACTGGGAGACATTCCCGAGCAGATTCCGGTGGCTGAGGACCACGCCTTTTGGTTCCCCGCTCGAGCCGCTGGTAAAAAGAATCACCGCTTCATCCCGGTCGCCGGTGCGCGGAAGCCGGAGAAAAGCGCTGAGCGCCCACGCGGGGAGAATCGCCACGACACAGCGCCAGGCAATGATCTGCGGCTTGAGCGGCGGGAGGATTTCATCCAGCTGGAGCAAGTGCGATGGCCAGGGAAAATCCGGGAGCCGCTTGACGAAAGGCCGCGCGGTAAGGCAATCGCGCACCTGTCCGATCCGCAACGCGGCCTCGACCGAACTGCGACCGGCGGTGAAGTTCAGATTCACTGGAGTCTTCCCGGCCAGCGTCACCGCGAGGTTTGCCAGGACCGCGGCTTTTCCCGGCGGCAGGACGATGCTGATCCGCGAGCTGGCGCAGTCTTTTTTGATCCGCTGCGAAAGCGCGATCGCCGCCGCGAGGAGCATTCCGCTGGAGAGTTTCGAGTGATCCATCCCGTCGATCACCGCGGTATGCCATTGACCTTTTTTCAAGCCGCGCACGCAGGCCCGGGCGAGATGGCCTTCCAGCTCCGGACGCTGCTGGTAGCAGAACTCGCCGAGCTCGAGAAAACGTTCGCGGACCAGCGCGATGTCGGCTTCTTCCGGAGTCATTGGCGCGCCGAAAGCCACGCTCACGGGATAGGGAATCCGCCGCGGCCACTTGAAGAAAAACTTCCCGCCTTCAAAGGAGAAAACCGAACCCCAGAGCCGATCCAGCCAGACCGGGACAACAGGCGCTCCGGAAGCTTTGGCGATCAACTCATAACCGCGCCGCAAGCGCAGCAGCATGCCGGTGCGCGAGAGTTCGCCTTCGGGGAAAATGCAGACGATTTCGCCGGCCTGGATGCACTCGGCGGCGATGCGGACGGCGTCGCGCGCGCGCTTCGGCGAGATGGGGAGAGTGCCGAACGCGCGGAGGATTGGATTGAGCAGGCGCTGCTGGTAAATGCCGGCATCGATGATGAAGCGGATCGGGCGCGGGCAGGCGATCTGCAGGATCACGGCATCGACCCAGGTGAGGTGATTTGGGAGCAGGAGAAAGCCGCCTTTTTCCGGAAGCCAATGCTGGCCAAACGGCGTGACGCGATAGAAGAAAAAAGCCAGCGACCGGCCAAAGGCGCGCAGCGCCGAACCGAGGGACGAGGAGGTCATGGGAGAAAAGTGATGACGGGGAAGGTGGAAGAGATCATCTGGAACAAGACGGACGAAACGAAAAGCAGGCCTTCCTTTTTTGCGCTTTGCTGGAAGAGACCGTTATTTTTGCTGGAGCGATTTCTTCCCCAGCTCAGCGCGGGAATGAGGAGGAACTCAATCTGCGCGAACACGGCGAGGCGCTTCCGCTCAAGGCCCGGCGGCTTCCGGCTCCGCGGCATGAGCCGCGAGATGGCCGCGTTTTTCGTCGATGAAAAGGGTGATGATCAAGCCACTGAGGAGAAAACCTGCCAGCAGAACCAATGCGGACGGAGTGCCCATCGTGTCTTTGATCCAGGCAAAGGGGAACGTCATGATTGCGGAAAGTTTCCACATCAAACCCCACAGGCCGAAGATTTCCGCGGAGCGGCTCGGCGGCGCGAGGTAACCGACGAACGCGCGGTTCGCCGAACCGAGCGAGCCGAGTCCGAAGCCGAGCAGATTGCCGATGATCCAGAGCGGCCAGGTGGGATACGGCGCGGCGCCGGGCACCCGAGAGTGCGCCTCGTGCAGCGAGGCGTAGCCGGCGAAGGCGCAGGCGGTGAGCACCCAAACGACGAGGAAAATGACGGTCGCGCGGCGGTGTCCGAGCCGATCCTGGTAGAGCGTGGGGATGATCGTGCCGATGATTCCGGAGACCGTGATCACCGCGACAAAGACCACCAGATTCAGCTGAGTAAAACCGTACTCGCCGGCGAGTTTGCTGGCAAAAAAGATGACCACGCTCATCCCGGTGCCGTAGAAAAGTGACGCGCCGAGCAATACGGCGAGGTCGCGGTAACGCGAAGTATTCCGGATGCTTTCGGCGAGCCGCACGAAGCCGGCGGCGAGGAGATTGCGGCCGGGATGAACAGTGTGCGGGACCGGCGGTTCGCGCAGCCAGAGCATCGTCGGAACGAGGAAGACCAGGAACCAAAGTCCGGAGAAGATGAAAAACGGCCGCCATTGCTCCGGCGACTCCCATTTAAAGAGCAACATCGCACCGGCCGTGAGCCCGAGCAGGAGCAACGCCGCACCGTAGGAACAAGCCCACGAAAAGCCGCTCACGCGTCCCACTTGATCCTGCGGACCGAGGCTGGGGAGGAAACTGGCGAGGAAGTTTTCGCCGATCGAGAAAGCGAAGTTTGCCGGGATGTAAAGCAGCACCGCGAGCCAGATCTGGCCGGGCTGGATGAAGGCCAGCGCGCAGGTGAAAACGCCGCAGGTGATCCCGGTGCCGATCAGGCAGCGCTTCTTCCACGCGCGTTCATCCGCAGCCGCGCCGGCGATCGGGGAAAGCAGCGCGCAGAGCAGCATGCTGGTGCCATAAGTGAAAGCCCACAACCGGTCATCGATTGCGTCGTTGCGCACCACGACCTGGGAGAAAAAGATCGAGAAAAGCAGCGTGTTGATGATCAGCGTGAAGGACTGATTCGCGACGTCGAAGGAGATCCAGGACCAGAGCTGGCGTTGCTGCGGAAACGCGGCGAGGGGATAAAAACGGCGGAGATTCATACGGGCGGCGGGAAGCTCCGGAAGTTGGCGGGTTCACTCGCGCAATGCACGCCTGGAGGTGCATCGGGATGGACGTCGGGCGGCGATGGCGATTTGCAAAAAACGTTCGGGTTCTTCCCCGCTCACGAGGCGGAACTTCTGCAGCAGCTCGACTAGTTGCCAAAAGAACTTTCCGAATCAGGAACTTAGGAAAGCAGAACCTGAAAGGCTTTCCTGAGTTCCAGCCTTCCTGATTCTTTTCCCGCTATTCAGCAATCTGACCGAAGACGCGCTCCACGCGGTGCGTGCCCGAACCGATTCCGGAGACCGACAGGTAATCCCCAGCTGGCGTGCCGACCACAGCGACGCCATCGACCTTCAAAGCATCCCCAGCAAGCAGGCCGCGCGGCACCTGGATCGTCGCGGTGACATTGACCGGGATCGTCACCTCGAGCTGGAAACGCGCGGGTGTGCGATCCCAACTGACCGCCAGATCGCCGCGCTCGGTGGGCACCTTGCCGCGAGCCGAGGTGAGCTTTGTCCCGAACTCGAGCGGCCGAATCTGCACTTCTTGAAACTGCGGTTTCAGCGGTTTTACGCCGAGAATGTAACGCACGTAACCATTGAGACCGGCGGCGCCCCAGCCGTGCGATTGGCTGGTGCCGTCGGTGTCGGAGTTCCACGACTCCCAGGTCACCGTGGCGCCGAGCGCGAGCGAGCGCGCCCAGCCGAGCCATTCCGGATTGGTGAAGAGCTCGATCAAGTGTTCGCCTTCGCCCGCTTCGCCGATCGATTGCACCAGCCACGGCAGCGTGATCATTCCGGAACTCATTCGCAGCTCTTTGACTTTTGCCACCACGCTCGCCCGTTGCGCAGCAGGGACGAGGCCGAGCGCGAGAGGGAAAGCGTTCGCTTGTTGCGAAACGTGCGCGCTCTGGACGGCGCTGGCGTTCAGGCCGTCCACATAGACGCCGCTGGAGTGGAGCAGCCTGGAATTGATCGCGGTTTGAAGATCGTCCGCCCGCGTGCGGAAGAGATCGCGATCCGCGGTTTGGTCGAGTTCTCCGGCGATCCGCGCGAGGAGATCGTAATCCAGCCAGGCCCAGCAATTGATCACGGTGCGCGCCGCGGTCATGTCGTAGCCAAAGCGCATCGAGGCCGGCCAATCGATGATCCCAAACTGATACGCGCCGGCACCGCCGACGAGATCGGTGATCAACCCGGTGCTCGCGTTGCGCGAACGGTGGACATATTCCCCAATGCTCTTGAACTGCGGAAAGTTCGCCGCGAGGAACGCCTTGTCGCCGGTCTGCTGGTAGTATTCCCAAACCCACGGAAGATAACATTGCGTGTAGTCCGGAATATCGCGGCCATTGTCGGAGTTCGGATAGACCGCGTTCATCCGGCCGGTGTTCCCGGGCGCAGACCAAAACTGCGTCATCGATTGCAGGAACTCATGCAACGCCTGCCGGCTCAGCACGCGTTCGCCATGGACGGACATCGCGGCCGAGCTCTGGATGAAAGCGTCCCCGAGGAAGCCGCCTTTTTCCCGCGTCGGCGTGTCCACAAATTCTTCCTGAGCGCAGACCGTGAGCGAATGCTTCATCAGCTCCCAGACGCGGTTCAGCGTGGGATTGGACGAGGCGAAGGTGGAGCGATTTTCCTCCAGCCGGCTGTGCCGCTCGATGAACTGAAAGTTCGCGCTGGTCACCGGCATCGGCGCGTTATCGATCTGGAAATAACGCATGCCGAAATACTCCGCGGGTTCATAGGTAAACGCCGCACCGCTCAGCACCGCGAAGAAGCTCAGGTTGGTGCTTTGATTTTTCGTCGTGTCGATCTCGCCGGCCGCGTTCAGCACGTACCCGCCGCGCATGTTCACCACGTCTCCGGCAGCACCGCCGGTGAAGGAAATCCGCGGCACTCCAGCGTACACTTTGCCGAGATCGATGACGTATTTCCCCGCGCCTTTATCCGTGATGGTCAATGGCGCCCGGACCGATTCTTCGATGCGCGTCAGGTCAGGGTTAAGCGTTCCCGTCCAGGGAGCCGTCGGCTGGCCGCCGATAACGGTCGCGTTTGCCCAGGCTGCATCGTTGAAAGCCACGCTGTTCCAGTCGGGGAGGAGATTGCGGGCATCGATGCGTTCGATGTAACCGACGCCTTCCCCGCCGCGCTGCGGCTGGCCGGTGATCCACGCGGTCGCCTGCGTTTGCTTCCAGGTGCCGTCGGTCCCGATCACGGAGGAAGTGCCGTCGGTGTAATGAATGACCGCCTTCATCAAGACACCGCGCGCGCTGGTGGCACGCCCTTGGCCGCCGCCAAACCAATGGTTGAAAATCGCGAACACATTCGGCGCGCCGGGAACAATCGCGGAGGTCACATCGACGGCGTTGCAATACTGAAACTGCGGATAGTGATACGCCGGACCTTTGAGCTGGAGCGTGCCATTGAGGTAGAGCGCGTACTTGTGAACGCTGCTGATATAAACCGTCGCGCGCGCCACCGTGCGCTCGGGAACCACCACGGACTTCCGGAAGAAAGTATAGTCATCGGCGACGTTCGTATCGCGTTTGATCCACGCTGCTCCGGACCAATCGGCGTTCGTGTTTAATCCAACGCCAAACGTGCCGACGTTCGAGTAAGGACTGGCCGCGCCGTCCTTGTCCCACGTGCGGATCTTCCAGAAGTACTGCGTCTCCGGAAGAAGCGCCGGCCCGGCATAAACCACCTGCGATTGCTGCCGGCTCGTGACCTCGCCGCTGTCCCAGACGTCGCTGCTTCCGGAAGAAAGCAGCGCGGCTGTCGTGGCCACCAGGATCTGATAACGCGTCTGGATTTCCGCCGGGTCCGGATCATTGACCAGCCAGCCAAAACGCGGAGTCGCGTTGATCCCGACAGGGTTGGCGACGTCGTTGACCTTGAGCGCGGTCGGTGCGGAAGGTGCGGCGGCAAAAGCGGACGGTCCGGAAAGGACGGCGAGAAGCGTCAGGAGAAAGGCGGGGAGAAGCGGAGAGCTGCGCATTTTTTTTGAGGGGGAAGGTTGGGGAAAAGCCGCCGCGCCGGATCGACGGGCGCGCCGTGGCGGGAGCCGCGAACGTTGGCCCGCGCTCCGGCACAGGCAAGCCAAAAGCCGGGTTGGCGCGCGCGGAATCTGCGGCCGCGTTTTGTTCCCCATCGGCCGCGCCGCTTTCTTCCGCACAGCCCCGCGCTTGCCGCTCCTTCCGCCGGCCGGTAGCTTGCGCGCCGTGCCCGCCGACGCTCTCACTCCGATGATGCAGCAGTATCAGAGCATCCGGCGCTCGCTCCCGGCGGATACGCTGCTGCTCTTCCGGCTGGGGGATTTTTACGAGATGTTTTTCGAGGATGCGAAGGAAGCTTCCGCACTCCTGAATGTCGCGCTCACCAAGCGCAATCTCGTTCCGATGTGCGGCGTCCCTTTTCACGCTGCGGAAAATTACATCCGGAAGCTCGTCCAGGCCGGAAAACGGGTCGCGATCTGCGATCAAGTCAGCGAGCCGCAGAAAGGGCAAATCGTGCAGCGGGCGGTCACGCATATCGTCAGTCCCGGAACGATCTCCGATCTGCAGATGCTGGACGCAAAGCGGAACAACTTCCTCGCGGCGCTCTGCACGGGCGGCAAAAGCGGCTACGGCTTTGCCTTCATCGACCTGACCACCGGCGACTTCCGCCTCACCGAACTCGCGGATGAAAAGGAGCTCGCGGATGAACTCGCGCGCGTGCAGCCGGCGGAGCTGCTCGTGCCGGAAGATCAAGCCGCGCAATTCCGCGAACTCTCGCGCGGACTCGTGCCGCGGGACGGCTACACTTTCCTCCGCGATCACGCGTTTCCCGCTTTGGTGGAGCATTTCAAGGTGCAGTCGCTGGATGGTTTCGGCTGTGGAGAAATGGGGCCGGCGATCGGCGCGGCGGGGGCGATCCTGCATTATCTCCAGCATGAACTGCGGCGTTCGCTCGGCCATGTGGCGCGGCTCGTGGCGTATCGGAACGGACAATTTCTCGTGCTCGATGCGGCGACGCAGGCAAACCTCGAGCTGGTGCAAGCGCGCGGCGGCGGACGCGACACGAGCCTGCTCGGCGCCTTGGATCGGACGGTGACGCCGATGGGCGCGCGCAAATTGCGCGACTGGATCCTCCATCCGCTCTGCGATTTGCCGGCACTGACGGCGCGCCAGCAGTTCATCGGCGATCTGCTGGCGGAGCCGTTCCTGCTCGGAAATCTGCGCGAGACGCTGAAGGCAATCCGCGACATGGAGCGAACCGTCGGCCGACTCACGCAGACCGGCGGGAATGCGCGCGACTTGCAAGTGCTCCGGAGCAGTCTGGAACAAATCCCGCAGCTTCGGTCCGATCTGGATGCGCTGGCGACGTCTTCGTCTTTTGCTTCATCTTCATCTTTTTCCCCCGCCAGAGATGAAGATGAAGATGGGGAAGAAAACGAAGAATCGCTGGTGCGCACGGTTTTGCGCGAGCTGCATCCGCTGCCGCATCTCGTGGATTTGCTGGGCCGGGCGATCGTGGAAGAACCTCCGGCGCTGACGCGCGATGGCGGGATGTTTCGCGACGGTTATAACGACGCGCTGGATGAGTTGCGGCGCGCTTCCACGGAAGGAAAACAATGGATCGCGGAACTCCAGCAACGCGCGATCGAGGAGACGGGAATCAAGTCGCTGAAAGTCCGCTACACCTCGGTTTTCGGTTACTTCATCGAGGTCACGAAGTCGAATCTCGGCGCGGTGCCCGCCAGCTGGCATCGCAAGCAAACCGTGGCGAATGGGGAACGGTTTATCACGCCGGAGCTGAAGGAAGTGGAAGGGAAGATCCTCGGTGCGGATGAACGCGCGAAAGCGCTGGAAGGCGAGCTTTTCACCCAGCTCCGGAATGAAGTGCTGAACGATCTCGCGGCGCTGCAAACTACGGCAGGCGCAATCGCCACGCTCGATGTTTTGGCTTCGCTCGCGGAGACGGCGCGGCTCTTCGGCTACTGCCGTCCGGAGCTGCGGGAAGATCTGCGGCTGTGCATCACGGATGGTCGGCATCCGGTGCTGGATCAGGCGCTGGTGGAGGAGAAATTTGTCCCAAACGATGTGCTGCTCGATGGGGAGAAAAACCGGCTGCTGATCCTGACGGGGCCGAACATGGCGGGGAAGAGCACGTACATCCGGCAGGTCGCCTTGCTGGTGCTGATGGCGCAGATCGGTTCGTGGGTGCCGGCGGCGAGCGCGGAGATCGGGCTGGCGGATCGCATCTTCACCCGAGTCGGGGCCAACGACGATCTCTCACGCGGACAAAGCACCTTCATGGTGGAGATGAATGAGACCGCGAACATCACCAACAACGCGACCGCGCGGAGCCTGGTGATCCTCGATGAAATCGGGCGCGGCACGAGCACCTTTGACGGGTTGAGCATCGCCTGGAGCGTCGCGGAATATCTGCACGATGAAATCGGCGCGCGGACGCTGTTTGCCACGCATTACCACGAGCTCACGGAGCTGGAGCTGACTCGCACGGGCGTCCGAAACTACAACGTCGCGGTGCGCGAATGGAACGATCAGATCATTTTCCTCCGGAAGATCGTGAAGGGCGGCGCAGATAAAAGCTACGGCATCCAGGTCGCGCGGCTGGCTGGTTTGCCGCCTTCGATCATCGCGCGAGCGAAGGAGATCCTGAGCAATCTCGAGCAGCACGAACTCACCGCCGACGGCAAACCGACGCTGGCCGAGGCGCCGCCTTTCCCCAAGCACGGCAAGCCCCGGAACAAACTCGCCGCCCAGCAAGCGCTCGCGGAGATGAAGCCGCAGATGACGTTGTTTTAGATTCCCTATGTCCACTCTCGTCGTCGTCCGCAAAGGATCCCGTGCTGTTATCGCGGCAGACAGCCTCTTCTCCGAAGGTTCATTGAAGATCGCGTCAAAATATCGCGTTAACTCGGCGAAGATTCATCACTTCCGCGGAGCCTTCATCGGTTTTACCGGATGGAGTGTCTTCCACAATATATTCGAAAGCGTCATGGAGCGGTGCCCGGCAGACCTCGATTTTCGTTCGCGCCGACACATCTTCGAGACCTTCCACAAACTGCACAAAACGCTAAAGGAGGAGTTCCACCTGGAGACTGGTGAGCAGGATGATCAACCCGTGCAGTCGAGCCAATGGAACTGCCTGATTGCAGCTCCGTCTGGACTGTTCGAAGTCCAGAGCGATCGGGAAGTCGTCGAATACAGTTCCTTCTGGGCCAACGGCTCAGGGACACGTTTTGCGCTCGGAGCGATGCATGCTGTTTACAAGCAGGTGGAAGATCCGGAAGTTATCGCGCGGCTTGGGGTCGAGGCCGCGTGCGAGTTCGACGCTGGCTCCGCCGGCCCGATCGTTAGCCATGCGTTCGATCTTCAGCCGTAGCAGGTCGCCGCCTGCCTTGAGCTGTTTGACGATCACGCGCAGCCCGGCTACGATGCCGACGCCATGCGCCGCCAAGGACTCACCCGCCCCGAGCGGAAATCCACCAATCTTCTGCCTGAAAATCGCAAAGGTCGTGCGGAGATTGTGATCGCTGCGCATCCTGAGGAAGCTCCGGAAAAGGGCTTGGACTCCGTCGGATTTCAGTCGCCGCTAGCGAAGGTCCGGGCATTTGGCAAAGTAGTTGCGGAGAGGCCGCTGAACGGCAGGGCGCATGGCGGAGCGACCGCGTAGCATTGTCCACGAGCACGAATTTGAGCGGGAACTGCGCGCACTGGTGGAAGGCGCGGAAGCCGCGGACGAGTTCGTTGCTGCGGCAAAGTTCCTACTCAGCTACGACCCGGAGATCGGATCCCGGACCGACGATGTTGCAGTGTGGTGTCTGCCGATGAACGTGATTTCAGGCGCGGAGGTTTGGTTGTTTTACAGCTTCGATGAGGAGACGGTCTGGCTGCGCGCGATTCACGCTTTCTGATTGCCGCCTTCGAACGCTACCCGGCAAAGTTTCAGCCCTCTTCACCACCACGAGTGGCGGCGCGAACGATGCATCCCTTACTATGAAAGCATTTCCAACCTTATTGACGGTGATCGCTGCGGGAGCGCTGGCTTTGCCCGGCTTCGCAGCGGATGAAAAGAGCAGCACCGGCACTTCGCAGACAGCGAGCGCGTCGGCGGGAACGCAGAACGGCATCGCGAAGATCGACGGCAATCATTGGCTCGTGCGCGATGGGAAGAAGGAGAAGCAAGTGACCAAAGACTCGAGTCTTCCCGGCGGAATGATGATTCACGGGGACGGGAAAGTGATGATCAAAGGCGGCAAAACCGTGGAACTGAAAGAAGGTCAGTGGGTGAATCAGGAAGGAAAGGTGGACGACGCTCCAGCGGCTCTGAAGACGAGCGCAGCAAGCGGTGCCAGCTCGGGCGCGGCGGCGAGTTCCACGGCGACTTCCACCGGAAACAAAAGCGGCAGCAGCACGGCGATGGGCGGCACGGGGTCCGGAGCAAAACCGGAGGATCGGGAAACCACCGAAGGTCCGGGGAACAATACTTCGAACAGCGGCAAGGCGATTCAGGGAAGAAGCGCGACTGAAACCGGGGACAAATAGGCTCCTCCGCGAGCAGCAGTTTCGCTGGCCGGCATCCGCGAGGGTGCCGGCCAGCTTTTTGTGGCGGAAGAGCGCAGCGTGGACGGCATTTTTCCTCGCGTGGCCTGAGACGGAGAACTAGCTTCGCCGTCCTTTTCGCCCAATGGACACCGCCGACCGAGTGCTCCGCATCGGCTTGCCCTCGGGCAGCTTGCAGGAGCCCACTTTTGCTCTCTTTTCCAAAGCCGGATTCAATATCTCCGGCGCGAGTCGCTCCTACCGGCCCGCTGTGGATGATCCGGAGCTGACGATCCGCTTGCTCCGCGCGCAGGAAATCAGCCGCTATGTGGAGCACGGCTTCCTCGATTGCGGACTCACGGGCAAAGATTGGATCGCCAATAACGGGAGCGACGTGGAGGTGCTGGCGGAGATGACTTTCTCCAAGGTCAGCAGCAAACCGACGCGTTGGGTGATTGCGGTTCCGGAAGATTCGCCGATTCGAACTGTGCAGGATCTTCAGGGGAAAGTGATCGCCACCGAAGCAGTCGAGCTGACGCGGAGCTATCTCGCGCGACATGGAGTCACCGCGGCGGTGGAGTTTTCGTGGGGCGCCACGGAGGTGAAGGTTCCCGATCTGGTGGATGCCATCGTCGATGTCACTGAGACAGGATCTTCGCTCCGGGCGAACAAGCTGCGAATTCTCGAGACGATCATGGAGTCGTGGCCGCAGTTCATCGCGAACAAAGCTGCCCTGGCAGATCACTGGAAGAAAGCAAAGATCGAGAAGCTGGTGCTGCTGCTGAAGGGCGCGTATGCGGCCCGGGATAAAGTCGGCTTGAAGATGAATCTTCCGGAAGCCCGGCTGCAGGAGCTCTTGGCGGCGCTTCCGGCGCTCCGCAATCCGACCATCGCGCATCTCGCCAGCTCGGATTGGGTGGCGGTCGAGACCATTATCGATGAGGCCGTGGTGCGCGAAATCATCCCGCAGCTCAAGGCGCTGGGAGCGGAAGGGATCATCGAGTATCCGCTGAACAAAGTGGTCTATTGAGGAAAAAACCGGTTGCCGGGTCGCGGTAACCGTGATTTCCTCGCCACCCCTCACCGAAAACCAACTACCACATGGGTTCACTCAAGAAGCGGCGGAAAGCCAAAATCGCAAAACACAAACGCCGGAAGCGGATGAAAGAGAACCGCCACAAGAAGCGTTTGCGCTACAAGAGCTAGGCGGTAAGGTGGCGGCCATGCACTTCCGCCAGGCAGGGTTTTCGACGAAGGCCGCGGTGGTTCTTGCCGCGAGTGTCGGTTTTCTAGCAGGGCCGGTTCAGGCCGCGCCGCCCACGGGAGCAGCGCCTGCGACGCCACGGCAGGGCCCGGCGAAATGGTGGTCGAGGCAACCGCCGGCGGCAATCCCGCCAGCGCCGATTGCGACGCCCAAGCCGCAGCGAAAGCGGCCGGTCACGCGCCCGGCTGGTGGGGAAGCAATCGCACCCGGAGCAAGCGGGATCGTTCCACCGGAAACCGCACCGGCGCCGAAAGCTCCCGCGGGCAAAGAGCCAGCCCCGGCGGCAAAGGCAGGACCCGAATACGCGGACGCCTGGCCTTCTGAATTCCGGCCGGCGCCCGTCGATTTGCAGCTGAAGCCCGAAGATGCTCGGAAGGCGGAAGCCTTGGCTGCATTTACAAAAGGATTGCTGGCGGAAGACCAGGCTGATCCGGAAGGAATGCTGGCCGGCTATCGGCGCGCGCTCGAACTGGATCCGACGCATGCTGAACTGGCGGTCAAGGTGGCCTACGAACTCGCGCGTCGGAATGATGTCGCGGCCGGCATTCAGGTTCTTAAGGACACCATCAAAGCCTCTCCCAAGGAGCCGCTGCCGTACATTTATCTGTCGCAGCTTTACACAAACCAGCTCAAGAAACCGGATCTCGGACTGACTTACGCGGAACAGGCGCTCCTGCTCGCGCCGGGGAACTTCAAGGCCTACCTCGCGCTGCACGAAATCTACGAAGGCACCGCTCAGCCGAAGAAGAGCGAGGCGGTTCTGGAGAAAGCGTTCAAGAGCGACAGCAAGGATCCGCAGTTCTGGGTGGACCTCGGGGAGTTCTTCCAAAAACTCTATCTCAAGCCGGATGGCGCCTGCACTCCGGAGCAGCTCGCGCGCATGAACGCGGTCTATGAAAAAGTCGCCGCGCTCGCGCCGGACAAACCGGCTCTCCTGAGCAAAGTGGCGGATTTCTACGTGCTCTCGAAGCAGATCAAAGAGGCGATTCCGTATTACCTCAGCGTCTTGCGGCTCGCCGCCGGACCGAACGATCCTGCCGCAGCAAACGTCCGGGAGAAACTCGCCCGCAGCTTGATCGTGACCGGCCAGCGCGACGAGGCCATCGAGACCTTTGAGCAACTGGTGCGCGATTATCCCCAACGCTTCGAGACCCGCGAAGTTCTAGGGGAACTTTATCGCCAGGCCGGCAATCACGAAAAGGCTGCGGAGAACTTTCGATTCGGGCTGCCGCTGGATGTGGACGAGCCTCGGAATCACTTGCGGCTCGCTGATCTGCTCAGTGAAGCGAAGAAGTATGACGAGGCGATTGCCACGCTGAACAGCGCGCGGAAGAAGTTTCCCGATCTGCCTTATATCACCTACGGAATCGCGCTCGCTCAGGGTCAAGCCGAGCGACACACCGATGCGCTGGCAACATTTGCGGAGGCACAAAAGGAAGCGGAGGAGCACAGCGAGGAGATGCTGGGATATCAGTTCTTTTTCCACTATGGCGCGGCTGCCGAGCAGGCTGGCCAGTTTGAGCGTGCGGCTGAATTGTTGAAGCGCAGCATCGAACTCGAACCAACCGTGCCGATCGCCTATAACTATCTCGGCTATATGTGGGCGGACCGCGGAGAAAACCTGGAAGAAGCCGGAAAGCTGATCAAGAAAGCTGTCGAAATGGAGCCGGAAAATGGCGCTTATCTGGACAGTCTCGGATGGTATTTCTATAAAACCGGCGATGCTGAGAGCGCGCTAAAGGAACTGCTCCACGCGCAGCAAAGTATCGTCCGCGAGATGAACAAGGAGGACCCGACGGTCTTGGATCACATCGCCGACGCTTACGCAAAGCTGGGGAAGATTCCGGAGGCTCTCGGCTATTGGCAAAAGGCGCTCGCTGTCGAACAAGAGGATCTAAAACTCCGGGCGCGCATCACCGAGAAGCTGGAGGCAGCAAAGCAGAAGGTGACGTCCGGATCTCCCGTGCCCGAGCCAGCGCAGAACTGAGGCTGAATGCCCAGTGAGGCAACCTGCACCCGCGACGTGATTCTCCCTTCCTCTTCTGGACGATGCTCGTGATCGCAGCCTCCGCAATCGTCTACCCGGGGCGTTTTCGTGGAAACGTCTCCCGCACCTTTGTTCACCTGCCGCTGCTCCTGGTTTTCCTCTGGCCGCTTTACGAGCATCTAATGCCGGCGGAGATGAACATTCCAGTCGATCTCCTAGTTCTCCCACCCGCAGCTCTGATCGCAGGCCTGTGTTATATAGCCAAGCTCTTCCTGCTGAACCGCAGACCCAATGCCGTCTAATCATATGTTAGGCAGGCTCACGCGCATGAGAATCCCGCTAACCTATCTGTTTGTCGCGACGACTGCGTGTTTGTTCGGTTGCGAAAAAGGTGGCGATAGCCTCAAGAAGCGAGAGCGGGTTACCTATTACGACAGAAATGGTGACGGTAAGGTGGACTTGGAAAAGCACCGCTACCCCGGAGTCGCGGACGCTGACTGGGAGCTGCACGACGATGACTACAGCGGCAGATATGAGAAGAAGCTTCTCTTTGGAGTTGGAGTCATCGAATCATCGGTTGATATTCGGGTTCCAACGGGTGTGAAGATTGAGAAGAAGCCATGATGCGCATGCTCAACTCTAAAGTGCAACGAAGCCTAACAAAGCCAATGCAGCGAATCGGCTCCGCTGGCACACCGGCTGCGGCAGACCCGCAGACCACTGGCAGCCGCCGCGCCAGCCGCCGATCGCAAGTTGAACCTCATCTATTCCTCGATCACGATTCGATCTGATGACGGAAGGACGTTAAAGCTACCTCGCAGAGTGTTCAAGAGCATCCCCTGTGAAAACGACTACAATCACCGTGAGAACCGGGCTCGTCATTGTCCTTTCCTTCACGTCGCTTGCTATGGCCAAGCCATTCAGACTAATGACCGCATCGCCTAATCACCTGTTGTGCGATGCCGCACGTCTCCCGTGAGAACCACACGCTTTCTCCCTCTTCTTTTGCTGCTCACCTGTCCTATGGCGCTCGCGTTCAGTTACATTCGGGAGTTTGTCGCAGTGGACAGCGCTCTGGACTCAGGTGCCAGTTGGGATTACGGCGCAGGCCGCGCGGACTTCTCGCAGTCACATCCCTTCATCCCGTATGCCCAGCGCCACGAGGCATTCATCGTCATCTCGGTCGTGTCGTTACTCGCAGCCGTGCTCTACTTCATCTTGCTCTGCACGGTCTTCCGCAGATCCAAGGGCGTCTAACTGTTGTGCCTCAAGACGTTGTCCGCAGTGTTGGGGTAGGCGGGCTGTTCTAAGTCAACTATGAGCCATCCAGACTTCCGGCCCTTCTACATGGATGGACAGCGCGTCATGGTTGGGGATCGTGTTTTGAATGCAGGACCTCCGGAACGGATTATTACTGGCGTGTTTGATCCGGATCACGAAGTGAGTCGCTTTTACCACATGACAAACGGCTGCGCCGAAATAGCTCCCGCCACAATTGAGCTACTTCCACTCAATGAGGATATCATCCTCGTTGCCCGCGCCTCAGCCGGCTCTGGATCAACGCCGGTCGTCAATGACTGTGACGCCTAGCATCCGCGCACCGCACCGCTCTGGAGTAATAGTCTTTGCTCCCGCCAGTTCGCTCTGCTCGCCGCAGCCATTTCTCCGTTCTAGCCTCTCTCGATCTCTGAGTAGGTTGCACAATCGTCAACCAGTTCGAGCATTTGCCTGAACAAGCCTGACACTGCGGTTTAGCTAACTGCTCCGCGGGTTACGGCACCTTTCCACCGCCACATTACCGTCCACCATGCAGGTGCCGCGTCGCGCTCGCGGGCCGTGAGCTTGCCTGGTTGGAGGTTCCTACGCACAACTTCATTTATGAACGAATATTTCCTATTCCGACTCCTCGGGCACTCAGCGGTCGCCATCTGCGCACTTCTTGTGTCAGCGAGTGCAATCGCCGCCGGTGTGCCGGCGAACGCGGAAGTAGTACCGCTCCACAGCGGAGTCAACGAGGTGCCTTTCGGCACGGGAGCAGATGCAGGGATGGTGATCCTGGCCCATCGTGAGAACTTCAACGCCCACTCGTTCCAAATGGCTAGCTTTTACCTTCGGACCAGTGCTCAAAATTCAAATCCGCAAGAGTGGCAGATTGTTCCCTTCCGCATGGACCTAAAAACCGAGAATTACGACTATTTCCTGCGGGTTGGTGGAGGTGCCGATTGCCAGACTCTCAGTTTCCGATTGCTGACCGATCGAAAGGCGAATGCGACGTATGTAGTCATTGCAGAACGCGAATTTGGGACGAGCTTCGGCGACCGAAATTCTGTGACGTTCACCTGGTTCAAGCTGACTCGGGGTGACGGCCTTCCGGGTACACCTACGGCCTTCTTCGAGCCATTTCAGACTGACAAAACAAGGGAGCCTTACTGTGATGTAGATAGAGCGATCAAGACTGTGCTGCATCTCGATGGCGCGATGATGCCGAAGGAAGGATCGCTCGATGAATAGCGTGACATGCTCTATGACACGACCCGGCAAATCTAAACTGGGGCAGATTCGTCAACGAGCTTACAGCATTGTCGAGCGAGCGTTCGCCGCGGTTTAGCTAACGAATTCCAACTCCACGGGTGCGGGGATGAGGTGGGCGGCGTGGGCCTGGCCGAGGAATTCGCGGATCGCGGCGCGGCCGCTGTCGCCGTAATCCAACGTATAGTCATTCACGTACATCCCGATGAAACGATCCGCGAGATCTGTATCCATGCCGCGCGCCAAGGGCATGGCGTGAGCGACTCCAGCGGCGCGGTGTTCCAGCCCGTAGCGGATGCTTTCGCGGAGGATCAAGTTGATCTCACTGCGATCGGCGGGCGCGAGATCCTTCCGGATGACATTTCCGCCCAGCGGTAAAGGCAATCCTCTCTTCGCCTTCCACCATTCGCCGAAGTCGATGACCTTGACGAATCCGTCGCGCGCGTAGGTGAGCTGGCCTTCGTGGATGATCAGCCCGACGTCGGCGCGACCGGAGGCAACTTCGTCGAAGATCTGATCGAACGGGACGACGACATCGTTCACTTCCCCCATAAAGATTCGCAGGGAAAGAAACGCGCTGGTCATCCGGCCCGGCACGGCAATCCGGCGCTCCCGCAGCCAGGAGATCACGGCGTTTTCATCCTGAAGATCGGGCAAAGCGGTGCCGGCGCGAGCAATGATCATCGGGCCGTAACCGTCGCCCATGCTCGCGCCACAAGGGAGCAGCGCGTAGCGATCCAGGACATGCGCGTAGGCGTGGATCGAGATCGCGGAAATATGCAATTCGCCGCGGGTGGCGCGCTCGTTCAGCGTCTGGATATCTTGCAGGATGTGTTCAAACTGCCAGCGGCCGGTGTCGATCTTGTGTTCCGCGAGCGCGTAAAACATGAACGCGTCGTCCGGATCGGGCGAATGACCAAGCGTGAGAAGCTGAGAGGAAGACATCGGGCCGGAGACGCTGCCGAAAAGCCATCTGCGCCGCAACTCCGATCACCCGCGCGCTTTGGCAGCTAGTTCTTCCGCCCACTGATGACGAGCAGCACGACGCCGCCAGCCAGAACCGCCACTCCGAGGATCGGCGGAAGCGGCACGGTGTTCTTCTTCTCCACGGAGGCGTTCACCTGAAGCGGACCGAGATCCACCAGCTTTTTGTTTTCGCGAGTGGTGTAAGTGAAGCCCTGATACGCCAGCGCGATGACGCCGACGATGATGAGGAGGATGCCGACGATGGCTGCGGGTTTCATGTTCCACCGGAATCGTGCGGAGCAAAGGCGTTAGGGGTAAGTTGATGCTCTTCCCCGAAGACGCAGCTGCAGCTCAGCGACGCCAGGCGGCACCGCAAAGATGCCCCAGCCAGACCGCGGCAAGTGAGAGAACCAGGGAAAGCAGCACGTTCCAACCGGCGGTCGCCCAGCGGCCGGCGTGCACCAGCTCGAGTGTCTGGAGGCTAAATGAGGAAAAGGTGGTGTAGCCGCCGAGCAGTCCGATGATGACGAGCTGACGCGTGAACGGTTGCGGACCGGCGGCCGCGATTGCCCCAATGATCAGGGATCCGCTGACATTGACGACCAGCGTGCCGTGATGCGGCGCGCCGAGTTTGTCGCTCGCCAGTTCGCCGAGCCAAAAGCGCAAGACACCGCCGAGCGCGCTGCCGAGAGCGACGAGGAAATAGGCGGTCATCCGGAGTTCGGGAATAAGGTCGATCGGCTGGACGGCACAAGCTTCGGAGGAAAAGTTGGGGAACAAATTGGGACCAAAGTGTGTGCGTCGGAGATGCAGCTGGCTTTTGTTTTCGCACGGAGTGAACGAGAAATCTTCCCCATGCGCCTGCTCTGGCTTTCCATCGGCCTCGCCGTTTTGCTGCTCGTTCCTTTCTTGCTGTGGGGCGATGTGCTCGGCGGCTGGTTCAGCGGAGATGCGGCGATCCGCTGGGTTCTGAGCTGGGGAAGATTGGGCTGGCTCGCGGTGATTGCCTTGCTCGGCGCCGACTTGGTTTTGCCTTTGCCGGCGACGGGAGTCATGGCGGCAGCGGGTTACATCTATGGCGCCGTCCTCGGCGGAACGATCTCGGCGGCGGGATCATTTGCTTCCGGAATGCTCGGCTACGGACTTTGCCGCCGCTTTGGCCGGAGGCTCGCCGAACGCCTCGCGGGAGCGGCGGACCTTACCCGTGGTGAAGCGCTCTTCCGCGAGCGCGGTCCCTGGCTCGTGGCGGTTTCGCGCTGCCTGCCGCTGCTTCCGGAAGTCGTCGCGTGTCTCGCCGGAGTCACGCGGATGCCGTTCCGCATCTTCGTTCTTTCGCTGGCCTGCGGATCCATCCCGATGGGTTTTGTTTACGCGGCGATCGGCGCAGCGGGACAATCCCGACCTGGTCTCGCGCTGGGACTCAGCGTGGCGGTGCCGGCGCTGCTCTGGCTCGCGGTGCAAGGCTGGTTCTTCCGGAAGAAAAACCCAGCGCCTCCGGAAGATTCTCCGCGCTAAAAATCTTTCCCGCGCAGCTTCTTCACCTGCGAGCGCCGCTTCTTCCCGTCCAGGATCCGTTGCTTTACTCCCCAAGGCCGCTTGGCATTTTGCCGGCGAACTTTTTCCCGCGCGGAACGTTCCGCCGCTTTTTGCTCCCGACGCTGCGTCTCGATGCTTTCGAGCAGCCGTTCCCAAGCCAGCTGGCGGTTCATGGATTGCGACCGGGAATCCTGCACCGTGACCGCGGCGCCAGTCGGCACGTGGCGCAGCGTCACAGCGGTGGAGACTTTATTGACGTGCTGGCCGCCTGGTCCGGAGCTGCGCGCAAACTTCTCCTCAAAGTCGGCGGCATCGAGCCGCAAGGCCGCGAGCCGGGCTGCTTTTCGAGTGTGAAAATCCGACGGCATGCTCATAGGTTGCGGCGACGATGGAAGTGATCATTCAACCCGACGCCGCTGCGGTCAGCAAGGAAGCGGCGCGCCTCTTCGAACGCCAGCTCGCCGCCAAGCCCACGAGCGTGCTCGGCCTCGCGACCGGCAGCACGCCGCTGGGGCTGTATCAGGAACTTATCGCGCTCCACGCGGATCGCCGGATCGACTTCGCTCGCGCCGTCAGCTTCAACCTCGACGAATACGTCGGTTTGCCCCGCGATCATCCGCTGTCGTATGGCGCCTACATGCGGGAGCAGCTTTTCGCGCGAATCAATTTGCCGCTGGCGAACACGCATGTTCCCGACGGCTTGGCGCGCGACATTCCCGCGCACTGCGCGGAATATGAAGACGCGATCCGGCGCGCGGGCGGCATCGATCTGCAACTGCTCGGGATTGGTTCCGACGGACACATCGGCTTCAACGAACCGAGTTCTTCCCTGAGTTCGCGCACCCGGCTGAAGACGCTGACGCTGCGGACGATTGCGGATAACGCGCGGTTCTTCGGCAGCGAAGCGGAGGTGCCGCGGCATGTGATCACGATGGGCGTGGGGACGATCATGGAGGCGCGGCAAATCGTCGTGCTCGCGACCGGCGGGAAGAAGTCGGCGGCGGTGCAGGCGATGGTCGAAGGTCCGATCACCGCCGATGTCCCGGCGTCCATTTTGCAGATGCATCCGCGCTGCGTCCTGATTGTGGATGAACTGGCGGCCGCGCAACTCCGGCGCGCGGATTACTATCGGTGGGTCTTTGCGCATAAGCCCGCGTGGCAGCGAGCCTGATTCCGCCATGCTGCTGCGCAACGCCCGGCTCATTCTTCCTGATCGGCTGACGCAAGGTCACTTGCGGATTTCCGCGGGGAAGATTTCCGCGTTGCTGACGGGCGACGCGGTTCTTCTTCCGGAAGAAGAGGTGCTCGACCTGAGCGGGAAGTTTTTGGCTCCGGGCTTCATCGATCTTCATCTCCACGGAGCTTTGCGGCGCGACACCATGGAAGCAAATGCGGACGCGTTTGCGGCGATCTGCCGGTACCATGCGCGCGGCGGCACGACTTCCGTGGCGCTGACCACGATCACCGCGACAACGGACGAAATCCTGCGCGTGCTCCGCGCGGCGGAAGCTTACCGGACCGCGCCTGCTCCGGACGGAGCACAGGTTCTCGGCGTGCATTTGGAAGGACCGTATTTTTCTCCGGAGAAACCCGGCGCGCATCGGCGGGATCTCATCCGGAATCCTCAACGCGCGGAATGGGAGCAGTTTCTCCCCCATGCTGACGTCCTCACGCAGATCACCATTGCTCCGGAACTTCCGGGCGCGCTGGAGCTCATCGAAACCTTTTCCCGTGCTGGGATCCGGGTGAGCGGCGGGCACAGCGACGCTTGGGCGGAGGAAGCAAGCGCAGCCTTCGCGCACGGAATGCGCCAGGTGACGCACACCTTCAATTGCATGTCCTCCGCACGCCGGCGCGGACCTTTCCGCGAAGCGGGTTTGCTGGAGTTTGCGCTCAGCGAACCGGAGATCCTCTGTGAAGTCATCGCGGATGGAAGACACGTCTCACCCACGCTGTTGCGGATGCTTTACCAGGCGAAAGGGCCGGCTGGAATCGCGCTCATCACCGACGCGACTGCGGGTGCCGGACTTGCGGAAGAAGAACGGTTTTCGCTCGGGCAAATTGCCTGCGTGGTGCGGGGTGCGGTCGGCCTGACGGCGGACGGTCAGGCGCTCGCCGGCAGCACCGCGGAGATGATTCGCTGCGTGCGCGGGATGGTGGAATTCGCCGGAGTTCCGCTGACGGAGGCGGTGCAAATGGCGACGCTGAATCCAGCTCGCGCGCTTGGCTTGGAGCAAAGGAAAGGACTCCTCGCGATCGGCGCGGACGCAGATCTGGTGGTCTTCGATGACGACTTCCGGGTGACGCAGACTTTCGTCGCGGGACGGCCGGTCTTTGGCGCTCCAGCCGGGAATCCACTTGCCTCTCCGGAGAGCGCTGCGCGATAGTCCGCGCCCTTTCTTATGCAGCAATTTGGCATCGGCCTCGCGGGTATGGGGAACGTCGGCGCAGGTGTCTTCAAGCACCTGACGCAGAACCGCGCCTTGCTCCGGGAGCGGCTCGGCTTTGAGCTCGAAGTGCGGAAGATCGCCGTGCGCGATGTGGGTCGGGATCGCGGGGTGAAAGTGCCGGCCGAGCTGCTCACCACGCGCTGGGAGGATTTGCTGGATGATCCGACGATCCAGATCGTCGTGGAGCTGATGGGGCAAAAGGACGAAAGCTTGCGGCTGATGCTCGGTGCCATCGAGCGCGGGAAGATCGTTGTCACGGGGAACAAAGCCCTGCTGGCGGAACACGGCCGGGAGATCTTCGAGGCGGCGACGCGGCACAAGGTTCCGGTCTTCTTCGAGGCGGCGGTCGCGGGCGGAATCCCGATCATCAAGTCGATCCGCGAGGCGTTCATCGCGAACCACATCCAATCGGTCCACGGGATCATCAACGGCACGAGCAACTACATTCTCACCCGCATGGTGGAGAGCGGGCTGAGCTTTGGCGACGCGCTCGCGGAAGCACAAGCCGCCGGTTATGCGGAAGCCGATCCGACCCTGGATGTGAATGGCTGGGACGCCGCGCACAAGGCGATCATTCTCGCGTCGCTCGCCTACGGATTCTGGGTTCCGGCGGACAAGATCTTCGTCGAGGGAATCGAAAGCATCACCGCGAACGACATCTGTTTTGCGAAGAAACTCGGCTACTCGATCAAGCTGCTCGGGATCATCAAGGCCGACGCGAACAGCGAGATCGAAGTCCGCGTGCATCCGACTTTGATTCCGGAAAAACACGTGCTCGCGAGCGTCAACGGTGTTTTCAACGCGCTCGCCGTCCACGGGGATGTCGTCGGCGACACGCTCTTCTACGGACGCGGCGCGGGTCAGGATCCGACCTCCAGCTCGGTGATCGCGGACATCGCGGAAGCGGCGGCGGCGCTGCTTTCGCCGCGGAGCAATTACGGCTTCATGCCGCACGGACTTTACGGCACGTGCAAGCCGCTCGACCGGATCATCTCGGAGTATTACCTGCGCGTCCTGGTGGAAGATCGTCCGGGAGTCATGGCGCAGATCGCCGGCACGCTGGGGAACCTGAACATCGGGATCTCGTCGATCCTCCAGCCCGAGGGGGAGGAAGGCGAAGTCGTTCCGCTGATCCTCCTCATCCACAAGGCCAGCCATGGCCAAATGGCCGAAGCACTGGAGAAGATCGCCGCGCTCCCCGCAGTCAAGAAACCGCCGCGGATGATCCGTGTGGAGAATTTCGCATGATGCTCCAGCCTTTGCATGATCGCGGCGTCCTGGCGCGTTGGCGCGAGTTTTTGCCGGTCACCGATGCGACGCCGTTTGTCTCGCTGAATGAAGGCTCCACGCCGCTGATTCACTCCCCGAAACTCAGCGCGCGCGTCGGTCGCGGCTGCGAACTTTACATCAAGTATGAGGGACTGAATCCGACCGGATCGTTCAAGGATCGCGGGATGACGGTCGCGCTTTCCAAGGCCGTCGAAGCTGGCGCGGAGGCGGTGATTTGCGCCAGCACCGGGAACACCAGCGCCGCCGCCGCGGCTTATGCTGCACGCGCGAGCATCCAATGCATCGTGCTGCTGCCCGCGGGGAAGATTGCCTTCGGGAAGCTCGCGCAGGCCTTCATGTATGGAGCAAAAGTGGTCGCGGTGGACGGAAACTTTGACGACGCGCTCAGACTCGTCCGCGAGATCGGCCAGACCGAGCCGATCGCGATCGTGAACTCGATCAATCCCTTTCGGCTGCAGGGACAGAAGACCGCAGCGTTCGAGATTGTGGAGGAACTCGGAGATGCTCCCGACATTCACGTTCTCCCGGTCGGCAATGCGGGAAACATCAGCGCCTATTGGATGGGTTATCAGGAATTCCATCAGCTCGGGAAGACCACGAAACTCCCGCAGATGACAGGCTTCCAAGCCGCGGGATCAGCGCCGATTTTCCACGGAAAGGTCGTCGAGAAGCCAGACACGATCGCGACGGCGATCCGGATCGGGAACCCGGCGAGCTGGGAACTGGCGAACGCCGCGATCCGCGACAGCCGGGGATCGGTGGACATTGTCAGTGATGCCGAGATCCTCGCAGCGCAGCGGTGGCTTGCGGAGAACGAAGGCATCTTTGTCGAACCGGCGAGTGCCGCCAGCATTGCCGGTTTGTTTAAGTGTTTGGGTGCCGACCGCTGCGGCACGTGTCCTTTTCCGCAAGTCCGGGAAGGAAGCCGGATCGTCTGCACGGTGACAGGGCACGGCCTGAAAGATCCGGACATCGCCCGGGAACAATGCGGCTCGGTGATTCCCGCCAAAGCGGAGAAATCCGAGATCATGCGGCTGATCGCGGGTTAAGCGACGCCGAGCAAGCGCGGGTCGAAGGCAAAATCCTGCGACGGATCAATCCGGATGCGGAAGAAATCCGGGTGCGCGGGGTTGAGGAGGTAACTGGTCTCCACCGGAACGATGGCGCTCGGCACCGCGAGCACTGCGGACCGTTGCTCCCGGATCCATCGATCTCCGATCTCTCGCGTGGAAGCAGGCGGAGGGGAAATTCGCCAATCGCCCGCGAGAACCTCCAGGCCGATGTGCTCGACGAGGTCTTCCCCAAACTGCACCCGGAAGACTTTGAACCGCCAATCGGGCCTCGGAGTGAGATGAACCAGGATCTCGAGCGCAGCCAAGGACGAATGTTCGCTCGTGTAAACCATTGCGCGCCCTGCAGAGTTCCAGCGTCCGCCAAACTGCCTGGCTCCTTCGCCTGTGAAAGCGTCGGTCTCCCGCGCCTCACGGACGATCCGCCAGCTCCGGAGCATCAGGAATAAACGCCGTAATCGATCCGCCCGAGCAGACTCTCTACTTCGCGGGAACCCACCTCGGTCCCCGCATATTCCAACGGCACCGCTCCACCCAATCCATGCTGCGGCGTATTCAACCAGCCTTGCGCTTCTTCGACAGAACCGAAAAGGCGTGTGGCTTGCCCGAGCAGCCGGGCGAATCGCAGGACTTTGTCGGATTCATCCGGCGTCAGTTGACCGCTCAATTTACGCCGATGAACCGTAGCCCGAGCCAGCCCGAGATAACCTGCGAGCCGATCCATGGGGAGTTCGAGCTGGTCTCGGAGGGACTCAAGCTCAGAAAAATGCAGCCCCTGCCGGACGACGGCGACCAATGCGGAGACTCCACCTTGGAGGCTCCTTTCTCCGGCGGCAGCGAGGTGCTGACGAACGAGCCCTTTCGGTGAGCCAGCGCCGGCCGATCTCGGCACCGCCGCGAGATAAAGAGCTGGCTCTTGCTGGACAACGGAACGCTCTTTCATATGAGACATGTTGTAATCCCACCTGAATCACTCTTCAAGTCCTTTCTCCACAAATCTGCCTTTCCTCATCCGGGCGAGCCGTTGACATCGACCGACCGCCCTCCGATGCTGCGCGCCCCTTTCTCCGCATGACTGAAACTGCTTATTCCTGGATCGAATCGACTTCTTGGGAACTGCCCTTCTTCGGCTTGCCCACCCGGATTCCCTGGCCGTCGGACATTTCCCCGGATGTGGCAAACAGCGATCCGTTTGAGATCGAGCATATGCTGCGTGCGATCGACTCCATGGGTGCAGATGCGGGCGATCCGTGGGTGCACTTTGCACTGGCGGCGAACGTTCTGGATGAACTCGCCGAGTCGCTGGAAGACAGTGAAGTGGTTCGCGCTCGCGAGTTGCTGGAGGAATTCGAACGTCTTCATCCGGGCACCGCGTTCGCGCGTTATCACCTCGGCATGGTGGCGCGTCTGGAAGGGCGCGAGGAGGATGCGCTGCAGCATTATCGCGAGGCTGCGGAGAAAACGCCCCGCGTGGCCGCCATCTGGAACAATGTCGGGATTTTGCTGGCGATGCGCGGAGCTCGAGAGGAGGCAATCGAGGCTTTCCGGAAGGTGCTGGAGATCGCTCCGGGAGATCGCACGGCCCTGGAAGGCTTGGCGCAACTTCGTGTGCTGGTGAAGCTGATGCGGGATCCGAAAGATCCGAGCAGCGCAGCTTTCGTGGACATGCCGCAGTTCCGGCAAATGGTGGCGCAACAGTTGCAACAGCTCGCGAATGATCCGGATCAGATGCTCAGTCGGGGCGAACAACTTCTGCGCGACGGACTTGTTCCGGACATCGGTCTGCAAGCCCTGCAACGAGCTCTGCAACTTCGTCCGGATCATCCACGCACTCTGCTGGCAATGGCTGCGGCCTGGCGCATGGCCGGCCAATTTGATCAGGCACGTCAGGCGATCACTCGCTACACGGAACTGCATCCGGAGGATCCGCAGGGCTACTTTCACCTCGCGCAGATCTGCAACGCAGCGGGTGACGGAGAAGGCGAGCGCGTTGCTCTGGACAAAGTGCTCGAACTCGACCCAAACGTGCAACCGGCGCTCGGGCTGCGCTTCCAGCTTTCCCCCACGGAACATGATCCCGGCAAAGAAGATGCCTTGGGTCGCTTTGGGGAAGAACGTCGCTCGTGGATGGCCTTTGTTCTCGCGAGCGAACTGGCCCGCCGCCGCGGGGACGCAAAAACTGCGGTCCGCTGGGCGGAACGTGCCTACGCCATCGATCCCGAAGCCGAGGACGTCATCCTGCATTACACGGCTGCCATCGGAGATGCGCGGGATTTTGCGAAGCTGGCGAAGGTGATCAAGCCGAAGCTGGAAAGCGGCCAATACTCGAAGCGCGTGGACTGGAACTACGCGCAGGTCTTGCAGCAGCTCGGGCTCGTGAAGGAAGCAATCGCCGTTTTGCGCAAGGCAGCCAGCGCTCCGGATGCAGCCGCTGATTTCAAGGCAAACGCTGCGCTGGCGATCGACGCGTGGAGCGGTCTGGTCACGGGCGCCGGCTTGCCGCTGGAGGTTCATTCGTCCGGATTCCTGGTTCGTCCGGTGATTGTCTCCTTGAGCGACGGCGACGGCGGAGTTGTGGTGAATGCGGGCGCGGCCTTGCCGAGCGAAGGTTCATTTCCCTGGCGGGCGGATGGAGTTGAAGCGCGCGTCGCTCTTCAACAAGGACAAACCGGCAGCAGCCTTGCCCCGCGCGCGCTAGGAACCTTCCTCATCCGCGACATTCGGCCGGCCGCCGAAAGGGCGACCACTATTGAATGTCACGTCTCAGCCTTGCCAGACGGGCGTCTCCACTTCCGTGCGCGGCAGGATCAGCGGAAGCTCCCGGTCGGTTGGATTCCCGCAGCCGGGTCACGCTAAATCGCCAACGAAGCTGCGTCTAGTTAACGTAAGCTGCTTCGTTCGAGAGCAGCAACGCCTGGGCATAAGTTTCCCAAGGCGTGAGCGCCTTGCGCTCCACAAGTTCCCCCTGGTTGGAGATCGGCGCCACCGCAGCTCGCCGGTTCCGTTGGCGATTTGCCAGCCGCAGCCTTTCGCGATTTTGCTGCGCCGGCGTTTGGACCGCCGTTTCCGGAACCGCGGGCATGGTCTTCGCCTCCAGACCGATGAACTGATAAGCCATCTGAATCTCCGCCGGCTTTGGTGCTCGCTGGAAGATGATCCGGTAGATTGCGAGGAGTCGCGCCAGCGGATCGGCGGTCCCTCCGACTTCCGGACGCGCAACGATCCGACGCGCCACGTCGATCGACATTGGGCTGTTCATCAGGAAGAGCGCCTGCTGCGGCACGATCGTTGTCGTCCGCTTCGAGTTAGGCATGTCTGGATCACTGAAGTCGAAGTTAGACATCAGCTCCGGTAGATTACCGCGGTCAATATAGCCATAAACCGAACGGCGATAACTATACGGCTCTTCCGTGAGGTTGACCGGCTTGCCGCCGACGGTGCGATCCAGCTTGCCGCTGAACACGAGCAGAGAATCACGAGTGGCTTCAAAGTCGAGGCGCCGAATGTTCGCCCTCCAGAGGAGGCGGTTTTCCGGATCCAGTTGCTCAAACTGGGGAACCGTATGACTGCTTTCCTGATAGACATGCGAAAGCATGATCAACTTGTGCAGTCGCTTCATTGACCAGCCTTGCTCGATAAAATAGCTGGAAAGATAATCCAGCAACTCTGGATGCGAAGGAACCTCGCTTTGCGTGCCGAGATCATCCGGAGTCCGCACGAAACCTTCCCCAAAGTGATGCATCCAGACTCGGTTCACCATCACTCTTGCAGTGAGAGGGTTCGCTTTGCTGGCAATACTTTGCGCGAGTTCCAGTCTTCCACTGCCTTGGGTAAAAGGGAGCGGCTGCTGATTTGGCGAAAGCACTTCCAGGAAGCGACGCGGCACCACATCTCCTTTTGTCTCCTGCTGGCCGCGGACAAAAACTCGCGAGTTCCTTGGAATCGCGGCATCGGTCACCAACATCGCACGGGCGGGCGTTCCCGGGTGAGTCATCTCGAGTTCGTTGAGCTTTGCAAAGATAAGCGGCGAACGATTCACGATCTGATTGGGCATTCGTGAAATGAACGCTCTCAACCCGTCGGTCGTCGCCCTGGACGCGGGGAGAATCTCGAATGGTGTTTGCAGGATCTGGATCTCGGCTGGTTCGAATCCGGCCGGAATGCCCTGCAAAGCCTGGCTGCTCGCCACCAGGTAAGCGCTTCGGCGCGGTTCGAGGCGCGAGAAGAGTTGCTGGTAGATTCCAGTCACTTCCTGAAGCGACGCCGGTTTGGTTCCGGCGAAGGCCGCCACCACCAGCGGATTCAAGTCGCGTCGCCGATCGCGTCCATTGGCGATCTCTGCCAGAACGGCTGGAGCTTTCTCCGCGAACTCCGTCGCCTGGAGCTCGGCAAACCACCGGAAGGGGCCGAATACTGGATCATCCCGTCGCGTGCGGCGGATGAATAACTGCATCATCTCCCGATCCAGTCGCGCGCTATTGATGATCGTCTGTCGCTCCTGAATCTCCTCAGCACTGAGACCCTTCTGCCGCCCGCCGGATTTTGCCGCCAGAAGATAGCTGCCGACCTTGGTAAAGAAGTCCTGCTGATAGTTTCCGAAGACGCGGTAATAGATCTCTCGATTCTCTTGCTCCAGCAAAGATCGCTTTTGATAGTAATCAGTTAGCTGCGACTGCGTGGGAGCCGAGATCACCGGCTTCTCCGCCGGTTCCAGGGTGGAAGCAAAGATGCCGTGCAAGGCATAGTAATCCTTGGTCGGGATCGGATCGAACATGTGATCGTGGCAACGAGCGCAGGTCACCGTCATCCCGAGGAATCCTTTGCTCACGACGTCAATCCGATCGTTGATCACATCGTTCACATTGCGGAAGCGTTCTCCCACCGTGAGCAAACCTAACGCCGCCAGGTTTTGTGGAGGATTGTCAGGCAGTTTGTCCGCCGCGAGTTGCTGCTTGATGAACTGATCGTAAGGCAAGTCTGCATTGATCGCCTGGATCACCCAATCGCGATAAGTCCAGGCATAGGCATAACGATAATCCGCGCCCCGAAGTGCGTTTCTTTCCCCACCGGCCGTGTCGGAATAGCGTGCAGTATCCAGCCAGAATCGGCCCCAGCGTTCTCCGTAATGTGGCGAGGCCAACAATCGGTCGATCACCTTTTCGAATGCCGCCGGGCTGGAATCAGCCAGGAACGCCTGCACTTCCTGCAAGGTTGGCGGCAGTCCGATCAGATCATAAGTCGCCCGCCGCAGGAGTGTTTCTTTCTCCGCATCCGGTGACGGAACCATGTTCTTTGCCTCGAGTTTTTCCAGGATGAACGCGTCCACCGGCGACTTGCACCAACTCTTGTTTTGCACCACCGGAACAGCCGGCCGTTGCACCGGTTGGTAGGCCCAATGCTTCCGGGCGCGCTCATTTAATCCGGTGAGTTTCGCCGTGGCGTCCTTCGGTGCAAGGCGTGGATCCGGAGCGCCCATCTTCACCCACTCCGTGAGCAGCGCGACTTGCTCCGGCGCGAGCTTTTCACCCTTCGGCGGCATTTGCAGGTCTGGATCTGCGTAGCCGATTGCTTTGATGAGCAGGCTTTTCTCCGGAGCGCCCGGCTCGATGACGCGGCCGCTTTCTCCTCCTTTTTGCCATCCTTCCCGACTGTCGAGCGTGAGGTCGCCCTTCGACTTCCCTTCTTCCACGGAGTGACACTTGTAGCAGTTCTCCGCGAAGATCGGCCGAATCTTGCTTTCAAAAAACTCGAGCTGCTGCTTGGTCGGAGGCTCTGCCACCGGCAGTGCGAGCGCCGATCCAGTGAGCAGCAGAAAGGTCAGGGCAGGAAGAGTGCGGGGAGACATGAGCAGGGATGAAACGAGCGCGCACTACTGGAACTTCCGCAACCTGGAATAGTCGCGCGGACAAGCTGCGAGTTGCCACCTCGCTCGAACCCTTTTAAATGCGCCCGGTGACTCTTTCCCCTTCTCCGCGACTATGATGTTCCCGACCGGCCCCGAGCTCATGGAGGCAATTCCGGTGATCATCTCGCTGATCATCATCGAGGGCCTGCTCTCGGTGGATAACGCCCTCGCGATTGCCGCCATGGCGGGACATCTCCCCGGCAAGCAGCGATATACCGCGCTTCGGCTCGGCATCATCGGTGCCTATGTCTTCCGCGGTCTCGTTTTGCTGATCGCCGCCTGGATCACTCAGAACCGCTGGGTGACGCTCTTTGGCGCCGGTTATCTGATCTACCTGATGAGCTCGCATCTGACTCATCCGGAACACGACGAGACTGATCTCACCAAGCCGAAGAAGAAAAAGCCGGGCCTCTGGATGACGGTCCTGCAGATCGAGCTGATGGACCTGTCGCTGAGCATCGATAATGTCGTCGCGGCGGTGGCACTTGCTCCGCGCGATCCGGTCACCGGACAGCGTGAAATGTGGGTGGTTTATACGGGAGTTTTCATCGGCATCCTCGCGCTTCGGCTGGTCGCCGGATATTGCATCCGGCTTCTGCAGAAGTATCCGATCCTGGCCAAAACCGCGTTCATCCTGGTCGGCTATGTCGGCTTCATCCTCCTGGCGGAGCTGGTCTTCCACATCCACGTGCATTCGTGGCAGAAGTTCATCGGAATCGTGATCATTACCGGGCTGACGATGCTCTACAGCCGGAACGCTTTGGTGCAGAAGATCTTCAACCCTTTCGTCGCCGTCGCTTACCCGTTGATGCGGATTTTTGCTGGAGCCCTCGACAGCGTTTTCTGGCCGCTCCGGAAGCTCCACGAAGCGATCGCGAAGATGTTCCGCCGCGCCTTGCGCGAACGGGAAACACCGCCCGGCGGCGCCTAGCACTGCGGTTTATTCCGGAGCGTCCGGCGCTCTCTGCTCAACCGACTTCCCGCGCAAAAAAGTTGCCGGTCGCGCCCAGCGCAAACACTTCCAGCGGCGCAGACGTGAAGGGATAGGTCACCGATCCGATCTTCAGTTTGCCGATTTCTTCCGCGACAAAACCAAAGCCTTCGGTGGAATCCGCCGATCCCTGCGCCTGTCCTTTGATCGTGATACTCGCGATGCGGGAGAAAACGCCCGCAGTGTTTCCTTGAGGCGCGGGAGCATCGTCTGCATTGCCAAACTTCCCATCCGTCGAGAGCACGCCGGCATTGATCGTCCCCGCTATCCAATCGCCGCCCACCACAATCACGCCGAGGTTTGCATCCCCATTGTCGAACTTTCCAGCTGAACTCGTGGAGCCGCCGACAATCTCCAGGAAAGATACGCTCCCTTTGATCGTCAGCTTGCCAATCGCCAGAGCGGCCGTTCCGTCCACGCCGCGCGCTCGGATTCCGACCGGCGACTCCGCAGTTCCCACGACGCTGCCGCCGATCGTCAGGGTGTCGATGACCTCTTCGGAAGTGATGCTGCCCGCGTCTCCTCCTTGTCCACCGATGATCGAGCCGCTGATGGTGATGGACTGAATTCCTTCCACGCCCGCATCGATCCGCGCCGACCGACTTCCTGCTCCGCCTCGCAGATCGCCGCCGATTTTCAGGCTGCCGATGCCTCCGGCGGAAATTTGCGCGGAGCCTTCAAAGGAGCCGGTGACACTGCCGCCGACGCTCATCTTGGTCAGCATTCCAGTTGCCAAAACGTTGCCGCTCGAATCGAGGCCTCCGCTCAGGTCACCTCCGATCGTCAGGCTGGCGATGCTGTTCCCCGTGATCGAGGCGCTCTGGAGGCCAACGCCGACCACCGAGCCTTTGATCGTGATCGTCCCGATCTGGAGATCCACCAATCCGCCCGCCGCCGCAAAAGCCGCCCCGATCGACCCGGAGTTCGTTCCATTGCCGCCCACCATATCGCCGCCGATCGTGATCTTCTGCATGAGATGCGGAGCCACAATCGCGCTGCCCGCGTAGATCAGCGCACTCAATTCGCCGTCCCCGCCCCGGAGCGAACCTCCGATTGCGACCGAGCCGAGGACCGCGCCCGCATGGATGTAAGCGCTTTCGTCCCCATCGCCACCTTGCACATCGCGGCGCACTTTCACGCTCCGGATCTCGCCATCGAAACTCTCCGCGATGATCGAACCGCTTTCTTCCCCGTCGCCGCCGATCATCGAACCGCCAATCGTCACCGACTCGATCAAGGCTCCGCCATCGATCAAACCACTGCCGGCGCCATCGCCGCCGCGCAAATCCCGGCCGACCTTGATGCTCCCGATCGAAAGGCCCGCCACCACCGCGCCACTTCCTTCCCCAAAGTTGGAGGTGCCGTCCTCGAGTCCGCCCAGAATGGAACCCGAAATGACGACCGAGCTGATTCTCTCCGCACTCGCGATCCGTCCGCTTTCCGTGCCGCTTCCGCCCAAGAGGCTTCCTTTCACCACGACTTTCCCGATCGCGCCGTCCACCGCGATCTCGCCGGAGTCCGCCATCCTGCCGCCGAAAACGGAGCCGCCGATCGTCAGCTTTGCGAGCGAGCCGGAGTTGACGCCGTCCACGACCTGTCCCTGCACCCGCAACGTTGCTTCCTCGAAATGGCTCTTCAACGTGATCGAACCGACCGGTCCGCTGAGCAAGCTCGTCAGCGTTCCTCCGGCGCCCTGAGTGCTGGTCCCGAGAACGCCCATGGAATGCACCGCGAGCGCCTTCAGCGAAGCCGTGGTTTGGTCCGAGTTTCCTGCAACGATCCGGCCCAGATCACCGTTGATCTTGATCGTCCCCAGATCGACCGCACCGGTGATCGCGCCGACATTGACCCGCGCATCGCCGCCGGTGTCCGCGCTGCGTTTGGCGGAAATGGTCAGCGAAATTCCTTCCGCCGCGTCGCCTGGAACTGCACCCAAATTGATCAGCTGCAACTGCTGAGGCGTGGCGTTTGAACCATCCACACCTCCGGAAGAAAACCGGAGCAGCGTTTCCACGGTGGCGGCGTCGAAGATGCCTGCGGAAGCTTTGATCGTCACGGTATCGCCATCGATATCCTGGTAGGTGACCACGCTGGAGCTGACCAGCGTCGCTGGGGAAATTCGGGCTTCGAGAGGTTCGGGCGTGGAGAGAAGGCGAGGATTCATGCTGGAGGAAAAGTTGGCGCCAGCGGAATTGCCCGCGCTCCGGATGAATGAGTAACCGAAGAGGATCTCCGGCGACAAGCCGCCACGCGGCGGATGTTCCCCAGCAGAACCGCAAGAGGCGTTGCACATTCTCGGCGGCACTGAAATGTTCCCCGGATGCCGCACAAGCCTCGCTCTTCCGCCGCGCTGGCCGTGGCTCGAGCCGCGGAGGCGGCCGTCGATGCTGGCAAAATCTGGCGGCGCGAAAGTGGCGTGCGCGGCTTTCTTCCCCACGGTCAGCTCCAGTAGAAAGGGTCCCCGTGGAAGTATTCACCATCTCGCAACTGAAACGGTCTGCCGCCGCCGCGCGTCTGGAAGCTGGCGTCTGGGGACAAGTCGAAAGTCTGAACCGGAAGGAAACTCGGGACGGGAAACCTTTCTGGGAACTCACGCTCGCGGACGCGGAAGGAAAGCTCGTCCTCCGCGCGTGGAGCGACGCCCCGGCCTTCACCACTTGCGAGGCGCTTTCGGACGGCGCATTCCTGGAAATCGCGGGCGAGTTTGCGCTCAGCGGCGGTTACGGCGTGGATGCCAAGCGCTGGACCTGCCGCGAGCTGACGCCGGAAGAGCGCGACTCCCTGCTCGCCGGCTCTCCCGAGCTGCGCGCGCGGCAACAGGCGGATTTCGACGAGATCCTGCAGCATGCCGCGAGCATCGCGGATCCGCGGCTCGCTGGTTTGGTGCAGCTTTTCCTGGGGGAATACGGAGCCCGTTTCCGCCGCAGCGCGGCCGCCCGGCTGAATCACCACGCGCGCCGCGGCGGCCTGGTGGAGCATGTCGCCCAGATGATGCGGACGATCCTCGCGCTCGCTCAGGTTTATCCGCAGCTGAACCGCGACCTGCTGATTGCCGGCGTGCTTTTCCACGACTGCGGAAAGCTCTGGGAAAACTCCCTGCCTGCGGATGGTTTCGCCATGCCGTTTGACGAGCGCGGGGAAATGCTCGGGCACATCACGATCGGGATCGAAGTGGTCAACGCGCTCTGGCGTAAATTGCTGGTGAGTGAAGAGGAAGCCTGGGCCAGGCTGCTCCCCGCGAGCGAGGATGTGCGGCTGCACTTGCTCCACCTGCTCGCCGCGCATCACGGCGAGTTGCAGTTTGGCTCGCCGGTCGTGCCGAAAACTCCGGAAGCCTGGGCGCTGCATTACGCCGACAATCTGGACGCCAAGCTGGAGATGCTTTCCGCCGGCTACCTTTCTTCCCGAGCGCTGGCGCCGCGGATTCAAGAACGCGTGTGGCCTTTGCCGGGAAATCTCGTGGCTCCCTTGCCGCCGTTTTTCCCCGCGAATTCGGCGCCTTCGCCGGAGTAAAGCGCCGGGGCGGAAACGAGCAAGACTGCACGCGCGGATTGTGCTATAGAGCCGTCCAGAAAAAATCGTCATGCGCGCCTCGTCGAAATGGAATCCGGTCTCTCGGGCTGCCGCCCTGCTCTTCCTCTGGTCGAGCGGCGCGGGACCACTTTTGGCGTGGACGAAATCCGGCTTGAGCCCAAAGGAACGCGCCGTGGATCGGCTGGAAGCGCTCGGGATTTCTCCCGACGGAACCGGTTTTGTCCGGGTGGTTGCGGCCTCGCACCGGCCGATGATCGACCTCTTTTTCACCGCCGGCGTGGATGTCAATGCGGCGGGTGAACGTGGCCGCACGCCTTTGCTGGCGGCCGCGCTGGCGCGCGATTGGGTCTCCGCGACGCGGCTGGTGGAAGGCGGAGCCGATGTCCTGAAAGCGGACGAAGATGGAGTCACTCCGCTGATGACCGCCGCGGTCGGTGGCCGCGTGGAGATTCTCGAGGAGCTGCTCCGGCGCGGAGCACGCGCGGAAACGCCGGATCGGAGCGGCCACACCGCCTTGCATTACGCCGTCGCCGCGCGGCAACAAGCGGCGGTGGATCTTCTCCTGCAGACCAATGTTCCCGCCGGCGGAGCATGTTGCGAAGGACACAACCTCGCGACGCACGCCTTCAGCACGCGCGACCCGAAGATCATCAGCTCCGTGCTGGCGCAGAGTGAACCCTTGCCGCGGTGGAGCGGCGAAGCGTGTGAGCTGCTCACCGCCGCGCTGCGCAACGGCGACCTGGAATTCGCGAAGTTTCTGATCAGCAAACATGCCGCGCCTCCTGTTCCAGCAGAGAGGTCGCAGCCTTACGTCGCTCACGCCGTCGTCGCCAATGACATCGCTTTGCTGCGCAAACTGCTGGATTGCGGCGCCAGCCCCAGCGCCACGCTGGATGCTCCCGGCGACGAAAGCTTCCGCAAGTTGATCAGCGCCAACTTCGTCCGGCATTATGCGGAAAAAGAGCCGGGAATCACGCCGTTGATGATCGCCGCGGGACTGGGCCGGATCGATTGCGTGAAGCTGCTCCTGGAGCGGGGAGCAAATCGGCTGCAAGCCACGCGTGGCCGCACGAAGCTGCTCGCGCTTTACTTCGCCGGCTGGGCGGAATCTCCGGAAGCCATCCAGCTCCTCGTCGGCGGAAAACCACCGTCGCGGTCGGAAATGCGGGTCGAGGTGGATCTTTCGCGGCAAAAAGTGACGGTGTTAAAACAGGAGATCCCGGTTTTTAGCTCCAGCATCTCCAGCGGCACGCGGAACAAACCCACGCCCGTCGGTGAGTTTGTGATCACGGACAAAGACATCGATCATCGTTCCAGCATCTACAACCGCGCGCCGATGCCGTTTTTCATGCGCCTCAGTTGCCGCGATTTCGGCCTGCATCAAGGCCACGTCACCGGTCGTCCAGCCTCGCACGGCTGCATTCGCCTCCCCAGCTCCGCGGCCCGCAAGCTCTATAGCGATCTGCCGATCGGCACCTGGGTCAGCGTCTTCCACTAGGCGAAGCGAATGACTTGGAACTCAGCAACCCATCCCGGAGCTTTCCGCAAGTCGTCCGGATCATCCTTGAAGAAGCATCGGGCTCCCGATTGTCATCCGCCTTCATCAGTTTTGATCTCCCGCTCAGGGAGACCCGATCTCGACCAGGTCCTCTCCGCGGTCGAGTAAGCTCAGCGCAGTGGAAAGGTGCTGCTCAAGGATCTTCCTCAAGACGGCATCCGAGGTGTTGCCGCAGGTAAGCCAAAGAATTTTCGGCGGACTGCCGTGCTGCTCGAGGAGGCGGATGAAGTCGCTGTCCTTGGTGAGAAGGACGGCCCCGGCATCACGCGCCGCCGTGAAGATGTCTT
>DASVRR010000297.1:0-5663 GCA_036388515.1 Chthoniobacteraceae bacterium | reverse complement strand
CCCGGAGCTTCCCGCCGGATCTTCCCCGCTGTGCTGCGGAAGCCGGCGCGCGGTTGGCTCTTGTTCGTCTCTTCGCGGCTGCTAGCTTCGAAATCTCCCAAGCCCGCATGGCCCCGAACGGATATCTCGCCCTCGTTTTTCACGCCCACCTGCCTTACGTGCGGCATCCGGAATACGAGGAGTTTCTGGAGGAAGATTGGCTCTACGAAGCAATCACCGAAACCTATCTGCCGCTGCTCGAAGTGCTGAGCAAACTGGCGGATGAAGCGGTGCCTTTCGCGGTGACGATGTCGATCACTCCGCCGCTCTGCCACATGCTGCGCGACCCGTTGTTGATCGGGCGGTTTGAGCGTTATCTGGAGCGTTCGTTGCGCCTGGCTCATCGGGAAATGACGCGCACCCAGGACAATCCTGAACTCAACGAACTCGCCCGCTTTTATTGCCAGCGACTCGAACGCTGCCGCGACGCTTTCCTGAACCGCTGGCAGCGCGATCTCGTCGGCGCTTTCGCTCAACTCCAGGAGCGCGGTGTGCTGGAGATTATCACCTGCGCGGCGACGCATGGATTTCTGCCGCTGATGGCGGGATTTCCCGAAGCGGTCCGCGCGCAGATTCTCCTCGCGCGCGATCATTACCGGGAAACTTTCGGCCGCGATCCACGCGGCATTTGGCTGCCGGAATGCGCCTACACCGCCAGTCTCGACAAAGTTCTTCAGGAAGCAAATCTGCGCTGGTTCGTGGTCGATTCGCACGGGCTGATGTTTGGCAATCCGCGTCCGCGTTACGCCATCTATGCGCCGGTTTTCACGCCCGCGGGACCGGCCGCCTTCGGGCGCGATCGGGACTCCAGCCGGCAAGTCTGGAGCGCGGAGGAAGGTTATCCGGGCGATCCCGCGTACCGGGACTTTTATCGCGACATCGGTTTCGATCTTTCGCTGGACTACCTGCGCGAATTTCTTCCGGAAGACGGCGCGCGGAAATTCACCGGACTCAAGTATCACCGCGTGACCGGCCCCGGCTCGCACAAAGAACTCTACCAGCGGCAATCGGCGGAACGCGCAGCGGACGCTCACGCCGGACATTTTCTCGGCGCGCGCGCGGCGCAGATTCAGCATCTCCGCGGGAATATGAACGTGCCGCCGGTTGTGGTCAGCCCGTTTGATGCGGAGCTTTTCGGGCACTGGTGGTTTGAAGGTCCGGAGTTTCTCAACCTCTTCATCCGCAAAGCCGTTTACGATCAGGACGTCTTCCGGCTCACCACGCCTTCCACTTACCTCGCCGAACACGACACGCAGCAACTCCTCGTCCCGTCGGATTCCAGCTGGGGACACAAAGGCTACTGGGAAGTCTGGCTGGACGACACCAACTCCTGGATTTATCCCCATCTCCACGCAGCGGCGCGGCGGATGACGGAACTCGCGCGCATCTTCGTGAACGAAGCACCGACTCCGATCATCGAGCGTGCGCTCCAGCAACTCGCGCGTGAGCTGTTGCTGGCGCAATCCAGCGACTGGGCTTTCCTGATGAAGACCGGCACCGCGCGAAACTACGCGACCAAGCGGACCAAAGATCACGTGCTCCGTTTCACCCGGCTCTACGATCAAATCCGCGCGCGCGATGTGGACGAAGCCTTCCTCGCAAACTGCGAATGGCGCGACAATCTCTTCCCCAACTTGAACTGGCGCTACTATGCGTGAGCGGGTTTCCGGAGGAAATCGCTGGTGGCTCGCGGCGTGCGGAATCCTGGGGATGTTTTTGTCTCCCGCTCTGCTCAGCATCGCGCAAGAGCCAGCTCCGGCGACGCCAGGAGTTCGCATCACCTTCGTCCCGCCGCCGATGGAAGGCACGTGGTCGCTCGGGATCTACGACGCTGCAGGGAAACTGGTCCGAGTGCTCGCGCGAGACGCCACGGAGAAGGATTTCACCGTCGGCCTGAACGGTTTGATGATCACTTGGGATGGCCGGGATGACGCCGGCCGGCCGCTGCCAAAAGGCAGCTATTCCGCGCGGGGATTTTCGGTCGGCGCGCTAGAAGTGGAAGGCGTCGCCATGCACGGGAATGACTGGGTCAACGACGCGGAAGCACTGCGGATTCGGCGAGTCCGATCCGGAACGCTGGAAGCTGGTGGCTCCTCAAAAACCGCCGCAGAACGGCGCATGAGTTTCCTCGCTGAGACTGCGGAAGGAAAACTTCACCAGCTGACTTACAACTCGGCGGGCAAACTCCTCGCGCATCTTCCCGCGGAAAAAGAGACAGCAGTCGCCTCAGCCTTTTCCGGAGTCACCCTTCGAGAGAACAAGGTGTATCTCGCAGGTTCCGCTCAGCCGCTCCCGCTGGAAGGAGTCGGTGAAACGATTGCAGCGGCGGTGGACGGAAAAAGCGTCTGGGTCATCGACCGGGCGCCGACGGGGAAGACGCAGGTAAAGCAATACAGCACGGCCGGGGAGTTCCGGCGCGAACTCAAAATCGGTCCGGAAGATCCGCAGCCGGTGCGGGTTTCCGCGTCGCCGGTTGCGGAAGAAATCATGCTGATCGAGGAGAATGCAGCGACGCAACGCGTTCGCGTGCTGGCGCTGGAGAAGCCCGCCGAAGATTCTTCCGCCGCTGGTGGGCCGGCGATTTCCACCTGGAAGACGGTCTTCACCCGCTCCGTGATCGCGAGCGACGAGTTTGCTCTCGTCGCGGATCAAGTTGGCCGCCTGGTGCCATTCATTCCGCGCGCCAAGTTCACCGCGAAGCTGGTGCCAAACTCGCTTCTGAAGGACGCGCTGACCACGGCCGATGTCACCATCGGCTTCGACACGAAGGGCAGCTTCATCAAAACGATGGACGGCTTGCCGCTGCGGCGGATCACCGAGGCCGCGGGCTTGAGGTGGGCGGTAATTGGGGAAGAAGGCAGTGGCCGGCAGCTCACGATCTTCCAGGGCGACGGCGCGGTGATCGAAGAGTTCAAAGCGCGCAAACTGGCGAACATGATGGCCTTCGACGCCGGCGAGTACGACTGGGATCCCGCGGGGAAGAAGTGAACCGCTGATCCAATTTTTTCCGGAACCACGAAAGAGGCGAAAGCGGCGAAAAGGGAATTCTGCTTTCGTCTGGTTCGCCTATTTCGTGGTTTTAAAAGAACACCTCAAGTGCTGCGCGGGATCATCGCGATCTGCATATGCGGATAACGATCCGGGCGGGATTTCCGCTTCTTCCGCTCCTTGGATTCGCCCAGTGCCGAAGCCATGAATTCTCCCTGGCTGCTGCGTCTTCCCGCTTCCTTCGGCGCCGCCGCCGGGCGCGAGTAAACTCCGTCCGGACCGAGGATCGAAGCCTTCACGTTGTCTGCAAGGAGAGTTCCGAGAATTTGAATCGCCACGCGGTCGCGGAGCGCGGGTTCTTCCACCGGCAAAACGATTTCGACGCGCCGGAAGAAGTTGCGCGGCATCCAGTCGGCGCTGCCGATGAACACCTTCGACTGCCCCGCATTCTCGAAGTAAAAGATCCGGCTATGCTCCAGGAATCGCCCGACGATGGAGCGCACCGTGATGTTTTCGCTGACTCCTTCCATTCCCGGCCGCAAGCAGCAGATGCCGCGGATGATCAGGTCGATCTTCACTCCAGCTTGGGAGGCGCGGTAGAGCGCTTCGATGATCACACGATCTACCAGCGCATTCATCTTCGCGATGATCCGTGCCGGCTTTCCGGCGAGCGCGTGATCGGTCTCTTTCTTGACCAAAGCCATCATCGATTCGTGCACCGTGAACGGGCTGATCAGGAATTTGCGCGCGCCCTGAAACTGACAAATGCCGGTGAGCAGATTGAAAAAGTTCGTCGCGTCTTCGCCGAAATCCGGCTGCGAAGTGAAGAGGCTCAAATCGGTGTAAACGCGCGCGGTGCTGGGATTGTAATTGCCGGTCCCGAGATGCACATAACGCCGGAGGCCGTCGTCGTCGCGCCGCACCACGAGGCAGATCTTGCTGTGCACTTTGTGATTCACGATGCCGTAAACCACGTGCACGCCGGCTTCCTCCAGGCGCTTCGCCCAAAGGATGTTGTTGGCTTCGTCGAAGCGCGCTTTCAGTTCCGTGATCGCAGTGACCTGCTTGCCATTTTTCACCGCGTTCATCAGCGCGCCGACGATCCGCGGATCGCCGCCGGTGCGATAGAGCGTTTGCTTGATCGCGAGCACCTGCGGATCACGGGAAGCTTGCTCCAGAAAATCCACGACGCTGCCGAAGCTCTCGTAGGGATGATGCATCAGCACGTCGCGCTGGCGAATCACCGCGAAGAGGTCCGTGGTATCGCGCAGCGCTGCCGCGACTGGCGCAAAGAACGGTTTGTCCCGGAGCTCCGGCGAATGATCGCCGGTGTAGATCATCATCAGCCGGGTCGGATTCAGCGGGCCGTCGATGATGTAAAGATCATCCGGCGTGAGATCGAGCGTCTCGAGGAGGAAGTGGTAAATCTCCGGCGGACAATCGTGATCCACCTCGAGCCGCACGGCGGCGCCTTTGCGGCGATTGTGCAGCTCCTGCTCCACGGCGCTGAGCAAATTGCCCACGTCTTCCTCATCGATGTAGAGCTCACTGTTCCGCGTCACGCGGAAGTGCCAGAAACCGAGGATCGTCGTGCCGGGAAAAAGGTCCGCCAGGAAATGCCCGATCAGATGTCCCATGAAGACGTAATCCTGACGTTCATCGTCGCGCGGCAATTGCACCAGACGCGGCAGCACGCGCGGCAATTGCACCACCGCCAGCCGGCGCTGAACTTCGCCATTGCGCTCGATGTCGAGCTGCACGGCGATGTTCAGCGATTTGTTGAGCAGTTGGGGAAAAGGGTGGGACGGATCGATGCCGAGTGGAGTGACGACGGGCCGCACTTTCCGGAAGTAATAGTCTTCCAGGAAATCGCGGTCCGCGGCATTCAGCTCATCCCATGTGCGGAAGCAAATGCACTCCTTCGCCAGCTTTGGCACGAGCTCTTCCCGCCAGCAGCGATACTGCTGATCCAGCATTAACCGGACGCGTTTGGTGATCGCGCGGAAGGTTTCCGTGGCGGTCCGACCGTCGAGGCTGCGCTCCACCACGTCGCTTTCGATCTGCTGCTTCAAACCCGCGACTCGCACCTCGAAAAACTCGTCCAGATTCGAGCTCGTGATGGTGAAGAACTTCACCCGCTCGAGCAGCGGATTCGCAGCATCGAGCGCTTCGTTGAGCACTCGTTGATTGAACTCCAGCCAGCTCAATTCCCGGCTGATGAAATGCGTGGCGGTGAACGGTTTCATGCGGCCCGGCGACGCTACCGAGCCGCTGGCGACTTACAATTGCGGATTGGGGCTGCGCCGCAGTTACGCCATGCAAATGCGCTCATACTTGCCCGCGGGCTTTAATGACGAGACAACTACGGTCAATGGACAGCTTCCAGGAAGCAGTGACGTCCAGATGTGGATGTTCCGATGTTATGATGGCCTTCTATTTACTTTGCTTTAGCTGCGCTGGATTCCTTGCTGCTATTCTTCTCCCTCGGCACGGTCTCAGAACAGCGCTCATTGTTTTAGTAGTGCTCTACGTAGCGTTCAACTACGCGCCGCTGCACTTGATGGTAACCCAAACGCCGCCTTCTCACTGGTTCCCAGCAGTGGGCATGCATTTGGCGATGCCTTACCTGTTCTTTT
>DASVRR010000296.1:0-39238 GCA_036388515.1 Chthoniobacteraceae bacterium | reverse complement strand
ACGATCCTCTCCGAAGTCGCAGAACAAGCCGACAGCAGCAGCCGATGAAAGCTCGCGTGACCTGCTCTTTTGCTGCGCTGTGGCTGTTCCTGGAAGGGTCCGCGCACGCTGCGCGGATCGGCGATCTGGAAGCGACCAGCGTGTGGACTCAAGCGGGAAGATTCTTCAGCTTCAGCGACGACTCGGTTCGGTTTGCGCTGCTCGGATCAATCTTGCTCGGGATCAGTTGCGGCCTGCTCGGTTCCTTTTTGGTCGTCCGCCGAATGGCCTTGGTCGGGGATGCGCTTTCCCATGCGGTTTTGCCCGGAGTCGCGTTGGGATTTCTCTGGAACATGACGAAGGATCCGGTGGCGATCTTCATCGGCGCAACGGCCGCCGGGCTTCTCGGGACAATGATCGTGGGCTGGATCACCCGCACGACGAAGCTCAAGGAAGACGCCGCACTCGGTCTGGTGCTCGCCACCTTTTTTGCCATCGGGATTTGCCTCGTCACGATGATCCAGCGTCTTCCGACGGGGAACAAAAGCGGGATCGACAAGTTTCTGTTCGGTCAGGCGGCCGCGCTCAGCGCACACGACGTGGGACTCATGGCCGTGACCACGACGCTCACCGTGGTTTTGCTGGCGTGCTTCTACAAAGAGTTCCTCGTCACGAGTTTCGATCCGGCTTTCGCCCGAACCATCGGCCTGCCGGTCCGCGTGCTCCAGGAAGTTCTGATGCTGTTGCTGGCATTCGCAGTCGTCGTCGCGTTGCAAGCCGTCGGCGTGGTGCTCGTCTCGGCGATGCTGATCACACCAGCCGCGGCGGCTTATCTGCTCACCGATCGGATGCACCGGATGCTCCTTCTCGCCGCGTTCTTCGGCCTGCTCGCGGGCGGTCTCGGCGCCTTCTTTTCCTTTCTCGGGAACAATCTCCCAACTGGTCCGTTCATGGTGCTGGCGGCGAGCTTGGTTTTCGCCGGAGCGTTTTTCTTTGCTCCGCGTCACGGCGTGATCCCGCGTTGGTGGCGGCAACATTCGCGCGTCCGCCGAATCACTCGGGAGAACACGCTGAAGGCACTTTATCGCGTGCTGGAAGATCGCAGCTTTGTGGATGAAGGCGTCACGCTGGAAGAACTCTGCGCCCGCCGTCGCGAGACTCTGGAGGAAACTCACGCGCAGGTTTCCGAGCTGGAACGCCATGGCCTGGTGACGCTCGATGGACCGCGCGGAGCCGCGCATCTCACGCCCACTGGCTGGCGCCAGGCTTGTGCGGTCGTCCGGAACCATCGGCTCTGGGAGGTGTATCTGACCAACGCAGCGAACTACGAGATCGATCACGTGCACGAAGACGCCGAGCGGATCGAGCATGTCCTCGGGGAAGAAATGGTCCGGCAACTCGAGCGGCGCCTGGAGTTTCCGCATCACGATCCACACGGCCGCGTCATCCCGAGCTTGCGCGATCTCGGTCGGTTTCAGACGGATCAACCAGTGCCCGGACCGAGCGGATACGGGAGGTCCAAGTGACGCCACCAGAGGAAAAACCACGAAATAGACGAAGCGAGCGAAACGGCTGTTCTGCCTTTCGTCTCTTCCGTCTATTTCGTGGTTCTTCCTCACTTCAGTTTCAGCTCCGGAGGTTCCCGACTCCTTGAACATGCCCTTGCTCGCTTCGTTCATCCCGCCGTTCGATGCCCGCGCGGTGCTGGTCACGCCGTGGACGGAAAATCTCTCCATGTTTGGCTGGATCGCGCTCATGGGTTTCCTCGTGACGCTCGCCTGCGGACTGATCGGGAACTACCTGGTCCTCCGCCGCATGGCGCTGGTCGGCGACGCGATCAGCCACAGCGTTCTTCCCGGAATCGCCATCGCTTTTCTCCTCGCGAAGAGCCGGCACAATCTCGTGATGTTCACTGGCGCTCTGGCCGCCGGCATCGTGACGACGCTGCTCATCGAGGTCATCCACCGCCGGAGCCGGGTGAAACAAGACGCCGCAATCGGGATCGTTTTTTCGACCTTGTTCGCCATCGGCGTGATCATCATCAGCTTCTTCGCGAGTCAGATCGATCTCGACGCCGACTGCGTGCTTTACGGCGAGATCAGTTTCGTCCCGCTCGAACCTTTTGTGCAGATCGGCAACTGGTCGGTTGCTCCCCAGCCGGTCTTCCTCATGGCCATCGTCACCGCGATTGTCGTCGGTTTGATTCTCCTTTTTTACAAAGAGTTGCTGGTGAGCTCCTTCGACTCCGGCCTGGCAGCGTCGCTGGGGATTCGCCCAACGGTGATGCATTATTGCCTCATGGGGATGCTTTCCGCGGTGGTGGTCAGCGCGTTCCAATCCGTCGGCGCAATCCTGGTGATTGCGATGCTCATTTTGCCCGGCGCGACCGCCTTCCTGCTGACGCATCGGTTGCCTTCAATGCTCGCGCTGAGCGCCGTCCATTCCGCTCTTAGCGCGGTGCTCGGATTGCATCTGGCGATCTGGCTGGATTGCGCAATGGCCGGCGCGATGGTCGTCGCCGGCGCCGCTTTGTTTGTCCTGGCCTGGATCTTTTCCCCGTCGCAAGGGCTGCTGCTCGCGCTGCGGCAACGCGGACCGATCGAGGAGCCCGCTACTTCGCGCTGATCCACGCGGCGTTTGCCTGGTGGTTGAAACCGATCACGGAAACCAGCGCGCGATCGCTCGGCTCCTTCTCGACCGCCAACGCAGCGAACACCGTCTGGATCAACGCGCTCGCGCCAGGTGCTTCTCCCAGAGAATGCTTCGGGAAGAAAGTGCGCGCTTTCGGATGCCGCGCGTGGAGCACTGCAGCTTCCAGCCGATCCACGAAACTGCCGCCTGCTGAAGCAACCACGAGATCGACTCGGCCGGCGTCGTTTTCCAAAACCAAATCGAGCGCAGCCGCCGCCTCTTTTCTCCGGAGGAAAGGCTGGCCCGGATGCGTTTGCACCCGCCAGCGACCGGCGCGACTCAGCACCACAGCTGCGGCTCCTTCCGCCAGCGGAAGCTGCGCGAGGCGCCACGTGCGATACGCCTCGCAGAGGATCCAGTCGCATTCTTCCGCACCGACGACCACGCAATGATCCACGCTGCCGAGCGCCAGCAATTGGCTGGCGAAATGCAACGCGGTCAGGCCCACGGAAGAATCACCGACCAGCGTGTAACTCGCGCCGTCGATTCCCAGCAAAGCCGCAAGGTGACTCGCCGGCGCATTGTAAACTGTCTCCGGAAAAAGCAGCGGGCTGGCGGTGTTCGCGCCTTGCTTCACGAGCTGCTCGTAAAAACGCCGCGTGTAAAGCACGCCGCCATCGCTGATCGCGAAGATCACCGCCGTGCGCGCCGCGATCTCCGGCGTGAGCTTCAATCCGGCGTGCTCCATCGCCGCGAGCCCGGCCGCGACGGCAAAATAGCTGATCGCGCTGGATCGACGGAGCCGCGGATTTCTTCCGCAATGTTCCACCGCTTTCGGCGGCACGGCGTAGTAGGCGTGTTCGCGCTCCAGCTCCGGATGACGCAGGATCTTCCGTTCGGGTTTTTCTCCGGAAGCAAGTCGCGACCAAACCTCTTCCAGTCCAATTCCGAGCGGAGTCACCCAGCCGAGCCCGGCGATTTCCGCCGTCACGTTTTCGCCTCCTCCAGCACAATCGCCGCATTCGTCCCACCGAAACCGAACGAGTTCGAAAGCACGCATTTCACTGCAGCTTCCCGCGCTTCATTCCCGACGATGTTCAGCTTCCACTCCGGATCGGTTTCGCCGAAGTGAATGTTCGGCGGCAAAAATCCGTGCCGCAGCGCGAGCACGGAAAAGACTGCTTCGATCGCGCCCGCCGCGCCGAGCGAATGCCCCATCATGGACTTGGTCGAACTCACCGGAACTCGCGCGCCGAAAAGCTGCGCAATCGCGGTTCCTTCCGTTGCATCGTTGAAGGTCGTCGCGGTGCCGTGCGCGTTGATGTAATCCACTTCGTCCGCGTTCTTCCCCGCGTCTGCCAGCGCGCGCTCCATGGCGAGCCGCGGGCCGATTCCGCTCGGATGCGGCTGGGTCAGGTGATGGTTATCCGTGGAAAGTCCGTAGCCTGTGATCTCCGCGAGAATCGGCGCTCCACGGCGACGCGCGGACTCTTCGTCTTCCAGCGCGAGCAAGGCCGCGCCTTCTCCCAGCACGAGTCCCGTGCGGTTTCGGTCGAAGGGCCGCGTCATCTCCGGCGTCGATGCCTGCAGCGAATCGAACCCAACAAAAACCAGCTCCGAAATCACGTCGTAGCCGCCGCAGAGCACGCGGTCGTGTCGTCCGCTGCGGATGAGCTGGAAGGCGTGCCCGATCGCGTTTGTTCCGGAAGCGCAGGCATTCGCGATGATCTGGCTCGGACAGGAAAACCCGGCTGCTTCCTGCGCATCGAGCACCGCTTTTTGCGGCATGTAATTGGCCAGCCAACTCGCGCGCTCGCGTGGTCTTTTTCCCAGCGTGCGGAAGAACTGCTCGCCGAAACTCATTCCTCCGCTGGTCGTCCCGATGATCGCCAGCTCCGGACGAAAATCCGCATCACCGGCGACCAGTTCGCGCACCGCGGAGATCATCATCTCGCTCGCCGGATGCAAGCGGCGCTCCCGGCGCTGGCCGGGCGGACGTTCCCCCCGCTCGATTCGCCCGCCCGGGACTTGCCCGGCCGTTTTGCACCGCGTCCGGCTCACGTCAAATCGCGTGACCGGAGACACCGCGTCGCGCCCACTCTGAAGCGCTTCCGTGGTCGCCGACGTTCCGCGGCCGAGCGGACTGATCACGCCCATCGCGGTCACGACGACGGGTCGCGGAGTGGAGGAAGCAAAAGGAGGCATCACGGGGAAAGTCAGTTTCTCGTAGCAGCCAGCGGCTCGTGCAATGCGCAAGTTCGTCCTGTTTCCCGCGGGTCGCTTTGCCCTAGATAAGCGGATGAAAGCCATCACCTCACCCCAGCCGGTCGAGAAGCAGCGTCAGGCGGTCCGTTCCCGCTTCTTCTGGTTCCTGGCGGGCGCGGGCGTGAATTATCTCCTCATCTCCACGCCGTTTAAGTGGCTGAAGCTGAATCATCCGGAGCTGCCGCTGTGGGTCATTGCTCCGTGCAGCATGGCGGTCAGCGCGACGTTCTTTTTCTCCTGGAATTACTTCATCAATTTCCGCACCGATTCGCGGAAACGCGATGCACTTCCGCGATATCTGGGCGCCGTCGTCTGCATGTGGGCGCTCTCGAGCGCAACGCTCACGGTGCTGAAGCATTTCAACGCGAAGATGGCGTTCAGCATCGGCCACATCCCGCTCGATCTGGATATCGTCGCGACTCAGTTCTTCCTCGCGGGCCTGAAGTTTTTCCTCTACCACAAGTGGGTCTTCCCGCTGCCAAAGGAAGGCGTGGCTTGAAGCAAAACTGAGCGCGCTCGGTGGGCGCAAAACCCTGGATCAGGCAAAGCTTCAGAGCTCCGGGCCGGCGGTCTCTCCGGTGATCTTCCCCACGAAAACCAGTTCCTGACTCGTCTTCTTCCCCACGTCGCGTCCGCCGCGTCGTCGCGGTTCACCCGCTGGGCCGATGGAACTCCGCCGCTCAACCGACCTGCACCAGCACCGCCGTCGTGTTATCCCGCCCGGAGCGTTCCAGCGAAGCTTCCACCAGACGCCGCGCCGGATTCAGCGTCGCTTCCCTCGAGTCCGGCCGGAGCAAAAGCTCGCGGATTTGCTCATCGAAAAGTCCTTCCACCAAACCATCCGTGCAGAGGAAGAACCGGTCGCCCGCTTCACACCCGACCGCGCCGACTTGCGGCTGCACAAACTGATGGCCCGCACCGAGCGCCTTCTGGAGCAAATTGCGCCGCGGATGATCGCGCGCTTGCCGCTCCTTGAGCTTCCCGTTGCGGAAGAGCCAGCCGACATGCGTGTCGTCCTCAGTCAGTTGCCGCATGCCCCCTTCACCCGCCGGGAGATAGTAAATCCGGCTATCCCCGATGTGGGCAAAATACATCCAGCCGGGCGTAAACCAACACATGCTGAGCGTCGCGCCCATGCCTTTGCACTCGGCGTAACTGTCGCCGAGCAGCATCAGCGCGCGATGCACCTGATCGAAAAGTTCCTCCAGCACATCGGCGAATCCGGGTTTCATCCCCGCTGCGGATTGCTTGAAGGAGCGGGGCAGCAAACGCGTGATTTTCTCCACCGTGATTCGACTGGCAAACTCGCCCGCTTGCGCTCCTCCCATGCCGTCGCTCACGGCGAAGACAAAGTCCGCGCTGCTGGTCGTCGCCTCGCCGATTTTCCCCAGGTAGCGCACTTCCTCCGCATCGAACTGCAGGCAAAGGAACGAGTCTTCGTTGTTCTTCCGCACCTTCCCGCAATCCGTCTGGCCAAACCATTGCAGGCGGAGTTCGGGAGAAGCGCGGGGAGCAGGTTCCATCGGGAAGATTCTACTCGGGATCCGGCAGGATCGTGGCGAACTCGAAGTCGATCAGGCAAAAGCGGCCGTCAGCCTGGCGGTAGGTGACATTCCGCATCTCTGCGTCCTCGTGGCGCACGCCATACGGCAGGAGTTCCGCGAAGAGTTCGCGCAGCCGCGCTTCATCCAGATGCTCCACCCGCGTGCCGCAGCTCGTCGTGACCATTTTCAGTTCGTCCGGATATTCCTCCAGCAGCCGCGGGACGAAGGGACAACCGCGTTTCTCCAGATGCTTCAGCACCGTGACCTCGTTGGCAAAACGCTCCGCCGCGTTCGGTCCGCGGAAGGTCTTGTGAACCCGCCCGTCGTAGCCAATCCGCACCGTCGCTCGCAGCGTGTCCTTGACCTGATTCATGGCAGCGCGCGGAACTCCGCTGGATCAGAGTTCCTTCTCAATCCGCTCGCTCAGCCACTGCTTGATCATGCTCTGGTAGTTCAGGTAACGCGACCGCGCGATCCGCTTGATCCGCGCCAGCAGCCGCGGGTCGAAGCGCAAGGTGATCGTCGTCGATTCGCGCGTGTCCGCTTTGAGGATCGAGGCGTTCATCAGCCGGATATCCAGCCGCGCGTCCGCCCAAAACGCGGCCTCCGCTTCCTCGGTTTCAAACTTCGGCAACTCCTTCCAGGTGGTGATGACTTTCATCGCTCGAAATCAGTAACCGAGATCCGAGTTCTTGCGCTCATAGAAGGTGATTTCCTCCGGAGTCATGTCGCGCGCCAGCAGCGCGCGGTAACGTTTCCCGTCCGTCCAGAAGACGGTGAAAATCCCGCGATCATTGACTGATTTTCCCAGGTTGAAGTAGCGCGCGTGTTCGGCGACCGCGTCCGGCATGAGGCGCAAACCAAACGGATCTTCAAACGACTCCTCGATCTCGCGAGGCGTGACGGCTTTTAGGTCGAACGGGACATCGATCCAGTCGAATTCCATATCAAGCGGCGCCCCTCTTCTCCCGCTGGATCAGCTCGATCTCGTAACCTTCCGGCGCGTCGATGAAAGCGATGATGCTGCCCGAACCGGTGTCCGTCGGTCCGTCGGAAAGGGGATAGCCTTTTGCCTCCGCCTCCGCGGCAAACGCGGCCAGATCCTCCACCTCGAAAGCCAGATGCGTAATGTCGGTGCCGACCTCCACCGGACCGCTTTCGTCGAACTTACAAATCTCGATTTCTTCCTCACTTTCCGGCGCTTTGAAGAAAACGAGCTGCGAACCGCGCGGCGAGGTGTGACGCCGCGTGAGTTCCAGACCGAGCACATCGCGGTAGAAGGCAACCGTCTTCTCGAGGTCAGTCACGCGGTAGCGCGTATGAAGGAGCCGTTTCACCATGGGGAAAATTCAGATTTCAGATTCGAGATTTCAGATTTAGCCTCGCAGCTCTTTGAAAGGCGACCCCTTTTCAGCCCTGAATTCCCTCTTTCCATTTTCCCATGATCTCTCTCGGCATCGATAGCGGCACCCAAAGCACCAAAACCATCGCGCTCGATCTGGAGTCGGGCGAAATCCTCGCCTCTGCCTCGCAATCCTACGGCATGGTCGAAGGTCTTCCGCCGGGTCACCTGGAGCAGGAGCCGCAGGTCTGGATCGACGCCGTGGATGCGACCATCCGCAGCGTCTTGCAGCAGCTCGGTTCCAGGAAAAACGACGTCAAAGCGATCGGCGTCAGCGGCCAGCAGCACGGCTTTGTTCCGCTGGATAAAAAGGGGCGTGTGATCCGTCCGGCGAAGCTTTGGTGCGACACTTCCACCGTGGAGCAATGCGAGCAGTTCGAGGCGGAATTTGGCGGCTCGGAAGAGCTGATCAAGCTCGCCGGAAACGCCATGCTGCCGGGTTACACCGCACCGAAAATTCTTTGGCTGAAGCAAAACGAACCGAAGAACTACAAGGCGCTGAGTTCCGTTCTTCTTCCGCACGATTACATCAACTTCCACCTCACCGGTGAACGCGGGATGGAATATGGGGATGCTTCCGGAACCGGGCTGATGGATGTCCGGGAAAAGAAATGGTGCGAGCCGCTGGTCGAGTTCATCGACAGCGAACTCGCGGATTGCCTCCCGCCGATTTCCAGCTCGCGGCGCGCGTTTGGTTTGCTCCGCGAAAACCTGCGGGAAGCCTGGGGCCTGACCGGCGAAGTCACCGTCAGCGCCGGTGGCGGGGACAATATGATGGGCGCCATCGGAACCGGAAATGTGCAGGCCGGCGTGGTCACGGTGAGCCTCGGAACTTCCGGAACGGTGTACGCGTTTTCCGCCGAACCAGTGGTGGACCCGCAGGGCGAAGTCGCCGCCTTTTGCGACAGCACAGATCGCTGGTTGCCATTGGTTTGCACGATGAATGTGACGGTCGCCACGGAGCAGGTGCGGAAGCTTTTCGGCTGGTCCCACGAGCAACTGGAAACCAGCGTCGCGAGCGCTCCTGCCGGATCTGGCGGATTGCTTTTTCTTCCGTATCTGAACGGGGAACGAACCCCGAACCTGCCGAACGGCACCGGCGTCCTGCACGGTCTCACGATGGAGAATATGACGCCGCCAAATCTCGCGCGGGCGACCATGGAAGGCGTCACTCTCGGCCTGGGTTATGGGCTCGCGCGATTCCAGGAATTGGGGATCGAGCCGAGTGAAATCCGGCTCACGGGCGGTGGCAGCAAGAGCCGCATCTGGCGCCAACTCGCGGCCGACATCTTCGGCGTGCCCACGATCTGCCTCGCTTCCGCAGAAGGAGCAGCGCTCGGTTCCGCAATTCAGGGAGCCTACGCCACGCTCGCCGCCACGGGAAAAGCGACGACCTTCCGCGAACTTTGCGCCCGCATCGTGAGGCTGGATGATTCAACCCGCTGCCAGCCGGATGAAGACAGCCGGGAACTCTACACCAAGTTGCTCAGTCGCCAGGGTGACTTGACCCGCCGCCTGCATGCGGTCGGTTATCTGTAGTGATCAGCTTTTCGCCGGAGCGTTAGTTGACCGACTTGCGTCGCGTCTTCCGCCGGCCGGCGGCAAGGAATCCTGCTCCAGCCAAAAGCAACGCCGCACTTCCGGGTTCCGGCACCACGACCAAAACCACTGCGGTGTCGCTATCGTTCACGCCGTTGTAAGAGATGCGAAACTGATTGGTTCCGAAGGAAAACAGGCTGTCATCCGAGAAGCCGGAAAAGATCCCGCCATTCCAGCTGCCGCTGTAGTCGATGAAGGTGAGCGAAGTTCCAGGCGCCATGGCAGCATTCGCCCCCAGATCGACGAGAGACAGCAGGGAATTCCCCCCGAGATCGAGGATCAGATCGCCGTTGACGGTCAGGAGATCCGTTAGGCTGCCGACACTATCTATTTCCAGTTGGAATTGCGCGGCACCGATCAACTTCACGGTTCCGGTAGTTAGATTTCCGATGCTGCTGGAAGTAGCTCCCGGAGCAATCATCGCTCCCGCGGAGATCGTTGCCGCGCCGGCGCTGCCGCTCCCGCCGAGGCTGCCACTGGTCACCGCGACTGAACCCGACAGAGAACCGGTGACCAAAAGACTGCCTCCAGTCACGGTGGTCGCGCCAGCATAGGTATTTGCTCCCGCGAGCGTCAGCGAACCCGCGCCGGTCTTGGTCAGGCCGCCGCTGGTGTTTGCGCCGGTCGTCAAAACGTCCGGCACCGGCGGAGCTGCCAAAGTCCCGCCGCCCGCAAAAGAGACAGTTAGACCCGCGGTGTCTGTATAGCTGCCGGGGTTGGTGATGGTGATGCCCGTGACTTCGCCTGTCGCCGGATTGAAGTTGGCAATGGCTGTCGCCTGTGTGCCCGGAGCGGTCACTACCCCGCCGGTGATGGTGACAATTGGCGTGTTAAGATAACCCGTTCCATTTCCGGTGAAGGTCGCCCCGGTCAAACCTTCTCCGGTGGGAGCAAGTAAACCTTGCGCGATGGTCACTGCCGTACCGTTCGTGTCGATTGTGGCACCTTCGCCATAGATATAGCTGCCAGTCAGGCCCGTCATGAAGTTTGCATCGGCAAAGCTCGCCGCCCGCAAGGTTCCCCCGTGAAAGTTCAGCACGCCCGTTCCAGCGGCTCCGCTATGGCGGACGGCATTGGTGATGATCGTGCCGCCTCCGCTACCGACCGCACCAAGGTTGGCGATGCCCACTGCGGATGCCGCATTCCCGCGCCCCAGATCCAGACCGGCGGCCGTCGCTGAACCGCCCAGGGACAACGTCGCCTGGCCAGAGACATTCAGGATCCCGGCGCCTCCTTCGCCCACCGCCATCCCCACGAAGGCGCCCGCGACCACGGAAGGTGTGGCCGAGGTTGCTGTGAAACTGCTCGTCCCGCTGTAGTTTGCCACACCGGTGGCATTCGCCACGTTGCCCAGGATTCCGGCAAATCCGTTCACCGTGATGGATCCTCCGCTGAAGTTCTGAATGCCCAATCCTCCCGATGCCGAGCCCGCGCCGAAGTTCCCGGCCAAGGTCACCGTTCCACCCGACATCGTGAAAGCCCCGTAGCCGGATTGTCCTGTATTGAAGTTCTGCTTCGCCGCTCCCGAGTTCACATTGATGGTTCCTCCGGTCATGATCAGCGACCCATTGGATCCGCCGACATGCCCGATGCTGCTCGAAATCCCCGCTGCCGGCCCGCTGCCGCCGAGGTTGAGGGTCGCGCCCGAGAGACGCAGCGTGGCATTCCCGGCAGCACTCCCGACGACCAGACTGCCGGTTCCTTCCGCAGCGACGCTGTTCAGCGTGGTGCCAAGGAGTGTCAGGATTCCTTCGCTGATGGAAGTCCGGCCCGAATAGGCTTGCAGGCCGGATAGTTCCAGTTCGCCTGCTCCCAGCTTCGTGAAGCTTCCGGTGCTCGCCGCCGCCGTTCCCGTCCAGGTTAGCTTTCCTGTCGCAACATCCAATCCGCCAGTCTTCCCCGCGTTGATCGTGAAGTTGCGATCGATGGTCGTGCTGGGGCCGGTGTATTGCAGCGTCCCACCATCGAAGACGAGATTTTCTGCTGCATTGCCAGCCTGCCCGATGCCACCTGCCACTCCGCCGTTTCCAATGCTCCCCACGCTCAGAACTCCACCACTCAAAGTCGTCACACCTGTATAGGTATTTGCCTGTGAGAGGATGATCTGATCCGTTCCGGCTTTCGTTAGATTGAGCTTTCCTGCTCCGCCGTTGCTCGTGTCTGTCAGTAATCCCTGATAGGTTCCCGGATCAAAGGTGCTATTGCCAATGGTCAACGTCGCGTTGGCTGCTCCATTGTTTACGATTTGTCCACCGGCGCCGGTGAGATGACCCACTTTTTGGTTTGTTCCATTCAGCTCCAATCTTCCGCCGTTGACCGTGAGATCCCCGCTGGTTTCGCCCAAGCCGCCGTTCGCACCGACGGTGCTGTTGTTGTTCATCCGCAAGACGCCAGCCGTCAGGACGGTTCCGCCGGTATAGGTATTTGTTCCGGAAAGAATCGTCGCTCCATTGCCGGTATTGTTGATGGTCAGCTGCCCAGTATCACTGACGGTCGCGCTCACTACTAGGTCCTGGCTGCTCGCATTGCTCCACGTCTGGTTGGCTCCGAGTGCGAGCGTGGACATGGCAAGGGTCGCCCCGCCGTTCCCTGCTGCGACGGTGATGCCGCCGGCGGCAATGTTCAGCGTGTTATTCCCCGCGATCACTGCGGCCCCTGTTCCACTCGCGAAGCTGAGACTCTTGATCTGGAAATCCAGACCCAGGGTGTTGGAACCAAGGTTCGCGGGAGCTCCATTGCCGGCTGCGGCGAAGATCACGTCGGTCGTGACTGACGGGTAGGCCTGGATGAACTGCGTTCCGGCAGCATCGGTGGTAAAGTTCCCGAAAGTTCCGTTATTCGCCGACCATTCGGGGCCGCGAATTCCGGACCAATATGCCGTCGCTGGAGCGGAGGCACCGCTCGTGATCAGCTGCACTTGCGCGGCCTCGACTTTCAAACTTCCTGTCACCCCGAAAGTTAGATTTGGGTTGGTCAAAGTCAGGCCGCCGACGGTTGTCCCGGTGCCCACGGTAAACCCAGCACCTGCGCCGCTGCCGAAGCTAGCCAAGGTGTAAGCCTGGTTTGCCACCACGCCGAGATTGTTGATGGTGATCAACGCTCCGCCTGTATTCAACGTGAGCGGACTTGCTCCGATCGAGAGCAGATCCGAACTCCCGACATTCACGTCGAAACTCAGCTGCGAAGCTTCGCCAGCGCCTCCGCCCAAGGTCAGGCCAGCGGAATGATTCACGGTCAGAGTGCTGGTGGCCTGGTTGACAAGGTCGATGGCCCCGCGCGCAGCCGGTGCGTTACCGCCTGCGACCGTCACCGGTCCGTTGATTAATCCGCTGGAAAGGCCGTCGCCGCTGCCGGCCAGGGTCGCGCCAGCGTTCACCGTCACAGCTCCATCTCCGCCGAGGCTCCCGGTGACGTTCAGCTTCCCTGCGCTGATCGTCGTCGGCCCGGAATAGAAGTTTCCGCCGCTCAAAGTCAGCGTCCCCACGCCTTGTTTGATGAGACCTCCCAAGCCGCTCAGGCTTCCGGAGTAGGTCGTGCTCGCGCCATTGCTCCCCGCAGCCAGCGTCACGGCAGCAGCGGCGGTGTCGTTCAGCGTGGCGCCAGCAGTTCCCGCGAGCGCGCCGATGTTGAAGGTCCCGATCGCTGGAGCAAAAGTGAGTCCGTTGGTGACGTTCACGGTCACCGTGCTGTTCTTGATCGCGTTGGCATTTGCCAGCTGCACCGTGCTGTTTGCCAGGCCGGCCAGCGTTGCTCCTCCGGAGAAAGAATTGTCGCCGGTCAGGATAATGTGCCCGTTGGAACCCGTGGTGGTGAATCCTCCCACGCCGCCAATCGTCGAGCTGATGGTGAAGGTTTCCCCCGCCACATCGTTAGCGATCCCCGAGTGGAAAACGGCGATTCCGTTCAGGGTCATGGTGCCCGCCAGCGTTCCCGCAGCGGTGTTGTTGTTCACGTTGTTCGGCCGCGTGAGCTCGACGACGCCGCCTTGCGCAACGATCAGATTATCCACCGTGATGACTGCCGCCGTCTTCTGTCGGAACGTGCCGCCGGTGGAGATTTCGAGCGAATCTCCGGCAAAAGTCAGCGGCGTGGTATTGCGAGGTGAACGGATCAAAAACGCTCCGGTCCGATAGGTGTTCCCGGGAGTCGGTGCGGCGTCGCCCGCCCAGTTGAGCCCTGAGTTGAAGCTGGTGGGCAACCCGGCGGAGTCGAGGTCGTTGCCGTCCATGACAAACTCCGCCGCGCGGCTGGTGCGGACGAGTGCCGTGGCACCGATCGCGGCGACAAGAATTGCTGGAACAAAGCGGCTGCAGGAAGACTTCAGAGGATGCATGGAAGCGAAAGGTTGGGGGAATGCCACACGGCTAATGTGGACTGATATATCAGAACCCGCACCGCACAGGATGGCAACTTCTTTCCGCAATCCAGCGCCCGCGGTTGCAAGAATCTTCCTCATCCACTCGCCCGCACGTCCGAGCAGTCGGCGTTAGCACTTAATTAGCACCTTTGCCCGCCGGCTTAACTACGCCTGGTGGCCGAATGCGGAGAAGATCCTGGCTGTGAAGGCCAACGACTGGATCCAAATCGCTCTTTATCTCGCTGCGCTCGGAGCGATCACTCCGCTGCTCGGAACTTTCCTCCACCGAGTCTTCCACGGGGAGCAAACCTGGTTCACCAGGATCCTGGCTCCCGTCGAGAGAGTTCTCTACCGGCTGGCGGGAATTGATCCGCAGCACGAGATGCGCTGGACCAGTTATGCCGGCGCGCTGCTCGCCTTCAATCTCGCCGGGCTCGTCGCGCTGCTGTTGCTCCAGATGACGCAACAATGGCTGCCGCTCAATCCGCAAAGCTTCCCGAATGTTCCTTTTCCCCTCGCGCTGAACACCGCCGTCTCCTTTGTCACCAACACCAACTGGCAGGCCTATTCCGGCGAAGCGACGCTGAGCTATCTGACGCAAATGGCCGGGCTGGCGGTGCAAAACTTTCTCAGCGCGGGAACCGGGCTCGCTGTGGTGATCGCGCTCATCCGCGGGCTGACCCGACGCTCGGCGGAAACGGTCGGCAACTTCTTCACTGACCTGACGCGCGGCACGCTCTACGTGCTGCTGCCGCTCTCGCTGATCCTCGCCGTGGTGCTCGTTTCACAAGGAGTGCCGCAGACCTTTTCGCCCGCCATCACTGCGACGACGCTCGAAGGCGCGGAGCAGATCATCCCGCTCGGGCCGGCTGCATCGCAGATCGCAATCAAGCAACTCGGAACGAACGGCGGCGGCTTCTTCGGAGTAAATGCCGCACATCCGTTTGAGAATCCGACGCCGCTTTCCAATTTCCTCCAGACGCTGGCGATCCTCGCGATTCCTTCCGCACTCACCTACACGCTGGGTTTGATGACGGGCGATCGACGGCAGGGCTGGACGATCTTCGGAGCGATGATGGCGCTGTTTCTCGCCGGGTTTGCGCTTTCGTGGTGGGCCGAGTTGCAACCCAATCCCGTGACCGGTCTCGCGGCGAATCTCGAGGGCAAGGAAGTCCGCTTCGGCGTCATGAATTCCGTGCTCTTTTCCACCGCCACGACCGCCGCTTCCTGCGGTGCGGTGAATGCCATGCACGACAGCCTCAGCCCCGTCGCTGGCGGCATCGCGCTGCTCAATATTCTCCTCGGCGAAGTCATCTTCGGCGGCGTCGGCGCGGGACTTTACGGGATGCTGATCTTCGTGATCATCACCGTCTTCCTCGCGGGGCTAATGGTCGGGCGGACTCCGGAATATCTCGGCAAGAAAATCGAGGCCCGTGAAGTCCGCTGGGCCGTCGTTGCTGCGCTCGCGCCGTGTGTCTGCATTTTGCTGGGCCTGGCCGTCGCCTGCCTGGTTCCGGCCGGTTCGGCCACCTTGGGGAACCAAGGCGCGCACGGATTCTCCGAGATGTTTTACGCGTTTGCCTCGGCTGCGGGGAACAACGGGAGCGCGTTCGGCGGACTCGGAGTGAACAACGACTTCTACAACTACGCGCTCGCGATCTGCATGTTCCTCGGACGGGTCGCGATCATCATCCCGGTGCTCGCCATCGCGGGCAGCATGGTGGGGAAAAAGATCGCGCCGCCTTCGCCGGGAACTTTCCCCACTGTGGGCGTGACCTTCGGCGCACTCCTCATTTCCGTCATCCTCATTGTCGGCGCGCTGACTTTCTTCCCCGCACTTTCGCTCGGGCCGATCGCCGATCATCTGCTGCTGCAGGCGGGTCGCACTTTTTGATTCTATGAAATCCAAGTCTGCTCTCCTCGACGCCGCTCTGGTCCGCGGCGCCACGCTCGACGCCTTCCGGAAGCTCGATCCGCGGGTCCAACTGCGGAACCCGGTGATGTTCGTGGTTTTCGCCGGAGCGATTGTCACCACGCTGGTTTGCCTGGGTTCGCCGAGTTCCTTCAATCTCCAGATCGCACTTTGGCTCTGGTTCACGGTGCTCTTTGCAAACTTCGCCGAAGCCATCGCCGAAGGCCGCGGCAAGGCGCAAGCGGCCTCGCTGCGGAAGATGCGGACGACGACGCTCGCACGTCGGTGGCGCGACGGGCGCGAGGAGCAAGTCAGCGCGGGTGAATTGCACAAAGGCGATCTCGTGGTCTGCGAAGCCGGCGATGTGATTCCCGCCGATGGCGATGTCGTGGAAGGAATCGCGAGTGTGGATGAAAGCGCGATCACCGGCGAATCCGCGCCGGTCATCCGGGAAAGCGGCGGCGATCACAGCGCGGTCACCGGCGGCACGCGGGTGATCAGCGATCGTCTGGTGATCTGCGTCACCAGCGAACCCGGACACACTTTCCTCGACCGGATGATCTCAATGGTCGAGAGCGCCAGCCGCCAGCGCACGCCGAACGAAATCGCACTCGGCATTTTGCTGGTCAGCCTGACGCTGGTCTTTGTCCTGGCGGTCGGAACATTGCCGGCGCTCGCGCACTTCGGCGAAAAACTCTCCGGACAAACCGGCGTGGTGAATCTCTCTCTGCCGGTGCTCATTGCGCTGCTGGTTTGTCTCATCCCCACGACGATCGGCGGCTTGCTCAGCGCCATTGGAATCAGCGGCATCGATCGTCTCATCCAGCGGAATGTTCTCGCCACTTCCGGACGCGCCGTGGAAGCCGCCGGCGACATCGACGTTCTCCTGCTCGACAAGACCGGCACGATCACACTCGGCAATCGCCAGGCGGCAGCTTTTCTTCCGGCGCCGGGCGTGGAAGAACGTGAACTGGCGGTTGCCGCCCAGCTTGCCTCGCTCGCCGACGAAACTCCGGAAGGTCGAAGCATCGTCGTGCTCGCCAAGGAACGCTTTAACCTGCGCGCCCGCGACGTTGGCGAGAAGCACACGCAGTTCATCCCGTTCACCGCGCAGACGCGCATGAGCGGCGTGGACATCAGCCGGAGCACAGGTTTTCAACCTGTGCGGCCGGCGGATTTCCAATCCGCCGCCTCCCCATTTCCGCGGGTGGAAAACCCGCCGTCTGCACAGGTTGAAAACCTGTGCTCCATCCGCAAAGGCGCGGCGGAATCGGTCCGTGCGTGGGTTTCCGAAAACGGCGGCATTTATCCCGAGGCGGTCGGGCAGCTCGTCGAGAGCGTCTCCAAGTCCGGAGGCACGCCGCTCGTGGTCGCGGAAGCGCGACGTGTGCTCGGCGTGGTGCAACTCAAGGACGTGATCAAGGGCGGCATCCGCGAACGTTTCGCCCAGCTCCGGCGCATGGGAATCCGGACGGTGATGATCACCGGAGACAACCCGCTGACCGCTGCGGCGATTGCTGCCGAAGCCGGCGTGGACGACTTCATGGCCGAGGCAAAACCGGAAGATAAACTGGCGCGGATTCGGGAAGAACAAGCCAAAGGTCATCTGGTGGCCATGACCGGCGATGGCACCAACGACGCGCCCGCGCTCGCGCAATCCGACGTGGGCGTGGCGATGAGCACCGGCACGCAAGCCGCGCGGGAAGCCGGGAACATGGTCGATCTCGACAGCAACCCGACGAAGCTCATCGAAGTCGTGGAAATCGGGAAACAACTCCTGATGACGCGCGGTGCGCTGACGACCTTTTCCATTGCGAATGACGTGGCGAAATACTTCGCAATCATCCCCGCGATTTTCATCGGCCTTTACGCCGTCGCACCTGCGGAAAAAGGACCGCTGGCCGCGCTCGACGTGATGCGACTGCACACTCCGGAAAGCGCCATCCTGAGCGCGGTGATTTTCAACGCGCTGATCATCGTCGCGCTCATCCCGCTCGCGCTCCGCGGCGTGCCTTATCGCGCGCTCGGCGCGGCCGCAATCCTGCGGCGCAACGTCGCGATCTACGGCGTCGGCGGCATCCTCGTCCCGTTTGCTGGAATCAAGCTCATCGACCTTGCGCTGGTCGCGCTTCATCTCGCCTGAAACATGAAAACTCTCCTGCAATCTTTGCGTTTGCTGGCGGCGCTCACGCTGCTCACCGGCTTCCTCTATCCGTTGCTCGTCACCGGCGTCGGGCGTGTTTTGTTTCCGGAACAATCCGGCGGCTCGCTGATCCGCAAAGGCGACCGCGTGATCGGCTCCGCGCTGCTCGCGCAGAAAACCGAAAGTGCGCGCTTCTTTTCCCCAAGACCAAGCGCCGGTGACTTCGCGACGGTCCCGAGTGCGGCCAGCAATCTTGCTCCCACCAGCGCTGCGCTGCAGAAAGCCGTCGCGGCCCGGCGGATCACTTGGGGAGAAAAGGCGCCGCCGGATCTTCTGACCGCCAGCGGCAGCGGACTGGACCCGCATCTTTCTCCCGCGGCGGCCCGTCACCAGGCCGCGCGCGTGGCGGAAGCGCGCGGTCTTCCGGAGGACGCAGTGCTCCGGCTGATCGAGGCGAAAACCGAAGCGCCTCAGCTGGGTTTCCTCGGCGAGCCGCGGGTCAATGTTCTCGCTCTCAATCTGGCGCTCGACGCAGCAAAGTAGCGCGTGTCCGACGATTTGCGTCCCAGCCCCGATGCGCTCCTTGCCTCCATCCAGGCCGCCGAAGCGAAGTCGCACCGCGGGCGGCTGAGGATCTTCTTCGGGATGTGTCCCGGCGTGGGGAAGACTTACGCGATGTTGCGCGCAGCGCGCCGGAAGATGGAGGAAGGCGCGGAAGTCGTCGTCGGTTTGGTGGAAACTCACGGCCGCGCGGAAACCATGGCCTTGCTCGACGGCATGCCCGTTGTTCCGCGAGCAATCATCGAGCACCGCGGAACGACGCTGGAGGAAATGGACTTCGAAGCCGTCCTGCTCTGGCATCCGCAGCTCGCGCTGGTGGATGAACTCGCGCACACCAATGCGCCCGGCTCGCGCCATCCCAAACGCCACCAGGACGTGCTGGAACTGATCAACGCCGGGATCGATGTTTACACCACGCTGAACGTCCAGCATCTCGAGAGCCGGATCGATTTGGTGCGGCAGATCACCGGCGTGACGGTGCGCGAGACGGTGCCGGATTCGATGCTCGATCTGGCGGATGAAATCGAGCTCATCGATCTCACTCCGGAACAACTGCGCCAGCGGCTCAGCGAAGGCCGCGTCTATCTTGGCGAGCGGGCCGCCAGCGCGGCGGAAAATTTCTTCCGGGAGGAAAATCTCACCGCCTTGCGCGAGATGGCTCTTCGCCTGACCGCCGAACACGTGGACCGTCGCCTGCGATCCTTCCAGCCAACCGGCGCCCGCGCCGCCTGGCACAGCGGAGATCGGCTGCTCGTCGCGGTGAGCGCCAGTCCTCATTCCGCGGAGCTGATCCGGTGGACGCGCCGCCATGCCGCCGCGCTCGAAGCTTCCTGGATCGCCGTCGCCGTGGAAATGCCGACGCCGCTTTCTCCCGAGGATGAACAACGCCGCGCCGCTCACCTGAGTCTCGCGCGTCAGCTCGGTGCGGAGATCGTCCTGACCGCGGGCGCGCGGGTCGGCGAAGCGTTGCTCCGCGCGGCTCAGGAGCACGGTGTGTCGCAGATCATCCTGGGCAAACCCGACGGTCCCGCGTGGCGGTGGCATCGGCGTTCTCCGATCGCCTGGCTCATCCAGCACAGCGGCCACATCGACGTGCAATTGGTCCGCACCGAAAGCGCCGAAAGTCATCCGCCATCCACGCCCGCGGCACCGCGGCCGCAGGCGGGAACTCAAACCGCGGTGACCTGCGGAATCGCCGCGGCAGTCACCGCGCTCGGGCTGATGCTGCAGCCATGGATCGGTTACTGGTCGGTCGCCTTGATTTATCTCCTCAGCGTAACGGTCGCCGGCACCTTCCTCCGACGCGGGCCGACTTTGCTCCTCGCGGGACTCAGCGCGGTGCTCTGGAACTTCCTTTTCATCCCGCCGCTCTTCACTTTCTACATCACCCAGCCGCATGACTTGATGATGTTCGCCGTGTTCTTTGTCGTCGCGCTGGTGATCGGCCAGCTCACCTCCCGGCTGCATGATCGGGAACGTCTGGAACATCGCCGCGAGCAGCGCGCGACGGCGCTTTATCAGCTCACGCGTTCGCTCGCAGCCAGCAACTCGCGCGACGAGGCGGTGCAGATCGCGGTCGCGCAAATCCAGAAAGTATTCGCTCTCCAGAGCGCTGCTTTGCTCCGGGAGGAATCGGGCGCTTTTGCTGGAACGGCACACTCCGCGAGCACCTGGAATTTGCCCGCGAAGGAAGAAGGCGTGGCGGCCTGGGCCTTCCAGAACAAACGTCCCGCGGGTCGCAGCACCGACGCGTTACCTGACTCCGCGGGGCTGCATTTGCCGTTGCTCGTCGGCGATCGCGTGGAAGGTGTGCTCGCGGTGGAGCTGGAGTCGTCGCTCGCTCCGGAACAACGCGAATTGCTGGAGGCTTTTGCCGCACAGCTCGGCGTGGTCGCGGAAAAGGAACGCCTCGCCGCTGCCCAGCGTCGGTCGGAAGTCAGCGCCGCTTCAGATCGGCTGCAGAAGATGCTTTTCGACAGCGTCTCGCACGAACTGAAAACTCCCGTGGCGGCCATCCGCGCCGCGCTGGATCAGCCGACGCTGGAGCGGGAGGAAATTCATCGCGCGACCGAACGACTCCGGAGGACCGTGGATCATCTCCTGGACGCCACGCGCCTCGAATCCGGGATGCTCAGACCGACCCTGGAATGGTGCGAACCGCTGGAACTCGCGAGCGACGCCGTCCGGCAGGCGGCGCTCGCCGCGGGTCAGGTGCATCTCGACGCGGGCGAAGATTTGCCGCCCATGCGAGTCGATGGCGGGCTGGTCACGCAAGCGCTCGCCACGCTCCTGCACAACGCCGCAACACATGGCGCGGCCTATGATCCGGTGGTTCTGATCGTTCGCCGGGACGCGGAGTTCGTGCGCTTCGAAGTGGCGGATCGCGGTCCTGGTTTGCCGCCGGGAATGGAGGAAAAAGTCTTCGAGAAATTCTTCCGCGCGCCGGGTGTTCCGGCCGGCGGCGTCGGGCTCGGTTTGTCCATCGCCCGCGGCCTGGTGGAAGCACTCGGCGGGACGCTCGTGGCGGAAAATCGTCCGGCCGGCGGCGCACGGTTCACCTTGCGCCTGCCCGTCGGAGGCGAGCTGCATTTTCCGGAATGAAACGCATCGCGCTGGTCATCGACGACGAGATCCAGATGCGGCGTCTGCTCCGCGTCGCCCTGGAAGGCGCCGGCTACGCGGTGCACGAAGCGGAGACCGGCAGCCTTGGGTTGCAAGCGGTGGCGTTGGTGCGGCCGGACGTGATCCTGCTCGATCTCGGTCTTCCCGATCTGGACGGCTTGGTCGTGCTGCAGCGCTTGCGGGAATGGAGCGAGACGCCGGTCGTCGCGCTCACGGTCCGCGATTCCGAGCAGGACAAAGTCGCCGCGCTGGATGCCGGCGCCGACGACTACGTCACCAAGCCTTTTGCCACCGCGGAGCTGCTCGCCCGCTTGCGCGCGGCGCAACGGCGCGCCCGGCCTCGGGAAGAAAGCGCGATCTTTTCCCAGCACGGTCTCGTGGTGGACCTCGTGGCGCGGACGGTCACACGCGATGGCGCGGAAGCAAAGCTGACCGGCACCGAGTGGAGCTTGCTGGCGCTTTTGATCCGACATGCCGGACGTGTGCTCACGCACCGGCAGATCCTGCGCGAAGTCTGGGGACCAAAGGCGGAGGAACATCGCGAGTATCTGCGCGTTTATTTCACGCATCTCCGGAAGAAAGTGGAACGCGAACCGGCGCATCCGCGGCTGATCATCAACGAGCCGGGAATCGGCTACCGGCTGGTGATTGACGCGGCGCCGTGAGTCCTACTGGAGCGACCAGCGGCGGCAACTCGCGATGGTGTTCCCCATGAGCATCGCGATGGTCATCGGGCCGACTCCGCCGGGCACCGGCGTGATCGCGCGACACTTCGGGGCGACTTCCTCAAAGGCGACATCGCCGACCAGCTTCGAGCCGTTTGGGCGGTCGGGAGCCGCGACGCGGTTGATCCCGACGTCGATCACCACCGCTCCTTCCCGGACGAAATCCGCCCGGACAAACTCCGGCTGGCCGATCGCGGCGATGAGGATATCTGCGCCGCGGCAAACGGCCGCGAGATCGCGAGTGCGGGAATGCGCGACGGTCACCGTGGCGTCGCCGCCGGGACCTTTGTTCATCAGCAAAAGCGCCAGTGGTTTGCCGACGATCATCGAGCGCCCGAGCACGACGACACTCGCGCCTTTGGTTTCGATCCCCACTTCGAGGAGGAGCCGCTGACAACCGAGCGGCGTGCAGGGAACAAAACCATCCGCATCGCCGAGCGCGAGCTTCCCGACATTCACCGGATGAAAACCGTCCACATCTTTGCGCGGATCGAGCGCTTCGACGACTGCGCGTTCATCCAGCGGCGCGGGCAGCGGCGACTGCACCAGGATGCCGTGAATCGCCGGATCGGCATTCAAGCGAGCAACCAAAGCGAGAAGATCCGCTTGCGTGGTTTCGGCCGGAAGCTCGTGCTTCACCGAATGCATCCCGAGTTGCTGACACGTGCGGTCTTTGTTCCGCACATACGCCTGCGAAGCGGGATCATGTCCGACGAGCACGACTGCGAGTCCCGGCGTGTGTCCGGCCGCTTGCAGCTCGGCGACCGCCGCGCGGTTCTCTTCATTGATCCGCGCCGCGATCGCTTTTCCGTCGATGAGTTCCATGGTGCGGGAAAGTGAAAGTGCCTCCGGTTCCCCGCGTCGAGCGCGATCTCAACCGGCCTGAAGCAACCGCTCGAGCCGAACGCGCTCTGCTTCAAACTGCTCCTCAGTCTCGGTGGAGGAAATGCGATGCAGCGCGTCGAAAGTAATGCGCACGGTGGCGAACGGTTTCGGGATCATGAAGCCGTCCCAGCTTTTCAAACGCCAGCAGCGGGAAAACTCCACGTGCATGGGGAAGACCAGGCCGCCGGTGAGCTGCGCGAGTTTCACCACGCCGGGATTCACGTGATAACACGGGCCGCGCGGACCATCCGGCGTGATCGCGACATCGTAGCCTTCTTCCAGCGCGCGCTTCATTTCCACCAAAGCTCGCGCGCCGCCGCGGGAGCTGGATCCGCGGATCGGCCGCAAACCAAACCGACCAATGATCGCCGCGATGATCTCGCCGTCCTGGCTCTGGCTGGCGAGGGCGGCGCCGCGGCGGCTGGGGAAATACCGCTCCCACATGTAAGGCGTGAGGAAGAGGCGATTGTGCCAGAAAACCCAAAGCAAGGGACGCGCAGGCGGATCGCTCAAAACGCCCGCGCGATCGATGAAACGAAAACGCAGCGTGGCGAAAAGCGCGCGCATCAGCCACGAGCCGAGCAAGCCGATCCACTGCGCCTTTTTCTCCGGAGTCACTCGACGTTCTCCGCCCAGCGAAACGCGCCCGGCGTCGGCAATCCGAGCTGATCCAGAACCCGGAGCACCACGGTGTCGGCGACCTGCTCGATAGTTTCCGGTTTGCTGTAAAAACCGGGCGACGCGGGAAGAATCACTGCGCCCGCTTCCAGCAAACTCACGACGTTCCGCGCGTGGATCAGATTCCACGGAGTCTCGCGCGGGACAAGAATGAGTTTGCGGCGTTCCTTCAGGAAAACATCCGCCGCGCGCAGCAGCGTGGAGTCGCTCGTGCCGGCGGCGATTCGCCCGAGCGTCCCCATCGAGCAAGGGCAAACGACCATCGCGTCGAACCGCGTGGAGCCGCTCGCGAACGGCACATTCATCGATTTATCCCCGTGCTGGGTGACTCCCGCCGGAACCAAAAGCGTGCCGAGTTCCTCCGCGATCACCTGCTTCGCAAAGGCGCTCAAGACCAGGTGAACTTCGTGTTCCGCGCAATCGATCTGCGCCAAAAGCCGCTGGAGGTAAATCGCCCCGCTCGCGCCCGTGGCGGCCACGACCAGCTTCATTGCGGCTGAGCCGCGGCGGCCGCCGTTTCCTCCGCAGCTTCTTCCTCCGCCTGCTTCTTCAGATAGGCCTTGAGCGCGGTCTCCCACTTCGGCCAGTCGGTGTTGAAGTCTTCATCCAGGAAGATCTGCAAGTCGGTCATCGCTTCTTCCCGATGCGGATGATTTGGGATCTTCGCGATCTCCAGCAAAGTCGGCAGCTTGACCGCGTCGCTGCGGTTCATGAGGTCCGTGACGAAGACATCCAGGACTTCTTCCGTAGCCTGCGGATTTTTGACGATGGGGAGCACTCGGGAGTAATCCGCATCCACGAGCAGATTGGAAATGTGCTGGGCGGCTTCGGATTGCTCGTCCTTTTTTAGAGTCGGAAGCAGGCTCAAGAGCATCTGGACGGTGGCGCGGTTTCCCTCCTCAGTTCCTTCCGGATTCATCTCCAGAATGGCGGCGATCTTTTTCTCTCCTTCCGTAATCGGCGGCGGCGTGGCCACAGCGATTGTCCGCGCTGGCTGAGGCTTCGCTGCTGCGCGCGGTGGCTGGGAAGCGCGCGGGCTGACGGTGGGAAGCGGTGCGGGAGTGGCCGCTGCCACCGGCTCCGGGATGCTCGGAGGAACAGGTGTGTCTTGCTGGAGGAACAGAATCGCGGCGATCGCCGAAACCAAAACGACGGCGGCAATGATCAGGAAAGTTCGGACACTCATGGCAGCGCGCTCGGCATCGGAAGGAGTAACACGGGAGTCGGCTTTGCCAAGGCGTGAGTTCCTCCGAGTTTCCCGCTCGTCGTCTGGCTCAACGCGCCGGCAAAACGCCTCCGGGAAATCGCGCCGCCTGGACAAGCGCAGATTTCTCCCTTCCTTCGATAATAACTTCATGCGTCTCTTCGTCCCGATCTTGAGCTTCACTTTGGCGTCCGCTTTCACCGGACAAGCAATCACCATCCGAGACGATGTCTCCGACGCGGATTCGCAGGCGCTCGGGAATCTCGTCGGTTCAGCCGTGGGGAAGCTTTTCACCCAGCAGGAAGGCGTGGTCAGCGGGGTTTTGATCGATCCGCGATTTGTCCTCACCGCGGCGCATGTCGTCCGCAACATCTCCGGGCAGGACGCTTTCACCTTTACCATCGGCGCGTCCACTTACCAGAGCGTCCGCCACGTGATTCATCCGAATAATCAAACCGTCGATGACGGCTACGATGTCGCCGTGATCGAGCTGGATCGAGCGGTGCCCGATGTCACTCCCGCGGCGCTTTATACCGGCTCGGCCGAGATCGGAGTGAACGCCACGATCGTCGGCTTCGGTCTGGGTGGAACCGGCACGGCGGGCGCGACTCGTCCGGAAGGAATCCGACGCGGAGCCACCAATACGATTGATCAAACAACCTTCCTGACGTTCACCAATGGCCGCCAACTCTTCTACGACTTCGATGCTCCGGGCGCGCCGCTCGAGTCGCGAACCGGCACCCCGTTGCCGACCGGCTCGGAAGGCTTGATCGCGTTCCGTGACAGCGGCGGCGGAGTTTTCGGAACGATCGGCGGGCAGCAGTTTCTCCTCGGGATTCATTCGTTCGTCGCCAGCGTTGGGGACAACGATTCGATCACCTTCAATTACGGCGATGTCGGGGCCTCCACGCGCGTCTCAAGCAATATCGATTTCATCTCCAGCGCGATTCCGGAGCCTTCCTCCGCCTTGCTCGCTGGACTCGGTTTGGTTTGGCTCGGGCAAAGGCGGCGCTTGAGCCGGTAGTTCGGCTGGACTCGGCAGCGACTTCAGCATTCCGCACGAGGAAGCTTTCCAGGCAGCTCACCGGGATTGCATCGGCGGACTCACAGCTGCTACAGCTGCCGCCATGTCAGCCCTCGATCGCCTTTTCGGCCGCGACACCCAGTTCTACGATTTGCTGGAGGCCGGCGCTGGGGCAGCTCACGCCAGCGCCGTTGAGCTCTGCGAACTAATCCCCAAAGTCGATAGCCAAGCCTCCACGGAAGTGCTCGGCGGACTCGGGCAATGCCGCCGAACGCACAAGCGACTCGGCTTTGAGACCACGGAAGCTTTGTGCAAGACGTTTGTCACTCCGCTCGAGCGCGAGGACATCGAAGCACTTTCCTCCGCACTTTATAAGATCTCCAAGTGCGTCGAGAAGATCGGGGAGCGGCTGATCATCCGGCCGCTCGGAGTCTCGCCGACCAGCGTGCTGCGGCAGGCTGCGATGCTGGAGAAAGCGACGGCGCTGGTGGTGCTCATGGTCGGGCAATTGCGGACGAAAAGTCACGGGGAGAAGATCAAGGACAGCTACGAACAGCTCCAGGCAATCGAAGGCGAAGCGGACCAGGTCATGAACGAACTGCTCGCCGATCTGTATCAAGGCAGCGTGGATCCGCGAGTCGTCGTCTTCCTGAAGGATCTCTACGAGTTGTTGGAAAAAGGAATCGATCGCTGCCGGGACGCTGGCTACATCGTCTTCCACGTCGCGCTGAAGTATTCCTGAGCGGAAGAGCGACCATCTTCCCGAGCTCCCCCGCCGGTCACCTATGCTGCTTTTTGCCTGCGTTCTTTTTGCCGCACTCGCGTTCGAATACATCAACGGTTTCCACGACGCGGCGAATGCGATTGCCACCGTCGTCTCGACCAAAGTCCTGACCCCGCGCCAGGCGATCGCGCTCGCCGCGTTCTTCAATCTGCTGGGCGCATTCATGGGAACCGCCGTCGCCAAGACGATTGGCTCCGGTCAGGTCGATGTGAAGTTCGTGACCATGACCACGGTTCTCGCCGCGCTGATCGGCGCGATCATCTGGAACCTGATCACCTGGTATTACGGGATTCCTTCCAGCTCGAGCCACGCGCTCATCGGCGGTCTCTGCGGCGCGGCTCTCGCCACCAGTCACGGCGATTGGTCCGTGCTGATCTGGGAGAAAGCGGGCAAAGGACTCTGGCCGCAAATTATCGCGCCCATGATCATCTCGCCGATCGCCGGTCTGGTCCTCGGCTTCTTGCTCATGGGGCTGCTCACCGTGCTTTTGGTCAAAGTTCGCCCCCTCGTGATCAACGCGATCTTCGGACGGCTGCAGATCGCCAGCGCGGCCTGGATGGGACTGAGCCACGGAACAAACGACGCGCAGAAGACCATGGGGATCATCGCGCTCGCGCTGTTCACCGGCACCAAACAGGGAGCCTTCACCGATTTGCCGGATTGGCTGAGTTTCCTCCGCACGCCGACCTTTGAGATTCACACCTGGGTGGTGGTCGTTTGCGCTGTGGTCATGGCGGCCGGCACCGCGGCGGGCGGCTGGCGAATCATCGCCACGATGGGGCACAAAATGGTCCGGCTGCAGCCGGTGCACGGGTTTGCTGCCGAGACCACGGCGGGCGCGGTGATCTCCGTGGCGAGTCATCTCGGCATTCCGCTTTCGACCACTCACGTGATCTCCACTTCCATCATGGGAGTCGGAGCGATGAAGCGCTTCAGCGCGGTGAAGTGGGGCCTGGTGCAACGAATCGTCTGGGCCTGGATTTTCACCCTGCCAGTCACCGCAGCGCTGGGATATTTCACCGCCCGCCTGGTTGCGTTGATCCAGCATTAATCCCGACACCAAAGCGCCATCGTCCTCATGCAAGAGTTCGAGATTTATCTCCCCACCCAAATGAACGATGGCTCGCCCGTGGATCCCCGCGAGATCGCGCGGATCAAGGAGACGCTCGTGAATGCTTTCGGCGGCTACACCCACCTGAGCCAGCGCTCGGAAGGAGCGTGGCGCATGGGCGGCGTGACCTTCCGGGATGAAGTCACGATCGTGCGAGTGCTGGACGACGGCTCCGCCAAGTTCGACATGGGAGCCTTCAAGAAATCGATCGAGGCTGCGCTCCAGCAGGAAACCGTGCTCATCATCGCGCGCGCGGTGACGGCGGTTTGAGTCTTCCGCGAAGCTACTTCGGACCTGGCCGCGTCAGAGCGGCATCCGGCACCGTCGCCGGAAGACGCGTCGGCTCGCGCAGGACAAACGCGGAGAGCGGACATTTCGGCAGCGCGCGAATTCCTTCCGCAACACACGCCGCATTGAACGCCGCTCCGGCTGGAGTCGTGTGCGTGTGATCCGCGGCGGTGAAGTATTCGGCGAGAACTTTCTCCGGACCGACGGCCTCATACTTCCGGGCGATGATTTCATTCAGGTCGAGGAAGAAAACACCCTTCGCCTTCGCAACGGCCTCGGCCCATTTCCCGTAGCTGTCCGAGGCACGGACGACCCGCCCGTCGGCCCAGATATTCCGCGGGACCAAGGAGCAGACAATCGGCGTGGCTCCCTTTGCTTTGGTATCGGCGACATACCGGCGCAGGTAAGCTCCGTAAGTCCGGACGGTTTCCGCGACGCCTGTTTCCTTGATCACCACATCCTTGGTTTCTTCCCCGTCGCCTTTGAGCGAAGCGCGCGCGCGCCCTTCATCCAGCGGCCCGCCATCGTTGTGGCCAAACTGGATGAGGACGAAATCGCCTGGCTGAAGATCGGCCACGACTTTGTCCCACAATTCTTCCCGAATGTAGGAGCGGCTGCTCCGGCCGCCGAGCGCGCGGTTCTCCACCTTGATCTTCGTCTGATCAAACCAGGACGCGATCGGCGTGCCCCAGCCTTGCAGTCCGCGAGTTGAGTTTTTCACCGTGGAGTCGCCGACGAGGAAGACGGCGGGAAGCTTCCGCGGCGAACCAGCCAGAGCCTCCTGAGCACGCGCGGACAAGCTGAGGAAGAAAGCGGCCGCCGCCACAATCAGGAGGAAACGAATGGGGAAGAAACGTGGGGAGGTTTTCATGAGATTGCTGCGTTCTCAGACGCTCGGGGCGCCGCGCTTCGAGCCAGCCTGAGTGTCCCGGTATTTCATCGCGGCTTCAGTCCGCGAGTGCACATGCAACTTCTCGTAAATCCGGCGCAGGTGCACCCGCACTGTTTCCGTGCTCAGCGTCAGCCGGGAAGCAATTTCCTTGTTCGCGAGTCCTTGCGTGAGGAGATCCAGGATCTCGCGTTCGCGTTTCGACAAGTGAGTTGGTTCCGTCGCCGGCTTCTCCGGCTGGTAAAATGCATCCACGACCCGGCGGGCGATTTCCGCGCTCATCGGAGCTCCGCCCAGCCGGACTTCCGTGATCGCGCGCCGCACTTCATCCGGAGTGGAACGTTTGAGCAGGTAGCCGCAAGCGCCGGCTTTCAGCGCATCGAAGATTTTGTCGTGGTCGCGATAAACGGTCACCATGATGACCAGCAGTTCCGGCAGCTGGCGCTTGAGCAGCGCAGTCGCTTCGATGCCGGACATCTTCGGCAAGTGGATGTCCATCAGCAGCACCTCTGGACTAAACGCCGGGACCTTTTCCACCGCTTCTTCCCCACTGCGCCAGAGGCCCACGCACTGCAAATCCGGTGTGCTTTCCACGATCCTCCGCAGGCTCGCTCCGACGATCGCGTTGTCTTCGACGATGGCGACGGTGGTCATGGGAGGGGAAGGACCAAGCAGACGCTCGTGCCAGTGCCTTGGATAGACTCAATCCGCGCTTCCCCGCCAAGCGGAATCAGCCGATCCCGCAAATTGCGCAGCCCTTCTCCGCTCTTGATCTTCGTCGGGTCAAAGCCGGCGCCGTTGTCTTCGATCAAGACGCGCAGAGTTCGATCTTCAATTCTCACCCGGAGCCAAACCTCGCTTGCTTCAGAATGTTTGACGACATTGTTCAGCGTCTCCCGCACGGCCAAAAATAAAGCGTGCCGATGCTCCGCATCGAACGGGATGGACGGCAAATCCTGCGGCACTTCCAGGCGCAACTTGATGCCCGCGGTGGAAAGGAAATCCGCGGCGTAAGCAGCAAGATAGTCCGCCAGCGACGCCAGCGTGTCGTGGCGCGGGTTCACCGCCCAGACGATCTCGTCGAGCGCGCCGACCAAGGATTGCGACTTGCCCGCGATCTCCCGCAGCGGATCGCGTACGCTGGCGTTGGAGCCGAAATCTTCCACCGCGAGGTTGGCCAGCATGGAGATTTCGGTGAGGCTCGCGCCGAGATCGTCGTGCAGATCCCGCGCGATGCGGGAACGCTCCGCCTCGCGCGCATGCTGCAGCCGAAGTCGGGAGAGACGACGATCCAGCCGCACACGCGCGATGCTCCAGCCGATGCCGAGCGCCAGCGCGCCGGCGACCGCGACCGCCAGCGCGCGGAACCAAGCCGTCTCATAGACGCGCGGCAGGACTTCGATCGCGAGCAACGCCGGAGCCGAACTCCAGACGCCGTCGCCGTTTACCGCGAGGACTTCAAACTGATAACGGCCCGGCGGCACCGCTTCATAACCGACGGTCCGTTCGGTGAGCGATCGCCATTCCTGCTCCAGTCCGGAGAGTCGCACGCGAAAGCCAACCTTCTCCGGCGCGGCTAAACTCAGGCCGGTAAAACGGAAGCTCAACCGCGCGCGTCCAGGTCCGAGTCGCAGCGGTTGCGCGAGATCGAGGACTTTGCCGTTGCCACGACATTCCTCGATGTAAACCGGCGGCGGAACCAGGTTCAGCGCGAGTCGATCCGGCCGGACTCGCACGAGTCCATTGACCGTCGGAAACCACATGTGGCCCTCTTTGTTCCGCCAGCCGGCGGGCTGCGCGAGTCCGGTGCATTCGCGGGAAAGCAAGCCGTCCGAGCGATCCAGCCGGAGGAAATGCGCGCTTTTGCTGGAGCCGGTTTCCACTGCAGCGAGCTCGGTTTTGCTCACGCGGAAGATTCCTCCGAGCGAACCGAGCCAGAAATATCCGGCTTCCTCCATGATGCAGGTGAGCCGTGGATCCGAGAGACCTTCGAGCTGTCCGAAAACCGTGAGCCGACCGGTTCGCCAGTAGAAAAGTCCGGCACCCAAAGTAGTGCCCCAAAGCGAGCCGTCCTGGTCCGCATGCAGGCCGGTGATTCGGCGCTGGTTGAGCGAATCGGTTGCGCCGATGGGGACGAAATGGCCGTCCTGTCCGCGCAAAACCGCGCCCTGCGAAGTCCCTGCCCAGACCGTGTCCGCGGTTCCGGAAGCAAGGGCGGTTACTTCCACTCCATCCTTCCACGGACCTTCGTCCCCGGGTCGAACCACGCCACCTTTCGCGCGGCTCAACCCTTGCAAGCCGCCCAGCCAAAGTTCGCCGCCTGCTTCGAGGATCGCTTCCACTTTCCCGAGCGCCGGCGCGGCAGGAAACGCCGGCACGAAAGCTTCCCCATCGAAGCGGAACACACTCCCGTGGCGAGCCGCCGCCCAGAGCGTGCCTTGCGAATCTTCCGCCAGAGCGGAAATGGGCCGGACAATTCCGGTTCCGACATTGAAGTGCGTGATCGTGCCTTTCGCCAGGCGTTCCAAACCTCCGAGCTTCGTGCCGATCCAGAGTGCCTTGTCGCGGCTTTCCAGCACGCTGAAGACGGTGCGATCGCTGAGCCCATCCGCGACGCCGAATACTTCCACCCGGCGCGCGCGGATCTGGACCAATCCGCTCTCGCCGGTGGCGACCCAAATGCTGCCCTCCCGATCTTCGAAGAGGTCGCTGATCCGATGGGCGGGTTCCACATTGGGGAGCACGACGGGTTCGCTCCTGCCTTCCGGAGTCGTCACCGTGAGCCCGGTGGAAGTGACGCGCCAGAGCTGTTGCTGGCGGTCGCGGAGAAATGGAGTTTCACCGCGACGCCCCGTTTGCAGAATCGCTTCTTCCGGATGAAAAAGCGCATCGATCTCGGGCGTGTTTTCTGCCCGCTCAGGAAGCTCATTCCCGCGCACTTTCCAGATCTGGTCGCCACGAGCGATGATCACTTCCGCGCCCACCTGCCGGACCTGGAGCACCTGGGAAATGTGCGTGGAAGGAACGCTCGCGGGCGCATCTTCCCAGACGCTGCTCAAGCGCCCGCCTTTCCAGCGGAGCAGGCCGCCGCGCCAGGTCGCAACCCAGACTTCGCCCGAGGCCAGGGCAAAGAGCGCGCGCGGCGGCAGCAGAGCGAGTTTTGCATCCGGCTCCGGAGCAAAACCGGAGAAGCGAACGCCATCGAAACGCACCACGCCTTCCGCAGTCGCCACCCAGAGATAGCCGTCTGCTGCCTGCGTCACCGAGCGGATCACGTTCCCAGGCAATCCGTCTTCAGACTGCCACGACCGGATCAGAAATCGTCCGGACACATCTTCCGCAAGCACCTTCACGCCCACCAGCAGCAAGGCACAGAGTACGAGCGCGGCGCGCGTCACTGGCGGATGGTCGAGAGGCAATGGTTCATGGGGAGAAAAACAGGCGTCGCCTCATGAAAATGCCTGGCAAGGAGCTCCTCCGCAACTCCGGCGCGCTTAGCGGGAAATCGCGGACGCAGAGGCGGCGACCTGCAGCGGAAGCTCGGGGCGTCCTTCCTCAAAGAGCCGCAAGATCTCGGCTCGCTCCAGCGGTTGAGAGAAGACGGCAAATTCGTCCATCCGCCCGTCGAGACTGCGCATCCGCTCGCGGAGCTTCGCCGCGGACCAGCGAGGATCTTTGGGACTGACTGGCCAGTTCCCGATTTCCAGAGTCCCGAGCTTCAAAGGCACGCGCGCGTCGAATTGCTCCTCGCCGACCGGCTCACCGTTGAAATAGTGCCGCACCTTTTTCGTCGCGCCATCGAACACCGTCGTGACCATGGCCCAGGTGCCGAGCGTCTCGGGAGTAAAGCCGCTGACGCTGTGAAAGAGCTCCCAGCCGCTCTCATTCTCCGGCAGGTTTTTGCGCACTCCGATCCCGAGCCGGCCGTCGCGATAGACGTACCAGTGCACATCGCCGGGCGTGTCGCCTTCGGTCATGAGCAGCGATTGCTGGTTGCGGCTCAAGCTGTCCACTCGCACCCAGGCGAGAAAAGTGAGCGACGGATACGAACCTGGAACGGTCAGGCGCAACCGATCGTCCGCGCGCTTAAATTCCAGCGCGCCTTTTCCGCGCCAGCGTCCTTCCACGAGATTGCAGCCGATGATGCTGGCCGCGAGAACGTCAGCCTTCGGGACACGGTTGGTCAGCGTCCGCGCCCAGCCACTGTCTCCTTCGAAATCAAAATGAACGAGCGCTCCGGCGCGTTTGCTGAGCGCTTCCCGCGAGCGCCTCCACGCGGAGAGTCGATCGGTGGAACTCGCCGTTTCCCGGCGGCTCAGCTCTTCGTCACTCAGGAAAAGTCCACGGCGCGCGGGGATCTCCTGCACCTGACCGCCAGCCAGACTCACGGCGTGGTTTGCCTGCACGTTTCGCTCGGCTTTGCCCGGCTGGAGCAAGCTCACGAGCCCAGTGAAGACGTGCACCTCGCCGGTCCCAGGTTTCGGCAGATCGCAGCCAAATTCGGTGCCGCGATCCACGACCTCAAACTCGGGCGTGCGGATGGTGAAGCCGTGCGCCGGTTGCGGGACATGGGCACGGAGTTTTCCAGCGAGGAGATAAGCCTCGTTGCCGTTGATCAACTGCAACTCCGCGGGTCCTTCCAGGATCAACCTGGCGCCTCGGGAGAACTCGATCTGTACCGCTCCCGACTTCAGTCGCAACCATCCGGCTTCCAGAGCCTGTCCGACCTGCCACTGGCTCTCCGTGTCTTGCCAGACTGCACCCGCCGAACGCGCCAAAACGGCCACGCCATTCAATGCGACCTCGGGAGCAATGTCGCTCGTGGCTGCAACTTCCCGCCGATCCGAGCCGCGAAAGCGGAGCGGGATCAGCGACAGCACGAAGATCACCGCCGCCGCCGCCGAGATGGGGATTAACCAGGTCGCGGGAAAGCTGACGATTTTTGCTGGACGCTTCGGGCGTGGAGGCGGCGGCAAAGCTTCCAATTCGTCTGGATGCAGACCGCAGCCGACCGCCGACTCCCCGAGTTGCCGGAGAAGTGCGTGCAGGTGCGCCATTTCCCAGAACTCATCGCGAGCGCGCGCCGAAGCGCGGAGCATTCCGGAGAGCTCCGCCCACTCGCTGGCGGTGAGCAGCTGATCGAAATAGCTCTGCAACAAAACGGTGAGCCGGTCTTGATCCATCGCTAAATCGTCCCCTCGATGATCCTGCGGGACATGCATTCCCGCAGGAAGACGCGGGCCCGCGACAAAGCCACATGCACCGCATCGACCGTCCACCCCATGCGCCGCGCAATCTCCGGCGGTCGATGAGCCTGCTGATAACGCAGATCCACGGCTTCGCGCGCCCGCGGAGCCAGACGCTGCACGCACTCCGCGAGCCGCCGCAACTGCTCTTCCGGCGGCCAACGCTCCGCGGATTCGTGGGCACAAAGTGCTTCGATGACGTCCGGTGTGAACCGCTCATCCGGAGGCGCTGCTTTCTCGAGGAGCTGGAGCGCTTTGTTCCTCGCGATGGTCCAGGCCCAGGCGCGAAAGTTTGTTCCCCGCTGGAACTTCTCCGCCTTGGCCGTGACCACCAGGAAGGTCTCCTGCACGACATCATCCACCAGGCTGAAATCGCTCACGAGCGAGAGCAAAAACCCCCGCAAGGCAGGCAGATGCTGAACGAACAAACCCTGCACATAGGCAGTTTGCTCCTGAGCGGCGGGTTCGGACATCAGGAATAATCGCCAGTGCAGACGGAACTTAGCTGCCGCTCAGGGACCGACCTGCACTTTATAGAAACGCTGATCGCCGATGGCTCCACCCACATCGCTAAACGACAACTCTGTCCCGGAGCCATCCGACCTCGTGGTTCCAACCTGCGCCGGGCCGATATTGACCCAGCTCTGAGATCGTAGCGAATCCGCGCGCTGCAGTTGATAAGTGTGCCCGCTATGCCCCTGCACCTTCACCACGACCGTCGCGCCGGTCTTCGTTGCTGAGACGGTGCGAAGGCTTGTCGAATCGATGACGATGCCATTGTTCTCAAAGTTTGCCGGTAAGCCCGGCCCGGCCGTGAGCAGGTCGAGCACGCCATTGTTCACGAAGCTGCCGGTGGCCGCGAGGGTCGTGCCATTCGAGATCCGCAAGGTTCCGTTGTTCACCACCGCGCCTTTGACGGTCAGCGTCCCACCCGCGGACGCAGTGACGGTTCCGTCGTTGTTCAGGTCGGCATCCAGCGTGCCGGTGCCTGTGAGCGTCGCACCGAGGGCAATGTTCACGGCATCCGCCGTGACGCTTGCGCCTTGCAGCTCGAGGTTCGCCGCGGGCTCGACATTGATCGCTTGCGGGCTGGTCAAGCTGCCGGTGATTCGCAGCGTGCCTTGCTCCACGGTGGTCCCGCCGGCGTAAGTGCAGACGCCGCTCAGCGTCCAGCGACCGATCCCGGTCTTCACGTAGGAAGTGACATTTCCCGCCGCGACCTCGCTCAGCGCGCCGGCGAAAGTCGCGTCGGTGTTGCGCCCACCGATCCGGTAGGTGAGCGAGCGGCCCACCGTCTTCCCGCCTTGGAAGACCGAACCGCTCGCACCAGCGAGTTCACCAATCGTCACCGTGGTGCCCGCCCCGCCGCTCAAGATCCCTTCGAAGAACATTCTTAGGTTTGCGGGAAGATGAACGGCCGCGAACGGGAATCCTGGATACCCGTAATTAGTGCCGTAGGGCAACTCGCCGCCATCCCCGTCTGTCGTGACATTGATCAAGCCGGTAAATGCCGACCAGTCGCCGTAGAGATATGTGCGGACCCACGGGATTCTGAGGTTGAGCGTCCCAGCGCCAGACAAAGCACCGAACAGATCCACTCGTGAATCCGCATTCAGCGTGGCGGTCACCCCGCCTGGGACGATCATCCCCCAAGCTGTAGCATTGAATCCCGACGTGTTGTCATACATCGACAGCGTCGTGTTGTTCCCGAAGGTCACCGGTCCGGTCCCAAGCGCAAGGCTGTTCGCGAGATCATCGCCCAAGATCACAGTTCCGCCGTTAATGAAAGTCCCGCCCGTGTATAGGTTGCCATAGTAACTCAAGCTTACCGTCGCACTGGTCGTGGCGGCTTGAGAAAGCACCAGGTTGGTCGCACTGGTGATCGAGGCGATGGTCGTGCCGAAAGGAATCCCGCTGCCCGAAACCGACATCCCGGGCGCCAGATTGCTCGTGTCTGCGGCCACCGACGTCGCGCCAGCAGTCGTCGTGCTGACGACTATGACTGGACTGATGTTGAGCGTGAGCGTGCCTGGGCCGTTTTTGACCAGCGCCGTGGTTCCGGCAATGCTGCCGCCGCTGAGAGTGTAATTGAGTGCCGTGTTGGTCACGGTGATGGTGCTCGGGCGCACCACCGTGGCGATCGCCACGTTTCCGTTTGCCGCGCTGTCAGTGAAGGTCACCGCGTCGAGCGCGAGGAACTTGTTGTTGCCCTCCGGTCCATCGGTCCAGTTGGAAGTGTTGTTGTAATCCCAGACGTTGCTGGGGCTGCCCGTCCAGGTAAGGTTGCCAGCGGCACCGCCAACCAGGAGATTGATATTGCCTCGGTTCGTTGTCTGCAGCGTATAGCTTTGTCTGGCGCCGGTTGGAAGATTGCTTGCGACGGACGGGTTCAGAGTGCTTGTGGCAGAACCGCCTGAAATCAGCGGGTAAGTCCCTGCCCCGAGCAGACCGTTCAAAAACTTGAACTGGAAAGTTAACGTGCCATTCGCAACCAAGGCGCCCCCGTTCAGCGCAATTCTGTCGTTACCAGTGGCCGGATTACTCGACAGGTCGAAAGGCAATGTCGTGCTGTTCAGGGTCAAGCCAGTGACATTCATGGTGGCAGCGGCAGTCGTCGCATTCCCGGGAGAAATCCGGCCGCCGCTGTTGATCGTCACCGGACCACCGGTGGAGCCGACTCCAGTTAAAGAAGCTCCTGAAGCGACCGTGAGCGCCGTTGCCCCGAGCGCACCGTCAAGTTGAAGAACGCCAGAACTAACCGTCGTCACGCCAGTATAGGTGCTGGTGCCGGTGAGCGTCAGCGTTCCGGTTCCAACCTTCGTGAGCGCCAGTGCATGTGGTGTGGCGTTTGTCCCATTCCGGAGGGTTCCAGCAAAAATGTCGTCCCGTCCGAGAGCTCCGACGACATAGGTATCAGTCGCCGGGCCAGCCTGGTCGCTGCCTTGAACCCTGGTGTTTGGTCCGCCGACCAACGAACCGAGAGTGACAGTCACCGCTCCTGCAACGCGATTGTTCAGTGTTGAATTCGTCCCCAGATCAAACGCGACGGTGCCGGAGCCAGAGGACGCACCTTGATTCAGGCGCAACGTATTCGCCGCGGTGGGAACAGTGATCGTTCCCGTGTATCCAGCGAGGCTTCCTGCAATCGTAAGTGTGCTGTTTCCCGAGATGGTCAAGGGTGCGCTTCCGGTTAGCGCACCATTGAGGAAGTTGCTCCCCGCGGGCGCATTGATCGTCGCCGGCCCCAGCACCGTCACGGCTGCTCCCAAAGTGCTGCTGCCGGGCATACTCAGCATTCCGCCGCTGAGGCGGATCGGTCCCGAACCGATACCCGCAGCTGACGTATAGCTCAACGTTCCCTCGTTCAGAACCAGGCCGCCGCTGAAGTTGTTCCCCGTGTTGCTCAAAGTCAGCGTTCCTGCACCAGACTTGGTCAGCGGCATCGCACCCGTGAGTCCGCCGGCTCCAGTGAAAGTATAGTTTTGCGTGGAGTTCACCGTCAGCGAACTCGGTGCGACGTTTGCCGGAATGCTGACAGTCGGAGTTGTCGAACCGTTGTCATCGAAGAGCGCCGTGTCCCCCACGCTGAAGCTGGTGTTTGGAACGCCGGCGGGATCTTCGTTCGTCTTCCGCCAGTTTACTGCGGACGAATCCCAGACGTTCGCTGTCCCGTCGCCTCTCCAGCGAAGATCACGCGGCGCCCCTGTGGCGGAGATGATGATCCCAAACTGTTGGGTCCAATTGCTGCCATCCGCATCCGTGACTTTGAAATCGAACTCCGCGCGCCCCGTTGCATTTACCGTCGGGACAAAGCGCACCAATGATCCGCCAGTTCCGGACTGCGTGACCGTTCCATTCAGGACATTCGAGACAGTGAAGACGGGGGTCTTGGTAAAGCCAGCGGTGTACTTGCTGAGGTTGATGTCGATGAACGAGGGCGAGCCGGCAATGTTCTTGGCGACAACACCGTGAGGGATTGCCTTGAAGTGCAGGTATTCTTCCAGCCGCGTGAACTTCTCCAGCGCCGCAGCACCGACGGCGGTATTTGCCGGCATGAAGGTCGGCTCACTCACGAATCCGCCGCTGTTCGGTAGCGCCGTGTTTTGATCCGCTGTCGAAGCATTCCAACCGACAGCCGTCTCATAGAAATCTGGAACACCGTCCTGATCCGTGTCCAATGGCGCCGGCGCAGAGTTTAGGAATCCGAATCCGCCATTCGATGCACCCGTGCCTGCTGGGGAACTGACGTGATGCCGCTTTTGCGTCAGGACATTGTTGATCAGAATGGTATTCAGTTCGTCCCGCAAAGGCTTCGCCGGATCGGCCTCCAGCCGAAGTGGACCTGCGTTCGAGAGCACCTTCTTGTATGCTAGAAGAGGGTCATCGATGGTAACTGGTATCCCGTTGTTAGGGAAAGGAGTCGGGCTGGTGATATAGGATCCCGAGGCGAGGCTGTAGCCTGTCTTGTTCGCATTGAAGTCCAGGACACCGTTGCCGTTGTCATCCATCCGACAGTTATCCAGATACAGGCTGAAGTTTTTGTTCCCGTTGCGATCGATCTTGGCGCTTTGCAGAGCCACGCTCCGGATGTTTCCCGGCGGGCAGACGAAATAAGAACCGCGCACATTAGCCCGCCAGTTTGCCGGCGAATCCGAGTCGCCCATGATGAACCCGATATCCCAATCGAAGGTGACATTATTGATCCAGTCGAGACAGCCATCCGGGCGCGCCTTGGGATTGCGTGTATGATTGTGGGACCAGAGCGTGTGATGCGCCGTGGCGTGGTTTTGGTCCCAGAGGCCGCCTGCCGAATGCGATTCCATTCCCCACGCGTTGATCGACCACTGGAAGGTGACGTTCTCCGGCGGGCTGTTGAAGCTGGAGAAGTTCTCGTCGTTGCTCAGCATCGCGTCGATATGATCGAAGACGGTGTTGATGGAATTGCTATCGACGTTGATCGCGTCCGCGCTGTTTCCGTCGCGAACTCGCAAATGTCGGATTACCACGTCATCGCTGGAGATCAGGAAAGTCCCGTTGTTGAGCCCGAAACCGTCGCCGGGCGCAGTTTGCCCCGCGATAGTGATCTTGTTGTTGGTGATCCGCAAAGTGCCGCTGATCCGTGAATATCCGCTCACGTCGAAGACGATCGTCCGGCCCGCCGCCGGCACCCCGGTGGTCAGACCATAATGCAGCGAACCGGCACCGGAGGCGTTGGTATTCGTCACGTGATAGACATCGCCGCCGCGACCTCCTTTTGCATAAGCACCGGCCCCCTCAGCTCCGGGGAACGCTGGAATCGCCTGACCTGAAGCTTCCACCAGAAATGCGGCGGACGACGCCAGGGCGACGGCAGCAGTTCGGAAAGCGAGCGGGCGGAAGAGCGACATAA
>DASVRR010000295.1:0-6767 GCA_036388515.1 Chthoniobacteraceae bacterium | reverse complement strand
TCCGCGCCGCGGAACTCTACAATCCGAAGTTCGGCACGAAGTTTTCCACCTACGCGTCAGTCTGGATCAAACAACGGATCCACCGCGCGATCACCGGTCAGGCGCGGGTCGTGCGGATTCCGGTGTGGCGATCGCAACGGCTGCGGAAGCTCACCCAGCTCAACGAAGAACTGAGCATGCAGCTCGGCCGGACCGCCACGGAAGACGATCTCGCCGAACGCCTCGGGCTGACCCACGAGCAAATGACTTCGCTGCAAGGCGATCGGCTCCAGGTCATCTCGCTGGATGCGCCGCTGGACTCCGCACACGGAACCGAAACGCCGCTGCACGAAGCCCTGCCGGACGAGAGCGCGCTGGCTCCGGGCGACGGTTTGGGGAAGCGCGAGCTCGTGGATGAAATCATGGCTTGCCTCCACGAACTCGATGACCGGGAGCTGGAGATCCTGTCCTTGAAACACGGTTTTCATCCAGCCGGGGAAATCTCGTTCCGCCAGCTTGGCCGGCGTTTGGGCGTGAGTCACGAATGGGTCCGCCGCATCGCGGAACTCGCCGTGGTGAAGCTGCGCCGCGCTCTGGAACAGCGCCGCTTTCTCAGTCCTCCGGAGCGGGAACGCCGAAAAGCGCACGTGCTAAAGCGCATCGCAAATTTCACCGCCGCGGGCGACGTTGCCGCGCAGCTCACGCCCTCCTAACGAGGTGGAAGGAAGCGTAAATCGGCTTACCGATCGCACTCGCCCATGACGAAGTCGAGGGAGCCTAGGATGCTCACTACATCGCTCATCATGTGTCCGGGAAGCAGCTTGCCCAGGATGCTGAGATTGCAGAAGGACGGGCTGCGGATCTTCAGCCGGTACGGCGTGCCGCCGCCTTTGGAGTAAATATAGAAGCCGAGTTCGCCCTTCGGATTTTCGTGGCCGAAATAGACTTCACCGGCCGGAGCGTCGATGCCTTCCGTGTGGATGATGAAGTGGTGGATGAGCTCCTCCATTTTGGTCAGCACCGTCGTCTTCGGCGGCGGGATGTTTTTCGGATCGTCCACGTGGATCGGTCCGTCAGGAAGCGTGGCGATCACTTGATGCAGGATGCGAATGGATTGCCGCATCTCTTCCATCCGCACGTAATAGCGGTCGTAAGCGTCGCCGACGGACCCGATCGGGACGTCGAACTCGTACTGTTCGTAACCGAGATACGGATGCTTCTTCCGGAGATCGTGATCGACGCCCGACCCGCGGAGATTTGGTCCGCTGAGACCGTAGGCGATCGCGTCCTCTTTCGAAATGGTCCCCACGTCTTTGGTTCGATCGACAAAGATGCGGTTCCGCGAGAGCAGGTTGTCGGTTTCGTCGATCACGCCAGGCAGCGTTTTGAGGAAGCCCTGGAGTTGATGGATGAAGGTCGGCGGCAGGTCGCGGGTCATGCCGCCAATCCGCGTGTAGCTGGTGGTGAAACGCGCGCCGCTGATTTGCTCCTGGAGATTGTAGATCTTTTCCCGTTCGGTGAAGGTGTAGAGGAAGACGGTCATCGCGCCGCAATCCATGGCGAAGGTCCCGACTCCGAGAAGATGCGCGGAGATGCGGGCGAGCTCGCAGCAGATCACCCGGATGGCTTGTCCGCGGGGCGGCAAAGTCCAGCCAAGCAGTTTCTCGACCGCCAGCGCATACGCGACGTTGTTCGCCAGCGGAGCGAGGTAATCCAGCCGGTCCGTGTAGGGAACAAACTGGTTGTAATGCATGTTCTCCGCGATCTTTTCATCCCCACGATGGAGGAAGCCGATGTCCGGAGTCGCTTTGGTGATCAGCTCACCATCCATTTCCAGGATGAGCCGGAGCACGCCGTGCGTCGCGGGATGCGACGGCCCCATGTTGATGATCAGCTTCTCGCCCAGCAAATCCGTGGTGGCGTCCGAAGGCGTCGCCGTCGATTGCGCCTTGGTCAGCGTGTCCGGGACTTCAAATTCGACGGTGGAGTGAGCCATGGCAGTTGCGCGAGGAGCGTCGGGAACGTTAGAGGTGGCTTCGGAATAGTCGCAAGCGATTATGTGAAAAGATTCACAAGCGCGGGGAGGACGGAACGCCGCGCTCAGCGAGCGAGATCTATCCGGCTGAAGATCGTCGGCGTTAGACCAACCGCTGGGTTTTAGCCGGAGAGAACTCTTTGCGGGCGCGGGCGCGTTTCCAGAAAACCGCTCCCACGCAAATTACGAGACCAAGGATGAGCCAAGTTAGAAGTCCCGGTTTCGGGAAAAGGCGAGCCTTTGGCGGAGTGAAGAAATCGACGCGGAAGAGCGACTTCAGAGGGTCGCCCGCTGCGTTCAGGGGAACGACTCTCAGCGTCTGCGATTGTTGCGGGTGAAGCTCGGTCACGCGGGCGACGGCGGAGGTTCCTTCCTGGCTGAAAGCGACCGTCGGAACATGCCGCCACACGGTTTGAGGTTCGCCGGCGCTGTTGAGCAAAAGCATGAGCCGCTCGATGCGGAAGTTCCGGGTGGGACTAAGATCCGCCGGCCATTCCAGCTTGGCACTGGTCGGTTTCACCTCCTTGACCTGGATGGTTTTTGCGAGTTCCAGATCCGGCATCCACGGTGTGGGTTCCTCGATCGAGGGAGCGGTTCGTCCGGTGGTATTTGTCCGCTTCGCAGTGGCGCGGGGACGTTGGCTGACGGTCGCTTCGACCAGCTCTGCGGTGACTTCGATCTCCGAAATGGACGACCCGCCCGTGAGCTTTAACCACGTCCGGAAATTGCCGCCGGAGCCGGGCTGGAGCGTCACGGCCAGTTGCTTTTCTTCTCCTGGTCCGAGTTCCAGTTCCACCGGAGCAAGGCTGAAAGGCAACGCGATCTCGCCGCCGACTTTCACGGGTTTTCCGCCCACGTTTTTGACGGAGATCGGCAACTGTCCGCCTCGTCTCGCGTCAAGTCTCCCGAAAGGAAGACTCGGTGGAGTGACCTGCAACATTGCTTCCGCCGCGGCCGCCCGGACCGGCACTTCGAGGGAAAAACCGCTTGCCTCGATGCGCAGCGACTCGCGGGCCAAACTGACGTCGGCGGCAGGCACTTTCAACGTCACGGAGATGCGTCCTTGAGGCGGCACCGTCACGGTCGTCGGAGTGATCAGCCGGCCGCCGGAGCGCACCTGGAACACGCGTTCCTCATCCGTGCGGTTGACGAGCTCGAAAGCGCCTGAGCGCTCGGTTGAACCCGCCTCCTGCTTCAGCTCCACTGCACTGGGGATTGCCGCAACCGGCATGGCCGCGGTCCCGCGCACCAGCGTGGTGTGCTCGGGAGCGGAGGTAAAACGGATTTCGCCTCGGAACTCGCCGGCTTCTGCCGGAGTGAAAAGCACCTTGAACGCCGCCGATTCATCCGCGCCGAGGCGGTAGGTGTTGGCGCCTTCTGTCTTCCACGGAGCCTCGAGCCTGAGTTCGCCGGAAGCCATCCCGCCGCCGCCATTCCTGAGCTGCAGCTCGCGCGCCACGGCGTTGCCGACGATGACTTCCCCGAAATCCAACGCATTCGGCATGATCAGGCGAGGCGGTTCGTCCGTGATCGCAATCGTCACCGCCACAGGGGCGGAGACGCCGGCGCTGGTTTGGACAGAGTAGGTAAAGCTATCCGCAGTGATCGCCAGGTCTGCGGGAGGTTCGTAGGTGACCGTCGAGACTTCGCGGTCCGTCACACGTGGTGCGGTGACTTTTCCGTGCGTCGGCTGATTCCGGATCAAGTAGCGAAGCGGCTCGTTCTGCTTTCCAAAGATCCGGAGCGGGACGTCGATCTTGCGGCCACGCGGGACTTTGACTTGCTGTGGGACCGGCGGCGGAGGGACCACGAGCGGAGGACGCGTCTCCTTCTTTTCCGCAGCGTGCAGGTCCGGCCCGCTCGGCAGTTGGAGCAGGGCGACGAGGAGGAAAAACGTGGTGTTTCGCAGAAGGTAACGCACGGGCAGGGCGGAACGTTGCGCAGCGCGCGGAGCGCTGTCCACCCTGATGATGCGCCATTCTCTGGGCGGAATTGTGGTTGCTGGCGTCAGACCCCTCTCGTATGTAAACCTCCACTTTTCGCTGAATGAGAATCGCTGGTCCTTCCAAACTGCTCCTCGTCTTGCTGGTTGCCAGTATCTTCGGAGGTAGCTCGACGGCTTCGGCGCAGTTTTTTGGAACTCGGAAACCGAAAACCACGGTGACCAAGCTGATCAGCCGGCAAGCGCCAGCTCGGATCGACCAGAGCATCGAGCCGCTGATCAATCCTGGGAATTCGCACGTGCTGATCTCGCTTTCCAAGCAACGCGCCTACCTCATGGTCGGGGAAGACGTTTACATCGACACGCCGATTTCCTCCGGAAAACGGAACTCGACGCCCACCGGAACCTTCCGGATCTCCGAGAAGGACGCCGATCATCGCTCAAACATTTACGGGGATTTTGTGGACTCGAGAGGACGCACGGTTCGCTCCGGAGTGAGTACCAAGATTGATTCCGCACCGAGCGGAACGCGATATCGCGGAGCGCCGATGAAATGGTTTATGCGTCTCACCAGCGGAGGCGTCGGCATGCATGTCGGGATTCTTCCCGGGTATCCGGCGTCGCACGGCTGCATTCGGCTGCCGGCGGATATCGCGCCGCTGATCTACCAAAAGGTGAAGCTTGGAACCACGACAGTGATCGAGCCTTAGCTCGAAACGTCAGCCCGGAGGAGTCGTAGAAAGCCGGCGCCGGAGAAGGTCGAGCGCGGTTTGGGTGGTGAGATACTTGAAGTTTTCCCGGTCCGTGGTGAATCGTTTGCGCACCACCGTGGTCTCTCCGCCGCGGACCGCTAGAGCGATGAAGACGGTCCCGACGGGCTTTTGCTCCGTGCCGCCATCCGGCCCCGCAATCCCGGTAGTCGCGAGCGCGTAATCCGTCGTGGCGGTGCGCAGAGCGCCTTCGGCCATGCTTCGGGCCACCGGGTCGCTGACCGCACCGTGTTCCGCGATCAGCTTTGCCTCCACACCGAGAGCAGCTGTTTTCGCCTCGTTCGCGTAGGTGACGTATCCCGCGAGAAAGACTGCGGACGCTCCCGGAACATTGGTCAGCCGATGCGCCAGAAAGCCGCCGCTGCAGGACTCGGCGACGGCGAGCGTTTGTCCGGAGACGGAGAGTTGATCGACGATGACCTTCTCCAGGCTCCGCTGATCCTCGGAGACAATGTGATCGCCCAGCTTTGCTTTGATGATCGCGGCGGCGCGCTCAAGGACCGCCGGAGTCGCGATCGTCCGCAAATCCACTTCGCCGGGTCTTGCGCAATAGCCGAGCTCCAGCCCGAGTGCCAGCAAAGGCTCACCGACCAGATCTTCGACGGCAGATTCACCCAAGCCTGCAATGCGGTAGGAGCGCATTTGAAACTGTGGATTGTCCGGGACAAATCCCCGTAAAATCGGTAGCACTTCATCACGGAACATCGGCTTCAGCTCACGAGGCGGGCCGGGCAGGAGAAAAACGTGAGGCGAGCGGTGTTGAGCGATGGGTGGGAGGTAAAGCCCTGGCGCAGTGCCGTTCGGATTGCGCAAAACCGTGGCTTCCGGAGGACGCAATGCCTGAAGCGCTACGCGCGAAGTCATCGGCAGCCCGCGTTGCGCGAAGCGCTGGGAAATGGCAGCCATGATTTCCGCGTCGTGGACAAGGGGCAGCCCGAGCAATTCGGCAACGATGTCGCGCGTGAGATCGTCCGTGGTTGGACCGAGTCCCCCAGTCACGAGGACAATTTCGGTGCGCTCAAAGGACTCGGTGAGCGCATCGCGGATTGCGCTGCCGTCCGGCACCGTGACTTGCCGCTGGATTCGCAGACCGAGCGGGAAGAGCGACTCAGCGAAGAACTTTAGATGCGTGTTGATGACGCTTCCGAGCAAGAGCTCCGTGCCCGTATTGATCACCTCGACTTTCATCCTGAGCGATCCGTCTGGAAGGAAACCGGCGACGTAAATCCCGCGCCCGTCAGCCCTGAGCTGAATCCACCGAGATCAACTCTCCGGGCTCGCAAGAAACCGAAAGCGTGATCGGCCGGCAACAAACCGCACAATCCTCAATCGTCGAGTGATCGCCTTGCGAGGTGTCGATCGTCGTGGAATAGAATTCGCCGCACCACGGGCAACCCACATCGGTTTCGATGATCAAGGCCATCTGGGGAGCAGCGCGGGATGCGGCTAAAGCGAAAGCTCCAGCCGAGGTGCGTCGCTCCAGAGATCTTCGAGGCTATAGAGCGCGCGCTTTTCCTGATGGAAAATGTGGACCACGACATCGGTGTAATCCGCCACGATCCATTGGCTAACGGGAAACCCGTCCACCGCCATGGGCGACGCTCCATGCTCCTGCTTTAGCCGACCCTGCAGATCGCTGGCGATCGCTTTCAGATGTGGCTCGGAGGTTCCGGAGCAGATGACGAAAAAATCCGTGAAACTCGAGATTCCGCGCAAGTCGATGGCCACGATGTCTTCCGCCTTTTTGTCGGAAGCGATGCTCGCGCAGAGGCGGGCGAGTTGTTCAGCTTTGATGGGGAGAATCCTGGTAGAGGTGATGTTGCTCAATGAGGGCACGGACGGTTTCGGGAACGAGATAGCGGATGGAGCGCCCTTGCGCAACCCGCAGGCGAATCTCAGTGGCGGAGATATCGATCCGGCGCGTGATCCGAGGGAACTCATGTGCGGCCGAGTGATCGCTGCGCTCGAAAACCACGAAGCGGACGAGCTGCTGCAACTCTTCAATCCGACGCCAGGTATGAAGTTGCCGGATGTTGTCCTC
>DASVRR010000294.1:0-38722 GCA_036388515.1 Chthoniobacteraceae bacterium | reverse complement strand
AAGCAGCGCGCGTGGAGAAATTTTCCGTTCTCCCAGCGGGAGTTGGAATCAATCAAGACGTGCTTGATGGTGCCGTCGCAGCAACGCAGCCGCGCTTCGAAGCCGTGCACCGTTTCTCCCGCGAGCAGGCGCTGGAGGAAGTTCGCGGCCGATTCGGGATTGACGTGAAACTCGCTGATCGAGTGTCCGAGGTAATCTTCCCGCGCGTAGCCGAGCAGATCGATTTCCGCCTGATTCACCCGGAGGATCCGCCCGTCGGGACCGATCTGCAGCAAACCGACGCTCGCGTTTTCGAAGAAGTCCGCGACTTCCCGCTCGCTCGCCCGCAGCGCGGATGCCGTCGCGCGATGACTCTCCGCCTCGGCCTGCAAACGCGCATTGGCGGACATCAGTTCGCGAGTGCGCAGGCTGACCGTGCGCTCGAGTTCTTCCAGGTTGCGGCGGGAGGACTGCAGGAGCGACCACTTCTCCGTGAGCGCATGCGCGAGTTGGAGGACCTCGATTGGGTCGAACGGTTTCTTCAGGATGAGCAGGCGTTCCGGATGGGAAATCTTCTCCATCATCTCTTCCCAGGTTTTGTCCGAGTAGGCAGTGCAAATCACCACCTGAAGATCAGGATCGACGCTCCAAAGTTTTTCCGTGGTCTCGAGTCCGTCCCAGCCCGGCGGCATCCGCACATCCATAAAGACGACAGCGAAACGTCGATCGGCCGCAGTCGCGGTTTGCACCAGTTCCATCGCTGCCTGGCCTTGGGAGGCAAAGCTCAGCTCAAACCCGATCCGTTCTGAAGTTTCGACCGCGTGGCCGAAAACCTCCGCTTCCGCTGCGTCGAGGAGGTCGTCACTTCCTGCCCGGCCGAGGATCTTCTGGAAATCTCCGTGGATCGCTTCGTTGTCATCCACGACCAGGATGCGGTGGTTCATTGCCGATCTCCTTGGGGATGAACGAAACGCTCCCGCTGCTGCCGGGATTCGCCGGGCGCGTGGATCGGCAGCGTCAGGATGAAAGTCGCGCCCCGGTTCAAGCCTTCGCTTTGTGCCGTCAAGCTTCCGCCCAACTCCTGCGCTGCGAGCACCGCGCTGTGCAGACCGAAGCCGTGGCCATCTTTCCGCGTGGTGAAGCCGTGACTGAAAATGCGCGTCAGGTTTTCTTCCGCAATCCCGATGCCGTTGTCGCTGATGGCGATCTTCACCTGATCATTCCCGTTCGTTATCTGTGAGGTCACTTTTTGGTCGGTTCGGCCGGTTTCCTCACAGGCGCATTTGGCATTACGGATGAGGTTCACCAGGATCTGGAGCACCTTGTGTTTCTCGACCGTAATCGGCGGGATTTTCGCCCCATGGCGGATGGCCTGGATGTCCTCCTTGCTGAGTTCGCTGCCATTCATCCGGAAGCTGTCCTCCACCAAGGCGCTGACTTCCACGGTTTCCGTGACGCCGGAGACTTTTCCGTGATTCTGCTGCAGCGCGACGATTTGCTTGATGTGATTGATGTTCCGGCTGAGCACCTGGACTTCTTCCAGCACAGTCTGCTGCTCGCCGGTGAGACGGTGCGCAAGCCGCTCGAGGAACTCCGGAAGTTTTTGTCCGGCCGGATGATGCCCGATGAAACCCGCCAAATCTCCCGCGTGTTCCCGGAGTAAAGCTGCGGTCTTCCCCACGCTGCTGATCCGCGACTCGTGCACGGTCGTCGCAATCATGGAGCAGGAGACGTTCACGCTGTTCAGCACGTTGCCGACGTTGTGGAGAACGTTGGTCGCGACTTCGGCCATTCCGGCGCGGCGCGAGGTCTCGATGAGCTTTTGGTTCACGAGTTCCAGCCGTTGCTCGGCTTCCTTCATCGCGGTGATGTCCTTCGTTGTCCCAAACGTCCCGATGATGACGCCGTTTTGATCCCGGAGCGGCGACTTGGTGGTCAGGCCCCAAGTCGGCGGTTCGCCTTGGCCCTTCAGCCGCATGTACTCGACTTTCCCGGTCACCGCCGAGCCGCTGCGGATGATCGTCTGCTCGTCCTCGTAGGCGACTTTGGCATGTTCCTCGGCGAAGAAATCAAAATCGCTTTTCCCGACGATCCCAGCCTGACTGCCGGCGCCGAGCCGATGCGCCAGAGCTTCGCTGCAGCGGAGGAAGCGGGAATTGAGGTCCTTGAAGTAGATGTGATCGCCGCTGCTTTCCATCAGCGTCCGGACGACGTCCCGCTCGGAAACCAGCTCCCGCGTGCGTTCGTTCACGCTTTGTTCCAGCTGCTGGTTCAGTTCGCGAAGAGACGATTGCGCCTTGCGGAGAAGCTGGTTTTTCCTCCGGAGCATCAGGCCCCAGGCTCCCGCCACGAGCACCGCTCCGAGGAGCGCCCCGCCGAGCCAAAGCACCCGCGAAATCGTCCACCAGGAAGGCCGCTCGGTGATCCGCACGTCGTCGCGTGAACGAAGTTCCAGCATCAATCCGCGCGGCTGCCGGTATTCGTCCCGCTCCACCCGGTAGACGCCGGTCACCCGGACGGTGCTGCCGATCTCGAGCGAAAGCGGCTCGCGCCCTGCCGGGCCGGACCACTGCGCTTTGAACACGGCCTGGCCCGACTGAATCTGCAGCCGGGTTTCCGTGGCTCGCGGCAGGACGTGGAGCAGCGTGCCTTCGATCTGGACCAGCTTCCCGCCCAATTGCGCCGTCACTCCTTCGATCTGCTGGAGCACGAGCGGCGTCGGATCGGGTCCGGGCGCCGTGCGCCGGTAAACCGCCTCGCGCATCACCAGTCGCGCGCCCTCGTGTTCCGGAAAGCCGACCACGTCCACGCGGTCGCCCGGGCGCAACGTTTCCTTTTGCCGGCTCAAGACGAGGAGTCCCTGGTCTCCATCGAGGAGGTGGATCACTTCGCCCGGTCGGTGGAGCAAAACCACGCCGGAGACTTGCACGCGGCGGTTGAGACCGTTCCCCGTGCTAAACTGCAGGAGACTTTCGACGGACCGCCGCGGAGTGGCGAAGAGATCCGCAGGTGCCGGTTCCTGGACCTGAATGCACTTTTGCAGCGGCACCAGCAGCCGCAGCCCGAGCATCTGGCGACGATCATTGGCGATCGAGTCGCAGACTCCGCGGATGTCCACGACCGCTCCCTCCAGGCCTTGCGGCAGCTGCTCGGTCGGGATCATGGCAACGAATTCGCCGCCGGTGGTGGTGAGTTCGAGCTTGGTCAGCGAGCCCTCGGCGGTCGCCTTGCGGAGGAAACCGCGGAGCTCGATCCAGTGGCCATATTCCGCCCCAGTCATGGCTTGCTCCAGAGTCACTCCGCGCGGAGCTGGAGCCCCGCGGCCGCTTGCGGTGAGAGTTTTGGTGCGGACTTCCGGAGCAAATTTTCCGGGAAGCGTCACTCCAGTGAGAGTGACTCTGGCCTCCACTTCTGGGTTGGGGATCGAGCCATCTTCGGGAAGAAACACCTTCACCCCGCCGCTGCCGTCCTGGAGGAAAAAATACTTCGCCTGCGGATCACTCCACGTCACCACTCCGCCGAGTCGCGTGGGATATCCGCGCTCCGCTTCTTCCGCGCTGAGCACCCGGATTTGTTCGGTCAGGCGGAGCAGCGGAAGACCGAACGTGGCCTTCGTTGCTGCGGTCGGCGTCTCTGGGCTCAGCGGACGAAATATTCCCGCGCGCAGAACCGGCTCGAGACCGCCGCTTTCCGGAAAGCCCACGGCTTCGAGGCGATCGCCGACTTTGAGCGGTTGACGCTGATGAACGGCAACTTTCACCTGCCCAGTCGCGTCCCGCAGCGTCACGGAGACACCCGGTTCATAGGCGTGAATCGCTCCGGCGATTTTCACCAAGGTGTCTGAGGACACCGCAGGAAGCGCGTCCACCGAAGTCACCGGCCGCTCGAAGCGGCGATCGTCCTCGATCCGGGAAATCACGGCAATATGCGCGACGGAGGGAACCCAGAAGCTGAGCCGCTGCGGAGCATCCGGCTCAGGGAGCGCGTCGAGAATTCCACGCATGCGGACAAAAGCACCAGCGAGCTGCGGGACCGCTTGGGAAGAGGGAAGGTGAACGGTGGTGAGAATCGTACTCCTGTCGTGGGCTGTCACCGTCAGCCGAAGGTGGCTCGCATCCACCTCGATTTGTTCCGCGACAAAACCGTCGAGCTCGACCGGCGTCTCCCCCTGAGATTCGACTTCTCCGGCGGGAAGCTTCAACGAAGTCAGCTCCATATGCCCCGTCACCTTGACTTTCGTCCGAGCCCAAAGGATTCCCGCGCGCGCCGGCTCGACGAAGCCTTCGATCTCGATCACATCGCCAGAGCGGCAACGCAGGCGGGTGCGGCCGGGATTTACATACGCACTGTTGCCATCCGCGGTCGCCACCCACATGACCGCCCACTCCGGATCATAGTATTGCACCGTGAGCCGCGCACGGATCCGGTATTCGTCCGAGGGGTTCCCTCCCTTGAGCGTCGCGATCTCCTCGATGCTGGTGAGTGTGCGACGCGGCGTATCCTGCGCGACCGAGGCAACCGGCGTCGCGGTGGGCGTTGCCGCCGGAGCCGACGCGGCTGGCTGCTGACCGGAGAGCTGTGACGCAAGGCTGGCGAGCAAACAGGCCGCCAGCAAGGCGCAGCACCGCCTTCCTGGAGGGAACAGGCGGAAATAAGGGGGGAATAGATGAGAAGCCATCGGCAGTGCCGATTCTAAGAGTAGCGACTTCCGAGCCATGCCTGGCAATGGATCTACTTGGATGGCTCCGGAATCTCCCTCGCACCTCTGTGAAAGCCGGCGCCATGTCCACACCTTTCTCCGCAGGGACGCGGCTTCAAAGACCCTGCAACTTCCAATCCGGGACCGTTCCGCGGTTCAGCGACAGCCAGGCCCAGCTCGCGGGAGCGCCGCGATTTGGGCGCGTGATGCAGCCGGGATTGAAGAACTGAGTGGCGCCGACGTGCTCCTTCCGCGGGACGTGCGTATGGCCGTGGAAGAGCAAGTCCACTCCGTGGGGCGCCGTTCGCGGTGGGATGTGCGTCAGCAAAATTTGAAAACCTTCCAGCTCGAATGACAGCTCCAGCGGCCAATCCAGGCAGTGGTCGCAATTTCCCCGGACGATCCGCAGCGGAATAGCCAGCCGCGTCAGCGCATCGAGCGTCGCTGGAGCGCAAACGTCCCCGAGGTGCCAGATTTCATCCGCCCCTACAAACCGCGGCGGAAGACTTTTCGGCAGCCGATCGTGCGTGTCGGAGAGAACGGCGATCCGCATGGCAGCAACTTCAGACCTTCCGGAATCCCCGAACTTCGCCTCTTTGTTCCCTAGTTTCCTTTGCGGGCGCTGACTTGCACCGCAAAGGAGTTCTGGATCACGTCGCGCACCCGCTCCGGCGGCAACACTTTCCCCGTCTGATAATCCAGGTTTCCATCCCGACCGATGATCGCAATCCGAAAGCCTTTTTCCATCCCATAGGCCGCCGCAACCGCGGAGCCGTCCACGGCAATCGCGACCGGGATATTGGACGGGATCGTGGCGTCAGTCTCCGGAACGGCGGCGACGAAGATGACCTGTTTGCTGGCGAACTGCTGGTAGATTTCTTCCAGGTTGCGGAGCTGCTTCCGGAAGGAGCGCCGTTTTGCCGAGTCGCTGATGATCAGGACCACGGATTGCCCGCGCAGGCTCTTGAGCGAACGGCGCTGATTGCCGGCGCCGAGCACGCTGAACTCTGGCGCGAGATTGATTGGTGCCGCTTGCGAAACGGCGAGCGTGAGGAGCAGGAGGAAAGTGGAAAGAATCAAACGCATGGCCTTAGACTTTCAGGATGTCCGTTTCCTTGGCAGCGAGCGCTTCATCGATCTTTTTCACAAAACTGTCCGTCAGCTTCTGGATCTCCTTCTCGTAACTTTCCAGCGCGTCCTCGGACACTTTCCCCTCCTTTTCGGCCTTTTTGATCGAGTCGATCCCATCGCGGCGCGCCGAACGCACCCGCACTCGGGCTTCCTCAGACATTTGTTTGATCCCTTTGACCAGATCCTTCCGCCGCTCTTCGCTCAGCGCCGGAATCGGCAGCCGGATGATTTTGCCATCGACGATCGGATTAATCCCGATCCGAGATTCCTTGATCGCTTTCTCGATGTCTTTGGTCGTGCTTCCATCGAACGGCTGGATCACCAGTAGCCGCGGCTCCGGAGTGGTGATCAACGCAAGTTGCTTGAGCTTCATCTGCGCGCCGTAGGCTTCCACATCGATGTTTTCCACCAGCGCAGGCGAAGCCTTGCCGGTGCGCACGGCGGCAAACTCGTGCATCATGTATTCCACGCCTTTTTCCATCGAAGCCTCGGTTTCCATCACGATTTCGTCGGGGTCCATAGCAGTTTTAGTCAGCGGTGACGAGCGTTCCGACCGCCTGGCCGAGCACGACGTTCAGGATGTTGTCACCTTTCATCATATCGAAAACGATGATCGGGAGTTTGTTGTCCATGCACAGGCTGAACGCCGTGGAATCCATCACCGAGAGCCGCTGCGTGAGCGCTTCGGAAAAGGTCAGCCGATCGTAGCGCGTTGCTTTCGGATCCTTGAACGGATCCGCCGTGTAAATCCCATCCACTTTGGTCGCTTTGAGGATGACTTCGGCGCCGATCTCGTTGGCCCGCAGCGCGGCGGTGGTGTCGGTGGAAAAAAACGGGTTCCCCGTGCCGGCGACGAAGATCACGACGTGGCCGGTCTCGAGCTGATCGATCGCGCGTCGGCGGATAAACGGCTCGGCGACATTTTCCATCCGGATCGCGGTCTGGACGCGCGTCGGCAGGCCGATTTGCTCCAGCGCACTCTGGAGCGCGAGGCCATTGATCACCGTGGCGAGCATCCCCATGTAATCCGCCGTCGTCCGCTCCATCCCGCGATGGCTGGCCGAAAGTCCGCGCCAGATGTTTCCCCCGCCGATTACGATCGCGACCTGCACGCCGAGCGAATGCACCGCCTTAATCTGCCCGCATATCTGCTGGACGATCTCCGGCGAAATATTGTCCGAGCTGCCTTTTACCTTGAGCGCTTCGCCGCTGAGTTTCAGGACGATCCGCCGGTATTTGGGCTTCGAACTTTTAGGCAATTGCGCTCGCGGGACGGCTTTCGGCATCGGGCGGCGATGGAACACGAAAGCCGCGGCGCATGGAAAGGGAAATGTGCCGGGCGCAATCGCGGCTGACTCCGGAGCAAAAGCCGCCAGCCGGAAGCGTCTGGCATGCGGAAGAAAACGAGGAACGATCCGGCGTTCCCTTCCGGAACAAGCGGGAAGCCGTCCGCGTCAGCTTTGCTCCGGCCTAGTAAAATCGATCGCTGTAGATCGAGCGGGAAAGCGTCGCCCGAGCGGCCACGCGCGGTTGACCTTGTTCCGTGAAGCCGCTGGCGAAATCCATCACGCACATCGTCCCAAACCCTGCGTGCGAGCCGACCGCGACGCCAGCGACGCGGAAACTGCTGCTGAAAAGGTTTTGCCGATGTTTCCGCCCGCGCACTCCGTCGTCGATGATCAGCGAGATGACGATCAGCCGCGGATCGCGGTAGCCGTAGCTGATGTTCTCCCCAGCGTGGCCTTCAAACTGGCCGAAGCGGCCCATGCGTTTCCAGGGACTCTCCCCGCGCGAACCGGTGTGACCGCGCGCGCCGCGGGTTCCGATATCGACGACGTGGGAAAGAGCGGCCTGGCTGATTCCGTCCGACCATTGCATCGGCGGCAGCGGCCGAGCTTTCTGGAGAAAGCGCACGGCTTCCATGGCGGCGCTCGGTCCTTCCGAGCCGCGCCAGGTGGCGGCGCGTTCGGCCACATATCCGGAATAAACCTGCGGCTGAGTGCGAGCGAGATTGATTTCAGCGAGAATTTGGGAGCCCTGGCTTTGCGCGTGAACGCTGAGCTGGGAGGCGAAGATGGCAAGGGCAAGAAGAAGAGTGCGCTTCATAAACACCATAAAAGCAGCAATAGTGCCAGAGTGCGGTGCGGCCGGCGTTCTCCCGGCTAGAGGCTGACTTCAGGATTGTGCCCGGCCTCCTCGAGCCGACTTCATTCTCCCCGTGCACTGCAGTCGGCGGGCCGCCGACCGCGACAGGCCAGCGGCCTGTGCTCCCCGCGAAGGCTATTTGGCCTTGCCTTCAGCGATGGTGGACGTTTGATGCGGCAGATCGCAGGCGCGCTCTACCTTCCAGCTATGAATTCATTCCCGAGTAACTTCAATGGCCTCACGATAATCCCACTCATCGTGCCTGCGCTGACGGTCGTGGTGCACATCGCCTTTGCTCTGGGAGTCTGGGAGGACACCCGGCTTCTCTCGCTGCATCTGCGTCGCAAGACGTTCCTCGTCGGAGGCGGAATGTGGGCGCTCGCGACTTTGCTCGGCGGCGTCCTGGTGGCTGCGATCTACTGGGCGGTCCACCATTCGTCGCTTCGGCCACAGACATCGCTGACTGCGGCGAAGATTACGGAGTAGAAAACTCGCGGTCGGGGGAAAAACCAGATGCCTGACAGTGGCGGGATTTAGCTCCGCTCGGCGATCAGGCGGCGGAGGTAATCGGCGTAGGAAGTTTTGCCGAGGCCGGTGATCAGTTCGTTGAGTTCTTCCGGAGTAATCCAGCCTTTGAGCAGCGCGATCTCTTCGATGCAGGCGATCTTCAAACCCTGCCGATTCTGGATGGCGCGGACAAAATCAGCTGCTTCCAGCAAAGAATCGTGGGTCCCGGTGTCCAGCCAGGCGAGGCCGCGGCCGAGCGTCTCGACGTGGAGTTCTCCGCGGTCGAGATAGACTTTATTCAGGTCGGTGATTTCGAGTTCGCCTCGGGAAGAAGGCTGGAGCGCGCGCGCCCGCGGAACCACTTCGGAGTCGTAGAAGTAGAGGCCCGGGACGGCGTAGTGCGACTTGGGCGCGGCCGGTTTTTCTTCCAGCGAAACGGCCACGCCTTGTTCGTCGAACTCGACCACGCCGTAATCTTCCGGATTGGAAACGTAGTAGCCGAAGATCGTCGCGCCACTCTCCCGAGCTGAAGCGGTCTGCAGTGTGCGGGAGAAGTCGTGCCCGTAGAAAAGATTGTCGCCGAGCACGAGGCAAACGGGACTTTCCCCCAGGAAATCCGCGCCGATGAGGAAAGCCTGCGCGAGACCTTCCGGCTTCGGCTGTTCTGCGTAGGAGATTTCCAGACCAAACTGCCGGCCGTCGCCGAAAAGCCGCTGGAATTGGGGAAGATCGTGCGGCGTCGAAATGACCAGGATCTCCCGGATATCGGCCATCATCAGGACCGAAAGCGGGTAGTAGATCATCGGTTTGTCGTAAACCGGCATGAGCTGTTTGCTGACCGCCCGCGTGACCGGATAAAGCCGGGTGCCGGAACCTCCGGCGAGGATGATGCCTTTGCGCTGCATGGATTCTCCTTAAAGGGCTTCTAAAAAGTCGTCACAGCAAAGAAATCATCCGCAGATTGCGCAGATGAACGCAGATTTCTGGGGAGTTGCCGTCCGTTAATCTGCAGAAATCTGCGTAATCTGCGGACATAAATAGTTTTACGACGGCCTCTAAGTGCCGGAGTGAGGTCCACGAAAGACGCGAAAAGGACGAAAAGATTTTCTCATGCCGGAAACCTCCCGGAACCGCTGAACGGCTCGAAATCGGCCACTCCGCTTTTCGTGTCCTCTGGTGAACTTCGTGGACTCTCCATTTTCTTTCAGGATGAAGGCTGCCAGCGGCGGAGCGCGTCGGCTACGGCGTCGTGGACTTCCGTCATTGCGATGCCGGCGGCGGCCAGTTTCGAGCTGTCGAGGACGCAGTTGGAGCGCGGCGTTTTGGCGGCTTTTTGCATGAAGTCAGTTTCATCCGCAAAGAACTCGAATTCCTTGGTGCAAACGCCGCTGGCCTTGATCAGATCCACGACTTCGCGCGTGGTGACGGAGCCGGGATTGGTGACGTTGTAGATCCCAAACGGCACGCGTTTCTCCCAGCATTCCCAGCTCGCGCGGACAAATTCGTCCAGCTGTGAAAGCGAGTTCTCCGCTTCCAGCAAACGCGAGTAGCGCATCACTTTGGTCAGGTAATTGCGCGGCGATTCCACTTCATTGAAAGGAATCCGGAGCCGCCAGATGAAGCAATCGCGGGCGCCGAGCAGGATTTCTTCCCCAAGCGCCTTGGTCCCGCTGTAAAAGGAACAATTGTTTGTCCGGAAGGAAAAGTTCGGCGCGTCGTCTTCCCGAAAACCGGCTCCGTCCGCGCGTCGTCCGGTGAAAATACATCCGGAAGAAACGTGGCCCCAGGGAGTTCCGGTGGCTTCGCAGGCGTCGCGGAGGATTCCCGGAAGCACGCCGTTGCCGTTGAGACATTCGGTCTTGTGCAACTCGCAGGCATCGACGTTCGGCTTCCCCGTGTAGCCGGCGCAATTGATGAGGAAACTCGGGCGACCTTCTTCCAGCGCGGCGGTCAGCGCGGGAAGATCGTAGTAATCCAGATCGGTGCGCGGGATGGCGCGGAAAGAAACGCCGCGACTTTCCAGCAAACGTTGATAAGCGCCGCCAACATAGCCGCTGGCGCCGAGGATCCAGATTTCCTGGTTCATGAAAGACGGGGTTTTGCTGGAAGGTGAATCATCGGGAAGAAGCCGGGGACTTTCGGCAAGATCGCCGCAAAGTCACGCAATCTTGCTCGAGGTCCGGCGCGGGGATGATCGGGACCGGCGAACGGCTCGCCCGGCCATATTTCGCTAGGTAATCCACCGGCAAGCTGCTACTTCGTCCGCGACAAAATTCGAAAATGAAAAAAGCACTGATTACAGGGATTACAGGTCAGGATGGTTCGTATCTCGCGGACTTGCTGCTCCAAAAGGACTATGAAGTGCACGGAATCATCCGGCGGGCGAGCAGCTTTAACACTTCGCGGATCGATCACCTTTACCAGGATCCTCACGTCAATGGCGTGCGGATGTTTTTGCATTACGGCGACCTGAGCGATTCGCTGAACTTGACGCGCTTGATCGATCGGATCGGCCCGGATGAAATCTATCATCTCGGGGCGCAAAGCCATGTGCGAGTCAGCTTCGACATTCCGGAAAACACCGGCGACGTCACCGGACTCGGGACGATCCGGATTCTGGAAGCAATCCGCGAGGCGCGCGTGCAGGCGAGATTTTACCAGGCGAGTTCGTCGGAGATGTTTGGCAAGGTCCAGGCGGTTCCGCAGACCGAGACGACGCCGTTTTGGCCCCGCTCGCCCTACGCGGTGGCGAAAGTCTATGGCTACTGGGCCACGGTGAATTACCGGGAAAGCTACGGGATGCACACCAGCAACGGCATCCTTTTCAACCACGAAAGCCCGCGCCGTGGGGAAACTTTTGTGACGCGGAAAATCACTCGCGCCGTGGCTGCCATTAAGAAGGGGAAACAAAAGGAACTCTACCTCGGGAATATGGATGCCAAGCGCGACTGGGGATATGCGCCGGAATTTGTGGAAGGAATGTGGCGGATGCTGCAGCAGCCGGAAGGCGACGATTATGTCCTCGCGACGAATGAAACCCACACCGTCCGCGAGTTTGTGGAAGCCGCGTTTTCGCACGCCGGATTGAACTGGGAAGAACACGTGAAATACGATGCGCGCTACGAGCGTCCAGCCGAAGTCGAGCTGCTGATCGGCGATCCGGCGAAGGCAAAGGCGAAGCTCGGCTGGGAGCCGACAACCAAGTTCGACGGATTGGTGAAAATCATGGTGGACGCGGACCTTGAGGCTCTTGGCTAAACTCCCGTTTTCCGGAACGTGGCGCGTTTTACCTCGTGGCTCGACAATGGCGCGCCGCAGGTGATACGACCCCGCATGCTTTCGATCCGATCCCAAGCTGGCTCCGGAAGAAGGCCGCGCCGCCCGTGGATGCTGCTGCTCGGGATGCTCCTCCTGCTGAGTGCGGCGAAGGTCTTCAGCCAAACCGCGGCGGAAGTCCCGCCGGTGGAAGAAGCGCCGGGCGTGGAAAACACGCCGCTGCCCAATCCCCAGCCGCAGGCGAATCTGCCGACGTTGTTTCCGGACGAAGCGGTTTTCGAAGGAGCAGCGCCGAAGGAACGTGCCTGGAAGTTTCTCTTTAGCGCGAGCGCCGCGGCCACCGTCACGGACAATCTTTTCATCCAGGCTCGGGAAAAGGAGTCGGACTTTTCGATCAGTCTTTCCCCGAAGATCGGCGTCGGCCGAGGCGAGATCGTGCAGGAAGCAATCCAGAGCTTTGGGTTCACCACGCGGCCCGGATTGCGGATCGAAGAGGAACGCGCCAGCTACTTCTTTGCCTCGTACGCGCCGCGGCAAACCTGGTATCTCGATCATCCGGATGAAAATAGCCTCGAGCACGATGCGGCCTTGGTCGGAGTGCTCTGGAAAGGCAAATTGAAGCTTGGGATCGAGACGCGGTTCCAGACGCTTTCCGGTCCGGACATCGATGTCGGCAGCCGGACTGATCGCTCGCTTTTTACCGGGGAAGTCGTCGCCGCTTATGAACTCACGGGGAAGATCGGGATTGAGGCCGGTTTTCGCAGTGAGATCGTGGAGTATCAGGATGCGTTTTCCAGCTCCCGGAACTGGACGAACCAGGATTACCTCACCTACCAGATTTCGCCCAAGGTGCGGGTCGGACTCGGAGTCGGGCTCGGCTATCTCGAGTCGGAAAACGGCGCGGCGCAGGTTTACGAGCAAGCGCTGACGCGGGTGCAGTTTCAAGCCAGCGAGAAGCTCAGCTTCACCGGCGTGCTCGGCGCGGAAGCGCGGCAGATCAGCGGCGGCGACGAGACTGTTGAGCCGATTTTCACGCTGGGCGTCATCTATCGTCCCCGCGAGCGCACCAGCTTGATTCTGGAAGCACGCCGGCAAACCTACAGCTCCGGCAGTCGTGCAAACGAAAACAACACGGTCACCGCGGTTTCCACCGAAGTGCGGCAACAGGTTTTCCAGCGAATCGACCTCGCTCTGGCCGCGGGAGTCAGCACCAGCGATTACCAGGCTTATTCCGGAGAAAACGACGTCGAGCGGGAAGACACGCTGGTTTACGTCCGCCCAAGTCTCGGCCTCAGCGTGACCCGTTTTTCCCGATGCGAACTTTCCTACGAGTTCCGGGACAATGATTCCTCACTGGAAGCGGTGAGCTTTTCGGAGAACGTTGCGAGTCTAGAATTGAAATTGCTCTTCTAGGCCTCACATGCCCGGATTCAAACCGAAACACCTGCTGTTTTTCTTCCTGAGCCTTTGCGCGCTCGGGCTCGCGCTCTTTGCTCCGGATCGAGCGTGCGCGCAAGCCGGAGAACGTCGGCTCGCGATCGGGCCGAATGACGTGCTCGAGATCAAAGTCTTCCAGGAAGCGGATTTGGATTCCAAGCAGCGAGTCTCCCGGGAAGGCGTGATCGTCTTCCCGCTGGTTGGCAGCGTGAAGGTCGGCGGCAAAAGTCCGGAGGAAGCCGCGCGCTTGATCCGCGATTTGCTGGCGAAAGATTACCTCGTCAATCCGCAAGTCAGCGTCTCGATTTCCGAGTACGACAAGCGGCGTTTCACCGTCCTCGGCCAGGTCCAGAAACCCGGCACTTACGACATGCCGGATCGTGAAGCGGTCACGCTCTTGCAGGCGATCGGTCTGGCGGGCGGATACACGCGCATCGCCGATCCAGCGAAAGTGACCGTCAAACGACGCACGGAAGATCGCGAGTCGGTGCTCCGGGTGGACGCAAAGAGCATGGCCAGCGGCCGTTCGGCTGGCGCTTTCGACGTTCTTCCCGGCGACGTGATCACCGTCGGCGAAAGCATTTTCTAAGGTGGCGCAACCTTCCAAACGCGCGGCTGAGTCGGTGCCGGAGATCGACTTTCTTGCCCTTTATTACACGCTGCGTTCACAGGCTGGCTGGATCATTCTTTGCGTGCTGATCGGCGCGGCGATCGGCGCCACGTATCTGGCGGTTGCGCCAAAAATCTATCACGGCAACGCTGTGATCCAGGTGGAGCAATCCGTGCGGAACGTCGTGAACCTGGAACAGAACTCGGAGAATCTGCAGAGCCTGGATTCGCTGAAGACACTCGAAAGCAACCTGGTCAGTTGGGCGGTTTTGACTCGGGTGGTCCGGAATCCTTCGCTCAAGCTGACGCCCGCCGCGCTTGGACTGAAGCCGCTTCCCGGCCGGGCCTACAGTGAGGAACAACTCATCTTCAAGCTCGCGTCGGGCGTGTCGGCGGAACTGATTCGCGGCACGCGTTTGATCACGATCCGGGCGAAAGCAATCGATCCGGATATCGCGGGCGCAGTTCCGAGCCTGATTGTGGAGGAATATCAGAAGGGTGAATTTGCCGCGCATTCCACCGCGAGCGCGCAGGCGAATTCCTTCCTCATCGCAGAGGTGGAACGGCTCCGCGGCAATCTGCTGAAATCCAAGCAGGCGCTTCAGTCCTACGTGGAAGAGACGAAAGCCGTGGCGCTGGAGGAATCGCGGAACATCACCGATGCGCGGCTGCGGGAGCTGAACGCCAAAGTCACCGACGCAAAGACCACGCGGCTGAAGCTCGAGTCGGATTACGCCCAGATCAAAACGCTCGCCGGTTCGCCTCCGGAGACTTTGCTGAACGTGACCAGCGTGGCGACGAGTTCCGGTGTGGTGGAACAACGGCGCAACGTGGCGAATCAAGAAGCGGAGTTTGCCCGAGTGACTCAGCGCTACAAATCGAAGCACCCGAAATACATCGAGGCGCAGGGTCAGGTGGAGGAACTTCGGGCGGGTTTGCGGCGGTCGATCATCCTCGCGGCGGAAGGTCTTTCCTCCGCACTGGAAGCCGCGCGAGCCACGGAAAGAAAGTTCGAAGAAGCGCTCGCCGAACAGGAAGCAAAGTCGCTGGAACTCGGTCGGATGGCGATTGGTTACGAGGCGTTAAGGCGCAACGTGGAATCCGATACCACGCTTTATGAGCGGGTGCTCACGCGGCTGAAGGAAACCGACGTGACCAAAGGCATCGAACCTCAACTCATCCGGATGATTCAGCCTTCGCTCCGGCCGAATACTCCGAGCGAGCCGAGGAAGAAGCTGGTTCTCGGCGCGTCGATCCTCGGCGGTGCGCTCGTCGGATTGTTCCTGGCGATGTTGCGCTGGATGATCGATCGCTCGCTGCGCACCGTGGATCAGGCGGAAACAGTGCTCGATCTTCCCGCGCTCGGTTCAGTGCCGAATGGCGGGAAGAAACTGGATAAGCAGGATCAACTCTGCGTGGTCCGCGAAGCTCATGGCGCGCTGGCCGAAAGCTTCCGCACCCTGCGCACTTCGCTTTCGCTGCTCGGTCCGCCGGCAGAACGCTCGACCTTTCTTTTCACCAGCGCAGTGCAGGGCGAAGGGAAAAGTTTTTGCGCCAGCAACTACGCCGCTTCGCTGGCTCAGCAAGGGCTCCGGACGCTCTTGATCGACGCAGATCTTCGCCTGCCGCGCATCGGGAAGATCTTCTTCGATGATCCGACTTTGCCCGGCGTCGCCGACGTGCTGAGCAGCCAAACGACCCTGAGTTCCGCGGTGAAGGCCACCGGGATCGACCAGCTTTTCGTCCTCGTTGCCGGCAATCGCACGCAGCATCCCGCCGAGTTGCTGGCTGGCGCAGGTTTTGGTTTGCTCGTGGCGGAAGCAGCCAAGCTCTTCGACCGCGTGGTCATCGACACCGCGCCAGTCAATGCGGTCAGCGACACGCTGCTGCTCGTGAAGACCGTGCAGACGGTTTGCCTCGTGGTCGGTGCGGCGAGCACTCCGCAAAAAGCGGTGCTGCGCGCGCGCGACAAACTCCGCGAGGCCGGCGCGCCACTCGGCGGGATCATCCTCAATCGGCTGCCTTCCGCATCCGGAAAAAACTGCTACTTCCACTACGCTCCGGGAGCGTACGGGGAAGGAGTTTACGGCGCGCCGGTCAAGGCTTGACCGCTGCGGCGTAAGCGGCAACGACGCGCGAGTAGCACGACTCCAGCGAAAACTCGCGGAGCGCAATCGCGCGATGGTTGCAGACTTCCGCTCGCTCGAGTTGCGCCCGCCAGGCAAGCATTGCGGCAGCGACCGAATCGCGGTCGGCCGGCTTCGCCCAATGCAAATGGCTAAGAGAAAAGTCGCGGAAGTCGATGTTCCCCGGCGCTTCCGTCAACACGAGCGGCAAGTCGCTGGCGAGCGACTCCAGCACGGCAAAAGACATCCCTTCGTAAAGCGACGCCATGATGAAGCCGTCCGCCATTTGATAGAGCGGCGTCGGATCGGCCAGATACGGAATTCGCCGGCAATGATCGGCCAGTCCTTGCTCCGCGATGAACGCGGTGACTTCCGGTTCCAGCTCGCCGCGGCCGACGTGCAGGAGAAAAAGATCCGGCGCGCTGGCGAGCGCGTTCTTCAAAGCGCCGTAAGTCGTGAGCGGATCTTTTTGCAGCGAAAGCCGGCCGACGGTGCCGAGCACTTTTGCTTCCGGAGGAATCCCATATTTCTCCCGGAGCGTCCGCTTTTCTTCCGGAAGAGGCGGATGAAATCGCGCGCAATCCACGCCGTTCGCAATCACCGCCTGTCGGGATAAAGGAACGCCGATCACCGTCTCCGCAAAGTGCGATTCGCAATGCGACATGGTGATCGTCGTCCCGATGCGGCCGAGCGCGCGTTCGATCGCGTGGAAGACCCGCGCCTTTCGGGAAGCGGGATCGTGCATCCGATAATAGGCGTGCGGCGTGTAGAAGATCGGCGTGCGCACGCCCAGCAAACGCAACCCGCGGACCAGCGCGCCGGCCTTGGAACTGTGCGCGTGAATGACGTCTGGCTTTTCCTTCCGGACGAAAGATCGCAAGGCGCCGATCGCCTGGAAATCCGCCGGCTGCGGAGCATTTGCCACGCGCAGATTGATCGCCTGTCCGCCCGCGGCGGTGACGCGATTTACCAGCGCAAAGAGTTGATCGCACGAGGTGAAATCCGAATAAGCCAGATGCGTTTCGGTGCCGTGATCGAGCAGATAATTCACGAGACCTTCCACATGGCGGAGGACTCCGTCCGTGCCTGGCTGCGAGACGATGAGGACCTTCATGCGGCGACTCGTGCCGGACGGTCCGCGAGCACTCGGGCATAAAGTGCGGTGAGCTCCGCGACGTGGTTTTCGATGCTCCACGGCGCGTCCCAATACCATTCGTAGGCATTGCGCCCGAGGCGCGAAGCCAGCGCATCATCCCGAATCCGTTCGATTTGGGCGCACAGCGAATCGAGTGAGCCGTGGCGGAAATGCAGGCCGCGTTCGCCGTCGCCCAGGAAATCCGTGGCCGCGCAACGATCCGAGATGATCGCCGGAACACCGCTGGCGGCTGCTTCCACCACGACGAGTCCGAGCGTCTCGTACCAGAGCGGAGGGAAAAGCAGGGCGCGCGCTTTCTTCAGCCACGCGCGGATTTCTTCCGGAGGAAGCCAGCCGGTGAAGATCGCTCCGGGACACATCGCGCGCGCTTCGGCGGCAAGTTCGCCGTCACCGATGAACACGGCGGGAACTCCCAACCGCTGGACCGCGGCCGCGGCCAGCAGCACGCCTTTCTCCTGAGAAAAGCGCCCGATGAAAAGCAGCGGCGCATTCTCGGCGACGGAAGCGGGCCCGAGATCCAGGCAATCCACGGGATTGCGGACGACGGTGACCGGAGTGCCAGGAGGCAACCACGGCCGCATCAAAGACGCGCTGAACTCCGAGACGCCGACGAAATGCGCCACGCCTTCCGGAATCCGCAGCAAGTTGTTCTGGAGGAAAGTCCGCGCGCTGCGCCAAAGCTTGTGGGCGTAATGGCGCCGGTCGCACGAGCAGCGGAGGCAATCCCAGGAGAGCGGTTCCTTCGGGCAAAGCTGAGCGCTCTTCGGAAGAAAAAGGCTACCGGTGGGGCAAGCGATGAAGAAGTCGTGGAGCGTGATCAGCACCTTGAATCCGCGCCGGATCGCGGTGTGGAGCGCAAACGGCGAAAGCGATTTCGTCCACGTGTGCATGTGCACGATCGTGTCGGCTGGGTCGGATGCGGCGAGTCGTTGCTCCAGCGCACGGACGGCAACTCCGTTGCGGAGACCGCCGGTGAAAGCCCGCAGGCGGTTTGGGTCGCGCGCGATTTCCGGTTGGTCCAGACAGATGACTTCCAGCCCGGGAACACTGCGTAAACTCGGATCCACCGGACCAACTCCGGAAAAAAGTGTGGTCCGGATGCCGCTCGCCGCGAGGCCGCGGGCCGACGCCAGCGCGACGGCACTGGAGCCGCCGTTGACGTGCGCGTGATCGTTGAGAACCAGAACTTCCACGCTCAGGCTGCCTGTTTTCCGCCGGCGAGGATGGCTTCACTGGAAGACCAGCCGACCGTGCGACTTCGGGCAAGATAGCGGGGGAGATTACAAAAACGAAAACGCAGCCGGGCCGCGGTGCGCTGCAACCAACTGCCAGCGTGAGGAAAGAGGCGGCGCGCGATTTCGTCCTGTTCGCCGCGGGTCACGTGGATGTCGCCGGAGATCTGGCCACGCCGGATCCGGAAGCGTCCCATTTCCACCGGATAATGCCGGAACCCGTGTCCCGCGGCCAAAGCGCGCGCCCAGAAATCGAGGTCCGCGCAAATCTTGTATTGGGTGTTGAAGCCGACGAGTTCCCGAACCAGATCGCGGCGGAAAATCATTCCTTGTTGATTCAGCGGACTGAGCCCCGAGCGCAGCACGGCCGGGATGAATTCCGGCCGGCTCTCCATGCTCAGGAAACTGATCGTGCGGTCGCTTTCATCGATCACGCGGACTTCCCCATACACGACCGGCTCCGGATCGTGACTGGCCCAATGCCGCCGAACCGTCTCGGAAAACGCGGGTCCGAGTTCGTCGTCGTCGTTGATGTAAGTGAACCATTCCCACTCGTCCCCAGCAGCCGCCAGCGCGGCGTTGATGGCTCCGTAAATCGCGCCTTCCCGCCCGGCGTCCGCGACGACCCGAGCATGCGGAAAGCGTTGCGCCAGCTGAGCGATCGCCGGCTGCGGACAGGAGATCACGTGGAGGAAAGGAATGCTGAGCGAGGTGATCCCGCGCACCGTTTGGTCCAGATAAGGGGAAACGCCGAGCGTCGGCGTGACGATCAAGAGACGTTGCGGGGTCGGAGATCCTCCCGGTCCCGGAGTATCGCTCAAACAATCGCTAGGTTGATTCATCGAAAAGTCCAGGTCGGCCCGGCAGCGCGCGAGCGTTCCGGATCGGCTGGCGTGGAAGCTGGCAGAGGCCGCGCTCGCCGGCAAGTGTGGAAGAAGGCATCGCCTTCACCTGGAGGGCATCGCGCCGTCGATGCCGCGGGCCACGGAAGCGACGGCGCGCTTCCCTCCAGTCCGCAAGTCAGCAACTTGTCCCGCCGAGTTGGCCTGGAAGGTTCCGCCAGCTTGACCCGACGCGGTTCCTGCTGATACCCATCGCCGCGCAAAACTGAGCTTTGCTTTTTAATTCCTTCGAGTTCCTGCTGGTTTTCCTCCCCCTGGCGCTCCTCGGCTTTGCATGGCTCAGCAGGATTTCGGAGACCTGGGCGAAGACCTGGCTGGTGCTCTGTTCGCTCTTCTTTTACGGCTGGTGGAGCCCGGTTTATCTCTGGTTGTTGGGGCTTTCCGTGGTCGCAAATTACGTCCTGGGCGCCTTCCTTTTCCGCGCGCCGCCGGGACCCGCAAAGTCCCGCTGGCTCGCCGCCGGAGTCGGGCTGAACCTCCTCGCGCTCGGCTATTTCAAGTACGCCAACTTCTTCGTCGAGACCGTCAACGCGACCGCCGGCACGCACCTGTTCCTCGCCCAAATCGCCCTTCCACTGGCGATCTCCTTCTTCACCTTCACCGAGATTGTTTTCCTCATCGAAGTCTCGAAAAGCTCGGACCATTACTACTCCTTCCTCGACTACGTTTTCTTCGTCACTTTCTTCCCTCACCTGATCGCGGGACCAATCGTCCGGCATTGGGAAGTGATGCCGCAGCTGGAAGAAAAGCGCCTCGGCTTGCGCGCTGCCGATCTCACGGTGGGTTTGTTTATCTTTGTCCTGGGACTCGGGAAGAAAGTTTTGCTCGCGGACGCCGTCGCGGAATACGCCAGACCGTTCTTCGACGTCGCGGCTGCGGGCGGAACATTCACTTCAGCCGACGCCTGGCTCGGCGCGCTCGCTTACACGCTGCAGCTTTACTTCGATTTCTCCGGATACAGCGACATGGCCATCGGGCTTGCGCGGATGTTCGGGATCAAGTTTCCGGCGAACTTCAGCTCACCGTATCAAGCGAGGTCCATCGCGGATTTCTGGAACCGCTGGCACATCACGCTGACGCGTTTCTTCCGCGAGTATGTTTACTTCCGGCTGGGAGGAAATCGCTGCGGCCTGTTCCGGCAAATCTTCAATGTGATCGCCACGATGTTCCTCAGCGGACTCTGGCACGGAGCCAACTGGACCTTCATTGTGTGGGGAGCATTTCACGGAGTTCTTCTCGCGATCAATCATCTCTGGCGCCGCCTCGGCCTGGAGCTTCGGCATCCGCTCGGCCGCCGCTGCCAGGGAATCGCCGGTTACTTGCTGACGATGCTCTGCGTGATCGTCGGCTGGGTTTATTTCCGCGCCAGTTCAGTCGAAGTGGCGAACCGAATCCTGGCGTCCATGTTTTCCTTCCCCAGCCTGACGCTTCCGGAAACTTTCCCCTTCAGCCGCATTCTCGCGCAGCTCCCGCTCCTGCAGCTTTCGCCGAGTCAGCTCTCAACTCACACCATCACCGAACTCTTTGTCCTGGCCGTGGTCGTGCTGATCGCCGCCTTCGGTCCGAACACCCAGCAAATCCTCGCCCGTTACGAACCGATCCTGGAGCGCGTCACCCCGGACGGAACCCAGCCGATGACCATCAACACCGTCACCGCTGCAGTCGTTGGCGTGATCCTCGGCCTTTCGCTCTTCTCGATCAACAAGGCGTCCGAGTTCCTCTACTACCAGTTTTAAAACCACGCGCTTCCGCCGGGATTCAGGATCATGAGCGAACCGAAAACTGCACCCCGCGCCAGGCATTTGGTCGTCGCGCTGATCTGCGCGGCGGGCACCATTCTCGCGTTGATGGGCTTCAACTGGATCGTCGATCCATACGGAATTCGCCCGGCGGATTCGTTCCTCCGCCTGCGGCTGAAATCGCGCCGCGCGATCGAGAAAAACGAATATCTGCACAAGGCCTACGCGCTGTGCCATGAACGTCCGGAGACGATTTACCTCGGGAACTCGCGAGTCTGCGTGGGCTTGCCCGCGGATGATTTCCGCTGGAAGTCGCGGGCCTATAATGCCGGCATCACCAGCGCCGAGCCGGAACAAATCCTGGCTTACCTCCGCCACGCGCTTTGCCTCGGTTCCGTCCGCCGCGTCGTGATCGGCTTCGACGCTGTGACCTTCGTCGGTCCGCATCATCCGCCGCCGACTTTCGACCGCGAGATTTTGCTCCAGCGAGCTGGGGATACAATGAAGCCCGCGCTGGTTTCGCCGGGAATTTTCTCCATGACCGCCGTCGTAGATACGGCGAAGACGTTGCTGCGGCAATCACAGCCGGAAAAGGTCGCCTATCTCCGGGGTGTCCGCGATCCGGACGCGATGCGGAGTCAGATCAAGGGCGACAGCGCGTGGGCATCGCGTCGGGTGCTGGAGATCGGCCAGCGTTTGCTCCGCACCGCCGCGGCCAGCGACCTGAAAGTCGATGAGGCGCGCTACGAACATGCGCGGGAGATTGCGGAACTTTGCCGGCAACATCGGGTCGAGCTCATCGTCTTTTTCCTCCCCATCCATGAGGCGTATCGCGCGCTGATCGCCGCCGAGGGACTTGCGCCCCGAGTGGATCAGGCGAAGCAGAAAGTCAGCGCCATTTTCCGCGAGGCGAACCTGCCGGGTTTCATCCTGCGGGACTTCTCCGGAGCACTGCCGCAAACGGCGGACACCAATCCGGAAGCAGCCGGGAGCAAGGTCTGGAGCTGGTGGTGGGAAGTTTCGCACTTCCGGACAAACCTCGGAGAGTTGATCCTCGATGATCTCACGTCCGCTTCTTCCGCAGCCAACTCGCCGGAGCGGAAGCTGCAGCCGAACTGACGACGCGAAGTTTGCTGGAACCTATTTCTTCCGGAGATGCGCCGGTTCTTCCCGCAGGAGAAAACGCGTCCGGAAGGCGCTCTCGAGACGGCGCAGAAGATTGCAGTCCGGCGCCGGCTTCGTCCCCAGGCTGATCGGCTCGCGGGAATCTTCCGCGAGTTTCAGCGTGTCGTACAGACTGGGGAACAAAGCGCGCGAGAATCCCGCAAAGTGGATAATCGCCGCGTCGCACGCGGTGGGGAAGTTTGTCCGATGCGCGACCAGACATTCTTCCGGCTGGATCCAAGAGCAGCCCGCCTTTGCCGCCAGCGCGGCATAGATCGTTTGCTCCGCCCAAAAGGGAAATCCGCCAAACAGCTGCGTCTCTTCATCCACACCGAGCAGCCACTCGATGAAATCCAAGTCATGCGCTGCCGGATCGAAGCTGATCATCCCCGCGCAAACTCTGCTGGCGAGCCGGATGCCGCGCTTCCGGAGAATCGGCCACTGCGCGATCCGCACGGAGTAAGATTCCTTCAGGTCGCGCATTGCCACGAAAGAATGGCAGCCGCCGCGGAAGTAAGCTGGGCACTTGATCGGACGAGCGAATAGGATGTCCGTGTCGCAGTAAATCACGCGCGTTTCGGCGAGCAGAGGAACGTCGAAAAGTTTCAGGCCGAAGAGATGTTCGTTCCGGAATTTCGCACATCGCGGATGCTTCCGGAGCCGATCTGCGACTTGTTCCCCGGCGCTTGCGCGATCGACAAACGTGCAGCCGCCGAGACGTTCTTCCAGCCGAAATCGAGCTTCCGGATCCAGGCTGCCATCATCGTGAATCGCGAAGCGGATTGGATGGCGCACCACGGACTTCATGCTGCCGAGGCACTTCAACGCGAGCTCCAGTTGGCGCGCGCCCATCATCGTCCGAACGGTGACTGCGGGTTCTTTATCCATGAACGCGAGCGGATTGACGGAGGCCGACGAAGATCTCGTAGATCGCGGGAAGAAGATGCGCAGGATCGGAGATGGCGGCGCCACGTGAAGGCGCGGCCTGGCTCAAGCTGGCGCGAAGTTCCGGCTGCGTGATCAAGGTTTTCAACGCCGCGGCCAAAGCCGACGCATCGCCCGGAGGAAGCAGCCTTCCGCTTGTCTGATCCACGATTTCCCGCGCCCCGCCGTGATCAGTCGCGACCACCGGGAGGCCAGCGTAAAGCGCTTCGATAAAGACAATCCCGAACGGCTCCGGGCTGAGATTTGGCTGACAGAAAACATCCGCAGCCGCGAGCAGCGCCGGCACATCGTGGCGCTGGCCGAGGAACCGCACGCGCTCGGCAATTCCAGCTGTCTCTGCGGCGCTCTTGAGTTGCTCCAGAAATGCAGTTTGCGAGGAATCAAACGCGCCGCCGATGAACCAGCAGGTCCAGCCCGGCAGCGTCCGGAGTTCGCCCAGCGCCTGGAGCAAAACCGCGTGGCCTTTCCAGGCTTCCAGCCGGCCGACGAGGATGATCACGACGCTTTCTTCCGGAGTCGCGCACTCCTCGCGAACCGAGGTTCGCGCTGCGGCGGAGCGGAAGCTTTGAGCGGGCGGCGAAACCGGGCAGGCGACGACGCTGTGCGGCGGTGGTTTTGGGAAGAGCAGGGGAAGACTCGCGGCGGTGAAAGCGCTGTTGCAGATGACCCAGTCCGGACCGATGCGACCGGCGAGGAACTCCAGCGGATTTTTGTTCCGGCGAGGCGTGTCGTTGTGCATCCAGAGCACCAGAGGAATCCTGAGCAGCCGCGGCACGACGCCGAAGATGGCAAGCGGCCACGAACCGTGACAGACCACCACGTCGAACCGCTCGCGCGTCAGAAGCCGCCAGAGCCGAAATTGGCCGCGGAAGATTTGCCACGGCTTGCGTCCGCTGACCGGGCCGAGAATTTCCACCCGCGCTTGTGCGGTGAGCAGCTCGGTGGCGAGTCTTTCCGCATAGCACAGCGCGAAAATTGGCTCCATCTCCGGACAAGCGGCGCGCTCTTTCGCAAGACAAACCAGCATGCGCTGAATGCCGCCGAACTTGCTGCCGTTTTGAAGATGCAGGACCCGCAATGGAGGGCGCCGAGCGGCGATTCGGTCAGACATTGCGCCAGATTCCGGGGAACTCTTTTCGCTCGGCCCAGAGGCACAGGATCAGCGCGGCAGCTTGAGCGATTTCGACCCGGTGAACTCCGGAAAAAGGACTCATCCAGAAGTTCCAAAACGCGACCAAAAGCGTGAGCAGAAAGAGCGGCGTGAGCGGGCTCCAGCTTCGCCGGATGGTCACAAACCAAAGCGCCCAGAGAATCATCACGCCGTAGATGAGGAAGAACGCCGCTCCGAAGATTCCGCCTTCCGCGAGGCTGACCAGGATTTGCGAATGGATCGCCATCAGCTTGTCGTCGCGTTCATCAAAGCCGGGCGCTTGCAGGAGCGTCGCGTTGATCGAGCGGATCTGTTTGAAGCGGGTGAAAATGTCGGTCCGACTGAACCAGGAACCGTGGCCGATCAGCGGCGATTCGGTGAAACCTTCCCAGGCGGCTTCCACCATGGCGGATCGCTCGACGTTCGAGCGGTTCCCGCGGACCGAAGCCTGCGAGACGACTTTCTGATGAAGAATCGGGACGAGAGCGACACCGAGAATGATCCCGCCGATCAAAACAATGCGCCGCGAAAGCGGCGGGAAAGCGCGCACCAGCAGGAGCAAACCGGCGGCGGCGCTCATCATCGAGAGGCTGCGGAAGTCCATCACGTGATGCAGCGCGGCGAGGCCGAAGAACGCCACGACCGACGTCCAATAACCAAAAACGCGGGGAACCAACAACGCCACGAGAATGGTCACGGGCGCAGCGAAGCAAAACTTCCAGTAGTCGCCGAAAAGCGGGCCGTTGATCAGCGGTCCGACGACCGCGCAAACACACCCGATTTGCACCAGGACAAAGGCCTTCCATCCGGAGCCAAACAGCACCGCAAAACAGCAAAGGTCGAGCGCCAGGAAAGCCATCCGGGACCAACCGCGCAGCATGTCGGCGGTGGCACTGCCGCGGTAGAAATCGGAAAGGACGTAGCCGAGCAACGCGATGAATTCGGCCAGCATAAAGATGGCGAGCAAACGCGGAGCAGGGATTGGCGCCGGAGATCTTCCGGTGAGCGCAATCCAGAGCACGCTCATCCCGGCAAAAGCCAGCAGGAGAAGCTCGCTGACCGGCATTTCACCGACGACGCGAACGGTGAACGTGCCGAGCATTCCGATGAGGAAAGCCGTGATGCCACACGCGGTGCCGAGTGAGCCGAAAGCGCCCAGGTGAAACCAGCGTCCGTCTGAGGCGCGTTCCACTTCACGATCTTCCCCAATCGCTTCTCCAGCTTCCGCGGCGGCAGGCAAATGATGCATCGAGCCGGCTAAAATCGCGCGACGAACCGGTGGAACCTCTGCTTGAACTTCGAGGCTTCGTGGACCCGATGGAAGTCCGATCGTTCGGGCCACATCGACCACAATTTCTCGCCCTCGCGGTTAATGGCGCGCATCGGTTTTGCCGGTGAGCCGTAGGCGATGTGACCGGCGGGAAGCGATTTTGTGACCAGCGATCCGGCGCCGATGACCACGTCGTCTCCGATTTCCACTCCAGCGCAAATCGTGACGCCCGTGCCGCACCAGACGCGGTTCCCGATGGTGATCGGCGCGAGCTTCGGCTTCCAGGTGATCGGGTCGTGATCGCCGCTGTTGATGCTCAGCGAGTCGCTCGCCATGAAGTCATCGCCGATGATCACCGGCGCCCAACTGACGATGCGCGCATTGGCTCCGAAGGAAACGTAACGCCCGAGCTGCAGCTTCGACGGATCGGAAAAGCTCGCGCCGGGAGCAAACGAAACGGGACCTTGCACCGTGACGCCCATCATCCGGAGAAGGCAAAGCTGATAGACGCCGCCGGTGACGCGCAGATGAATCCGCGCGCTGCAAGACAAGGCTGCTTCCAGCAAAGAAAGCCAGATGGTCGGTGGATGCAGCATCGGCGGAAACTCAGCAGGGCGAAGGCCACACGTGGGGAACAAAGTTCATCTCGAGGAGGTCGAGGCTGAAGAAGGAAGATCGCTGGGGAGCAAGTCCAGCAGTTGTTTGGCGCGCCGCGGCCAGGTATTTTCCCGGGCAAAGGCGAGCTGCCGTTCCGCGCGCTCCGTCAGCTCGCCAGCGAGGTGTTTTGCTTCCAGCCGGAGGATTTGCGCGGCACCTTCCGCAGCGGTGGAGAAAAGGTCGATCCATTCCGGATAAAGGCGGCATTCCGGGAGCGGAGTGCTGAGCATCGGCCGGCCGGTGGCGAGCCCGTCCATGATCTTCGTGGGACAAGAAGCGACATTGAAAGCGTGCAGCGGATCGTAGGGAATCCAAGTCGCGGAGAAGTCCCAGTAATGCCGGATGACTTCCTCCTGCGGCACCGCCGGCAGGTGACGCACATTCGGGATCGCGAGCGCCCGCGAACGTTGTTCCCGCCAGCGTTCGTCCTGACCGCCCGCGGCGCCCATCCACTCGAGCGGACCGACAAACTCAAACTGCACGCTAGGGCAAAGCGCCGCGATTTCGCCGACCAGACGCCAATCCACGCGGTCGGAAAGATTCCCGATGAAGCCCAAGCGAAAAGGACGCGAACTGACGTTCGACGGGTTTGGGTTGATGAACTCCTGCGCGACGCCGAGCGGAAAGTGCTGGATGGAAGTGGCGCGCTCCGGAAACTGCCGGCGCAGCATTTCCACCTGCGAAATCGCGAGGCAAACGGTCAGTCCGGCGCGCCGGATAATGTCCGCTTCGGTGCGCGCGATGTTCTCCGGATGAAAGCGCTCATAGAGCGTGTAGTCGTCGAGATTGTAGTAGATCAGGCGTTCTGCCGGGATGCCGCGCAACGCCGGACCATAAAATGGATACGGAACCACGACGAACGGCGCCGCGCCGCTTTCCCGCTGAAGACTCCGCGCTAGGCGGCGAATGCGTGCGGAGAGAAACGGGCGGAAAAGCCAGGCGAGTTTGCCGATGTAGCCGGGAGGAAAAGCCCAGGTGAGACGCCGGAAGTTTGGGGAAGAATGGACGTCGTCCGGCAGCTTTGGAGCGGTCCGATAACTGCGGAAATCGTAGAGCCGAATCGCGGCAGTCGGGCCGTGCGCGGCCAGCGCTTCGGCGAGCGCGTGGACCCAAGGAATGTCCGTGCAGAGCACGATGAAAGAACGTGCGTTCGACTCGCTGCTCATCGGGTTTGCTCCGGGTTTGGCAGCATGCTGACGCCCGCGTCTTGGGATTCGCGCTGGCGACGCAGAGCTGGACGCAGGACCATCAGAGTTTCGAGCACATTGCCGAAAAACATGAACGGCAGACAACCGGCGATGAGGCCCAGCGGCAAGGCGTTGGCTCCGTGTTCCGGAATGAGGAAGAAAATCACGCCGAGCGCGAGCGCGGTGGAAAGGATCGAGTAAACCGTGGCGCGGCGGACTTTCGAGATTCCGGCGAGGAAATAACCAAAGGGTTGCTGCAGCACAGTCAGAGAATTCCAGGCAATGAGGAGCCAGACGAGCGTTTGGCTCGGAAGTTCCGCGCTGGCGCCGGTCCACCAGGTGATCAGCGTGCGGATGAATGGCCCGGCGATCAGCATGGGGAGAATCGCCATGGTCAGCACGATGAGCAGCGAGCGGAGCAAAGTGCGCCGGATCCAGAGCCAGTCGGATTTTGCTTTTGCCTCCGAGTAGGCGGGCCAAAGCGGCACGAGCACCGCGTTTGCAACCACCATGAAGACGTTGAGCACGCGTTGTGTGAGGCTGTAGGGAGTGACCGCGGCCGCTCCGAGCGCTGCGGAAAGAATCAGCGGCGGAGCCAGGAACATCACGATGGTGGCGATCTGCTGGAGGAAGAAAAAGCCGCCGAGTTGCGCGAGCTCTTTCACCCGGGAAGCCTCAAAAAAACTGAGGTCGATCTTCGCCCAGCCAAGCCGGCGCAGCAGGTAAATGAGGAAGCTGAAATTAACCAAAAACCCGCCCCCGAAAGTGAGGAAGAAAAAGAAGCTGATGCCGACTTTCATCCACGCTCCAGCAAAAACTGCCGCCAGCAAAACCACCTGCGAGATGGTGCTGGCGGCGTTGAAGGCCCAGCCGAGTTGAGCGCCGAGCGCGACTCTTTGGCCGAGCCCAATCGGAACGGTGATGCACCAGATCAGGACAACAATCAGGACCGAACTCGCGGTGGATTCCGCGACGAGCGGATCGCTGATGCCGAGCATTCGCGGAAGATCCAGGAGCAAACAAAGGGGAACAAAGATGGTGAGCAGTGCGAGCGCGATCCCGCAGAGGAAAAGAAATCCGGTGACAAAAACTCGCCGACCTTCGACGCGATCTTCCCGACCGAGCGCTTCCGCGACTTTGTTTTGCACGCCCAACCCAATCCCGAAATCACTGAACGCAATGATGAAGCCGAAGCTGAACAGCGTGACCCAAAGTCCGAACGCTTCGTTCCCCAAATGCTTCAGCGCGATCGGCACCTGCAGCAACTGGCAACCGATACCGATGCCGCGCGCGGCGATCGATGTGGCAAAGAACGCCAGGATGGAGCGTTCCCGTTTTTTGGTGTGATCCGCGAGAGCTTCGCTCATCTAGCGGGCAAACCGATGAACCAGGCCGACGCCCATCCGGAAGGCAATCAGGTGGATGAAGTAGGCTTCATCCAGCCGGCGCATCACGGCTCCGGGAGCCTTTAAGCCGCAGGCTTTCAGAGCGATCGAGATGAGCAGCCAGGAGAAAACGGTGAACTTTGCCAGGCGGGAAAGCGCGAGGTTTTTGGTCCACGGATAATCTTGTCCGTGGGCCGTTTTCAGCCAGTCCGCCATGAGGATGTAATTCCACCGGCGATCGAGTTTTGCGATGCGATCCGCGGCCCACGCGACTTTGTTGATCGCCGGTTGCTCCCCAAATCCCGGGACCACGTCGGTCACTTCGCCCATGACGTACGCTTGATCCAGCAGATCCACCGCCTCGGAGTGAACGATCATCACTCCGCTGTTCCCGACCCATTTTACGGGGCCGACATTCGCTCCCGGAAGCGGCTCGCGCACGAGGCCGAGAGCGTCCGGAGGAATCTGCGGTAGTTCCGGCGCGAGACGGTGATTGATCAGGATGTCGTCATCCAGAATCAGATAACGCTCATAGCCGGGATGCCGTTTCGGGATCAGGATCTTTTCCCAATGCGGCGTGCGTTCGCCCGGCGGAATCGACGCCTCGACGATCTGGGCAAAGGCGTAGCCATGCTTGGCGGCGTAGGTTTGCGCATCGCGCACGCTGAATCGCCGCGTCCATTTGTCTTTCCCGATGGTCACCATGGCGACGAGCGTCTTCATGGTTGGAGCAGAGTTTCCGCGACTTTGGGTCGTTCGTTTTCGGCGGCTTCCGGAAGAAGCGTGGAGATCAATCCGGCGATCTGCTGGATCGACGCGCTCCAGCAAAGCCGCTCGTCGTAGCGGCGCCGCGAGCCGAGCGCGAGTTCCTGGTAGCGCGCCGGATCTTTCCAGATGTCTGCAATCCATTCGGCATATTCCCGGCCGTGCGCGTGGAGATCGAAAAGGCGGCCGTTCACTTCGTTCTGGATGATCGTGGGAATGCCGCCGACTTCGGTCGCGAGACACGGAACTCCGAAGGCGTTCGCTTCGCAGAAAACCACGCCGTACGCTTCCGCCCGGGAAGGAACAATGAGGAAGTGGCTCTCGAGATAAAGCGCCGCAATCTGTGCTCGTCCGGCGACGCTTTGCTTGTCCAGGAAGCCGAGCAGTTCCACACAATCCGGAAGCTTTTGCCGGAACGGAGGCCGGCATCCGGCGACGCGCAGCCGGGTGGAAATGCCGAGCCGGTTTAACTCGACTGCTGCCTCCATCGCGACGCTGGCGCCTTTTCGCTCCCAATCGACTCCCATCAGGAGCAATCGACACTCGCCGCCGCCGGCCTTGCGCCGCGCGATTGCTTCCTCCAGATTCGCCAGTTTTGGTTCGTCGGAAAGATTCGCGCCGAATGGAACCACGCGGACTTTTTGCGGCTCCACGCGGTAATGTTCGATGGCAGTTTGAGCCGCCCAATCCGACGCATAGATGGCGTAGGAAGTCCGGCTCAGCGCGTCTTGTTCCGCAGCCCGGCCGTTAGCCAAAGTCGCCGGAGTGAGGCGGCAGAAACTTTCGTAGAAATCGACCATGCCGGCGAAGGTCGCATCGGTCCAAAAGATCGTCGGCACCTTGACGTGAAGGTTGACCAGAAAGCGGCTGCTCAAGCTGAAAAGCAGGTCCGGTTGAACTTCGGAAATCTTCCCCGAAATCACGTCGGCATACTCGCGCATTGCGGCGGGTTCGAGCGCGGGAAGATACCGGCGGCCGGCCAGCCGCCAGAGCGCTTTTTTCACTCTGGACCACCGACTGTTCCCGATGCCGAGCGCGCGGATCGGCACGACTTCATAGCCGGCGGCGCGCAGGCCTTGCGCAATGTAAAAGGGAAGACCGGACCAGGAAGAAACCGACTCCGGATTGATGTAGTCATTGGCGAGGAAGCCGATTTTCGCCAGTGCCGGAGCTTTGCTCGGCGCGGCCGGCTTTGCTGCGGAATCGTTCGGGCGCAAAGCAATCCCGAGCCGCTCCTCAACCAACTCCAGATAGCGTTCGCAAAAGGCGCGCCAGTTTAGCCGCCGCTCAAACTCCCGGAAGGAACTCTCCGCCAGCTTCCGGTAAAGCGCCGGTTCTCGGAAGAGGCGGAGAATCTGCCCGGCGTATGCTTCGGCGTCTGCCGCCAGCGGCAAAGCGAATCCGTTTTCCCCGTCGCGCACGATCGAGGGAACTCCGCCAGTCGCCGTGGTGATGACCGGAACTCCGAAGGCATTGGCTTCGCACAGGCTCATCCCGAAAGCTTCTGCACGTGTGGGCAAAAAGAGGAAATGGCTCGCTCGCATCAGACCTTCGAGGTTCGCTCGATCGGCAGCTTGATCCGGGCGCAGGAAACCATTTGCGACCAGCCACGGAAGATCGCGGTGCACTGCGGGCACGGGACAGCCGACGACATTTAGCTCGAGCGAAACGCCGGCCTGTAGCAGTCGGCGACAGGTTTCCACCACGAGTTCCCCGCCTTTTCTTCCCCAATGCGTCGCGAGGAAAAGCAGCTTCAGCTTTTCGAATCGGCGGGCGGCAATCCAGCCTTCGACTTGCGGCCAGCTGTTCTCGCGGCCGAAGTTTGCTCCGAAAGGAATGACTGCGACTTTTTCCCGAGCCGCCTGGTAGTAATCGATCGCCGCGCGTGCCGCCCAGTCGGACGGATAAATGGCCAGCGCCGCGCGCTGCAGTGCGGAAGATTCCAGGGCGTCGCCTTTCCGGATGTAGGCGGGATGCAATTCCGTGAAGTCCCAATAATAGTCCACCATGTTGTGGAACGTCGCATCGGCGCAGAAGGTGATCGGGCGATCGGTGCGAAGCTGGCTGATCGCCTCGGATCCGGGGCAAAACACCAGATCGAAGCTGCGACCTTCCGCCCGCTGCGCAAACTCGCGCGCGTAACCTCGCAGCAAAGCCGGTTCACGATCCGCGCGGTAGGGCCGGCCGAGCATCCGGAAGAAACCGGTGCGGAGACGCAGCAGGGAACTGCGCTGCGTCTGGAAGGGGAAGATTCGTTCCACTTCAATCCCGCGCGACTCAAACTGCTGGAGAATCGAATGGGGACGACCCGACTGGACCCGCGGATCTCCGGCATCGCGGTGGAAAGTGTAGGCGATCTTCATGCAGCAGCGAGGCGCGGCCGTTTAGCCGGCATTATCGTGCTTCACGAAGGTCATGAGCATGATCTGGACATCCAGCGTCAGGCTCCAGTTTTCCAAATACCAAAGATCGCAGTTGATGCGCTCCGTCAGATCCGTATCGCCGCGGAGTCCTTTGACTTGCGCCCAGCCGGTGATTCCGGGTTTGGCGTTGTGGCGCGCGTTGTAATGCGGGATTTCGTGCTTGAGATTCCGGATGAGCGAGGCGGATTCCGGACGTGGCCCGACGAGGCTCATGTCGCCGATCAAGACGTTCCAGAACTGCGGCACTTCGTCCAGATTCCAGCGCCGCATGAACGCGCCGATCCTCAGCCGCCGCGGATCGTCTTTCAGCGTCCAGAATCCGGACGCCTCTTTTTCCGCACCGATCCGCATGCTCCGGATCTTCAGGATGTCGAACTCGATGCCGTTGCGCCCGAGCCGACGGTTCCGGTAGATCACCGGTCCGGGAGATTCCAGATAAACGAGCGTGCCGAAAATCGCGATGATCGGTGCGGCGAGGATCAATCCGACGACTGCGCCGACGATATCCACCATGCGCTTGAGGAAGATATTGACGAACCGATCCAGCGGCAGCCGCGAGACGCCGAGAATCGGGATGCCGCTCACGGTTTCCAGATGCAATCCGGAGACGAGGATCTGGAAATATGACGGGATCACCTTGAACTGGACCATCTCGCGCTCGCAGGTGTTGGCGAGATGAACGATGTCGTCGGTGACGGGATTTACGTCCGTGAGCACCACCATATCGACCGCGTGCCGGTGAATGATCTCCGCCAGATTGTCGCAGTGTCCGAGTTCCCGGATCGTCGGTTCTTCCTCGTAGCGTTTCGGGATGGAACTGATGCAGCCGATCACCTGATACGCGCTGCTCGGATCCTCGGAAAAGGTCTTCGAAAGCCGCGCCGATTCCTTGTTCCAGCCGACAAAGGCGACGCGCTGGCGGAGATTCACGGCGATCACCGAGCGCTGGAGGAAGCCGTGGAAGATGACGCGCCAGGTGAGCAGCGAGACCGGCACGAGGAACATCGAGATTCCGACAAAGAGCCGGGAGATCGGCGGCTGAAACTTGAAGATCAGCGCAAAGGCGAGGAACCCGAGCGCCCAGCAAGCGGCGCCTTTGAGGATCTTCAGCGACACGTAGCGGAACCGAAGCAGAGCGGTTCGTTCGTAGATCCCGAAGCTCGTCAGAGTGCAGATCAGCGCAATGCTCCCGAAGGCGATGTATCCGGAATAATCCTTCAACGTGATCGCGCCGAAATCGACGCCCAGGTCTTTGATCCCCGTCTGGAACCGAAACCAGTAACTCAGGACCAGCGCGTAAAGGACCACGATCGAGTCGCAAACCAAACTGGTGATCACCAACCGATCGGGAAGCGCCTTGTCTCTTCCGCGAAGATGGGCCGGTTGCGCCAGGAGTCCGTCTCCGGCGAGCGCCGCCGAGGAAGTCCCCGGCGTGAACCTTCTCCGACAACTTTCTTTCTTTGGACTGAACATAAACCCTGTTTTTTCCCTGTGGCGGTTGAGAGCTGCCTCGAACGGCTGAAGTGCGTTTTGCGGTCGCGACGATAAGTCGGGATCTTCCCGCGTCAAATCCATTCAACTGCTCCGGAGAGAGCACGTGCGTTCGGAGGAAAACCGGGTCTTTTCCCGGTGCGGGTTCGCTTTGAGGTCGTGCTCTCAGCCGCCGGAAGAGGCAGGTTTTCTCTCGCGCAGAAGTCCGCGGTTTTCCGCAGAAAAGTTCTTGCGCGGCGGACCGCCAGCGTTATTCTCCCGACCGCTTATCGCGGGTGTAGCTCAGTTGGTAGAGCACTTCCTTGCCAAGGAAGATGTCGAGAGTTCGAGTCTCTTCACCCGCTCCAAGCTACCTCCCGCTGCGGAGGAAAACAGCGCGGGCGTTCTGGTGAGGGCAAAACGGGTGGGGAACAGGGTTGATCGGGAGCAATTTCGGGGCTCGAGCGACGCGGAGAAATGCGCTTTCGGTAAGACCAGCAACCCGTGCAAGATACGATCAAACGACGCGTCCCTTCACTCCAGTGCCCGCCCAAACTCCAATTCCTCCGAGATGCGCCACGGGTGTGGACGGTCTGGACAGTATTCTTGCCGGCGGATTGCCCGGCCACCGTTTTTACCTGGTCCAGGGCGACCCCGGCGTGGGGAAGACCACGCTCGGGCTGCAGTTTTTGCTCAAGGGATTGCAAGCCGGCGAGCGTGGGCTCTACATCACGCTCTCCGAGACTTACGAGGAGCTGCAGGAAGTCGCGCATTCCCATGAGTGGGACCTGGAATCGCTGGCGGTCTTCGAACTCTCCGCGATCGAGGAACACCTCGCGGCTGAGTCGCAGAACACGCTTTTTCATCCCGCCGAGGTCGAGCTAAACCAAATCTCGAAAGTGCTCATGGAGGAAGTGGTGCGGGTGCAACCGGCGCGCGTCGTTTTTGACTCGCTGTCGGAGCTGCGGCTGCTCGCGCAAAATCCGCTCCGCTACCGCCGGCAGCTTCTGGCGCTCAAGCAATTCTTCTCCGGACGAAAGTGCACGGTTTTGGTGATGGATGATCGCACCAGCGAAGCGTCCGATCGCGAGGTGCAAAGCATCGCCCACGGAGTGCTGCGGCTGGAGCAAATGGCGCCCGCGTACGGAGCCGCACGTCGTCGGCTTTCGGTCGTCAAAGTGCGAGGAGCAGAGTTCCGCGGCGGCTATCACGACTACATCATCCGGTCCGGTGGAATCACGGTTTTCCCCCGGCTGGTGGCTGCTCCCAAAGAGGAGGCTTTTACCACTCAGGTTGCTTCGAGCGGCATCGAGCCTCTGGATTCGCTCACTGACGGCGGCCTCGATCGTGGCACCAGCAATCTTTTCATGGGTCCGCCGGGGACCGGGAAATCCACTCTGGCCGCGCAGTTTGCCGTGGCCGCCGCGATGCGCGGCGAACGCGTGGCGGTTTTCACTTTCGACGAGAAGATCGAGACCTACATCGGCCGCTGTGATGCGCTGGGGATGAAGCTTTCGCAGCAAATCGAAGACGGCATGGTGCAGGCGGTGCAGATCAATCCGGCGGAGCTTTCCCCGGGTGAATTCACGCACCGGATCCGGCGTGCGGTGGAAAGAGAAAACGTCCGGATGGTCATCATCGATAGCCTGAACGGTTACCTGAATGCGATGCCGGAAGAACGCGCGCTGACCATCCAGATGCACGAACTGCTCTCGTATCTGGCGCAGCGCGGAGTCGTGACCATCCTGGCACTGGCACAGCACGGGCTCGTCGGAGCCATGCAATCGCCGGTGGATGTGACCTATCTGGCGGACACGGTCGTGGTGTTGCGCTACTTCGAGGTGGAAGGTGCGGTGAAGCAGGCGATCTCGGTGATCAAAAAGCGCAGCGGCAACCACGAACGAACCATTCGCGAGTTTCAGATTCGCCGGGACGGAATCCACGTGGGAGCTCCGCTCAAAGAGTTTCACGGCGTGCTCACGGGAGTCCCGACCTACAAAGGTCTGGCGAATGAAATGATGGGGAACGGATCCGCTTGAACAAAGGAGTCGCTGATCCGCTGGAGGAAAGCGTGCTCGTCCTGGCGCCAATCGGGCGCGATGGAGAACTGGCGGCGGCTGCGCTGAACGAATCCCAGATCCGTGCGGAAGTCTGCGGCGATTTGTTCGAGCTGGTGGACAAACTCACGCACACCCGCGGCGCCTTGGTCATTGCGGAAGAAGCGCTGATCGAGCCGGCGATCCCGAAGCTGCTCGCGATCCTGGAAGCTCAGCCGGCGTGGTCCGATCTGCCGATCGTGCTCCTGACGAGCGGCGGCAGCGTCACTTCTGCCAGCCGGCAAGCCGTGGATTTGCTGGGTCCGCTGGCGAATGTCACGCTGCTGGAGCGGCCGCTGCGGGTGATGACGCTGCTCAGCACGCTCGGCGTCGCCCTTCGCGCCCGGCGCCGCCAATACGAAGTCCGTGGCCTGTTCCAGCAAAGAGATCAGGTCCTTGCGGCGATCCGCGATTCCTTCGCCATCCTGGATCAGAATTGGCGTTACACCTACGTCAACGAGCATACCTGCCAGCTCTGCCAGATGCCGTGCGACGCGATGATTGGCGCGCGGATCTGGGACCTTTTTCCGGAGCTAAAAGGGACGAACCTCGAGGTGCAATTGATCCGCGTGATGGAAGAGCGGATCCCCGCTCAGTTTGAGTGGCGCAACGAACAATGGGAGCGCTGGTTCACGATTCGGGTTTATCCGACTGAGGGCGGGATTTCGCTCCTCACCTCGGAAATCACCGAGCGGAAGGAAATGGAGCACACGCTGAAGGAAAGTGAGCGCCGACTGCATCTGGCGCTGGATACTTCCAAACTGGGGATGTGGTACTGTGATCTGCCGTTTGACAAAATCGTCTGGGATAAAAACTGCCGCCAACATTTCGGAGTGCCGGCGGACCAGCAAATCGACTTCCAGGTGTTCTATTCGCTGCTTCATCCGGAGGATCAAACGCGGACCCGCGAAGCGGTGGAGCGCGCGGTTGCTGAGCGAACCAGCTACGACATCGAGTATCGCGCGGTGCATTCGGATGGTTCGATTCGCTGGGTCCACGCGATCGGGCGGGCTTTCTACGATCAAGCCGGGAAAGCGACTCGTTTCGACGGCATCACCATCGACATCACCGAGCAGAAAAAGGCCGCGGCCGAATTGGAACGCGCCCGTCGGGAAGCGATCGAAGCGAACGCCGCGAAGGATCACTTTCTCGCCGCGCTCAGCCATGAACTTCGCACTCCGCTGACGCCGGTGCTGATGACGGTTGCTTCGCTCCAGCAGGATCCGGATCTTTCCGAAGGAATGCGCGCCGACCTCGAAGTCGTCCAGCGGAACGTCGAGCTGGAGGCCCGGCTGATCGATGATCTCCTCGACCTCACGCGCGTCACTCGCGGGAAGTTGATTTTGCATCGGGAAATCGTGGATGTGCACCAGTTGCTCGGCCGCGCGCTGGAGACTTCCCGCAGCGGAGAAGTCGCGCGCAAACGGCTGCGCGTGAGCTTTCAACCCGACGCTGCGCACCATCACACGCTCGGCGATCCGGCGCGCCTCCAGCAGATCCTCTGGAACCTGCTGAACAACGCCGTGAAGTTCACCGCGGAAGGCGGATCGATCGATCTGATGACTCGCAATCCCGAGCCTGGCCGGGTGGAGATCCTCATTGCAGATTCTGGCATCGGCATTGAGCGAGAGGCGTTGCCGCGACTGTTCGATGCCTTCGAGCAGGGGAATGTTTCGATCACCCGCCGGTTCGGAGGACTCGGTCTGGGCCTCGCGATCAGCAAGACGCTGGCGGATCTTCACGGCGGTTCTCTCCGTGCGGAAAGTGCCGGTCTCGGCTGCGGCGCCACCTTTGTCCTGCAGCTGAGCACGTCGGCGGCTCCGGAGAACACCGGGACGGTCGAAGCTCCCTCGGCGAAAACTCCGATCACTTCGCTCCGGATTCTTTTGGTGGAAGATCATGACGCGACTCGCCAGGCGCTCGCTCGTTTGTTGAGTCGCGATCGGCATCAGGTCCGGATTGCCGCCACCGTGGCCGCGGCGCTGGAACTGGCGGCGCAATATCCGTTCGATTTGGTGATCAGCGATCTCGGGCTTCCGGATGCCAGCGGTCTCGACTTGATGAATGAGCTGCGTGCTCGCTACAAGCTGCGCGGCATTGCGCTGAGCGGCTACGGCATGGACGAAGACGTCAAGGCAAGCGCGGCAGCAGGCTTTTCGGTCCACCTGATCAAGCCGGTGGATTGGCGCCGTCTCCAGGAAACACTCCGGAAACTTCCAGCTCCTCTTCCCGGCACCTCGAGCGGGACTTAGGCAGCGGCCTGCCTTTTCTCCGCACGGAGCTGTCCGCAGCCGGCCGCAACATCGATTCCCCGGCGCTGGCGGATGGTGCTGGGGAAACCGCCGTCGCGGAGCGTGCGTTGGAACAACTCGGCTGCCTCGGAGGCGCTCGCCGCACCAGCAAAACCGTGGGTCGGATTCAGCGGGATGAGATTCACATGAGCCCGCAAACCTTGCAGCAAAGCCGTGAGACGCCGCGCCTGCTCGACCGAGTCGTTCGTCCCCGCGATCAGCGTCCATTCGAAGAAAATGCGCCGCCCCGTTTCCTCGCAGTAAGTCCGGCAGGCAGCGATCAACTCCGCCAGCGGCCAGCGCCGACTCGCCGGCACCAAGGCCGATCGTTCCTCTTCCGTCGCGCCATGGAGGCTGACGGCGAGATGGTAAGGACGCCGCTCCGCCGCGAGCCGCAGGATGCCGGGCACAACTCCGACCGTGCTGATGCTGATGTGCCGCGGTCCGATATTCAGTCCGCGATTGTCCGAAATGATTTCCAGCGCCGTCATGACCGCGTCGTAGTTGTGCAGCGGCTCGCCCATTCCCATCAGCACCAGATTGCGCAACCCGGCTTCGCCTCGGGAACGCAATTCCCGCTGGGCGTGCAAGACCTGCGCGACGATCTCGCCGGGGCGAAGATGCCGCACAAAACCCATTTGTCCGGTGGCGCAAAACACGCAACCCATCGCGCAACCAGCCTGCGTGCTGACGCATCCGGTAAATCGCCCCGGATATCCCATCACCACCGTCTCCACAGTCTGCCCGTCGCTCATCCGCAGGAGAAACTTCCGCGTGAGGCCATCATTGCTGGCGAGGTCGGCCACGAGCTCTGGTCGATCCGGAACTAACGGACCCGAGTCGCTGACGTGCTCCGCGATCCAGCGTTGAAGCGGAGCCTGGAAATCGCGCCGGCTGCGGAGGTCGAGTTCGCCTTCGCGATAAAGGGCCTTCCACATCGTCCGCGCATGTGCCGGCCGAATCGCTGACATCACCGTTTCC
>DASVRR010000293.1:0-45923 GCA_036388515.1 Chthoniobacteraceae bacterium | reverse complement strand
TTCCGCGAGTGGGCCAAAGACGGTCGAGCTTCCGTTAAAGTAGGAGCCAAACTGTCCAACCACCGCGTCCGAGGCATCGTTGAGCACGAGGTAAAAGACGTCGCCAAAGGCGGCGGCAAGTCCCGCGCTGGAAAGGGCCAGGTCCGACCCGCTCACGTTCACTGCACCCGTGACATTCAGTCGATCCGAGGTGCCCAACCCGCCACTGCTCGAACCAAGCTGCAGCGAAAGGTGCGACTGCAAGGCCCCTCCGGCAAGGTTCACCCCTCCGGTGTTCAGCACGCCGATCCCGCTCACTCCACCGACGCTGCGACTGCCGGGAGCGATCGTCCCACCCGCTGCGGCAACGCTGATCGAGCCCGTGGTGCCGGTGCCGGCAAGCACTGAGCTGAGCCCATTGAGCGCCGCGGCGCTTCCCGCGATCGAACCGTTGATTACCAGCGCTCCTTCATCCACCCGCGTCGGCCCGGTGTAGGTGTTGGTGGCCGAGAGCGTCAAATTGCCCGGCCCGAGTTTGGCCACGCCGAGCATGCCGGCCAGGGTGTTTGCGATGACGTTCCCATAGCTGAGGTTCTCCGTGGGATTGCTGATGTCGATGCCGATCAACGAACCGTCCTTGAACCCGCCATTGGCCGAAGACAGCGACTTCAGCGTGTCAAAATCCGCCACGGTAAACTGGCCCGCTCCACCCACGCTGAAAGCGGCGGTCGCCCCGCTGTTGACCATCAGGTCGGCGTCGGTGAGCGCACCAGGCGCTTTCGGCAGCGAAGCTTTTTGCTTGAAGAGCAACGTCCCCGCGGCTCCGGGCGCCGAGTTGACCGTAGTCGGCCCGGCGTAGGTGTTGGTCCCCGAAAGGCTCAGCGTCTGGGTGCTCTGAGCCCCAAGGGTCAGTCCGCCGGCTCCCAAGATCTGGCCAGCAAACTCTCCGGCAGCGGTTTGGTTAACGGTGAGGAGTTGATCCCCGTTGTTAAGAGTCGCCGTGTTCGTGCCACTCGCCGGCGTGGCAATGGTCCCGCGGAGAGATCCGAGCGTCGTCGGTTGGGAGGTCGAAAGATTCACCGCAACAGCCGTTCCCGCGCCTGCTGCGTTCAGGTTGTTCACCGTGAGCGAAGTGGCGCCCGCGCCCATCGCCGCTGCGCTGATGGCGGCCAGCGTTCCCTGGTTGACGACCGTGTTGCTGTGGAAGTTCGAACCGGACAGTGTCAGCCCGCCGGTGCCGACCTTCGTCAGAGTGCCAGGTCCGCTCAGCGTCCCGGAATAATCCGTGTCCGCATTGCTACCCCCGACACTGAGATTGACCGGCGCCGTCAGCGCATCCTGCAAGCTGATATTGCCGCCGCCGAAACTGGCAGACGCCAGTGAACCAATCCGCGGCGCGACTACGTCCATCTGGAAAAGCAACGCACTGACGCCACCAGGCGCGTTGCCGGTAATCACCAGGTTTGCTCCAGCGAGAGCGGCGTCATTCCCGAGGGAAAGCTGAAGTCCGGTGCCGAAGCCGGCGTTCTGGGTGATTGTCCCGGTGTAAGCTGCGCTTCCCGCATGATTGATCTGGACGCCATTCACCCCGAAGGCGTTGCCAGCCAGGTTCGCGAGATTCAGTGCGCCGCTTCCCGCCAGCACGCCGTCGAAGATGATCGGCTTGTTCCCGAAGGACGTCGTTACGGTGTTCGTCGTTCCGGCCGGCAGGGTGATCGTCCCAGTCAAATGGTTGCTGCCTTCGAGGCCGCGGATTGTCGCGTTGTTCAAGGTAATGTCATTGCCGACGAAAACCTGCTGGGTCGCGCCACCAGGCTGAGTCAACAGCGCAAGGGTCGTTCCCGAGTCCAGCATCACCGGGCCCGTGCCGAGCGGATTTGCCCCGTTCAAAGTCACGTTGTTTCCCACCTGGAGCGTCCCTCCTGTGACCTTGGTTCGGCCGGTGAAAGTGTTGGCCCCTCCCAGGATGAAGGTGCCCGCCCCGGTTTTCGCCAGCGCCAGCACGCCAGTCCCCAAGCCGCTGTGGTCGCGCAGGATTCCGAGGAAGGTCGAAGGAACGGCCGCATCGACGGTGAGCGTTGCCGTATTCACGCGGCTTTCGTTTGCAACAAAACCGCCCAGCCCGACAAGCCCGCCGACTGTCGCGTTGTTTCCGCCGAGATCGAGTGAGCTGGCCGGGTTGACCGTCACGACGCCGGTGCCTCCACCGAGCGCCGTCGCGCTGCCAAGCACCAGACTCGCCGCCTCGACAGCCGTGGCTCCTCCGATGGACGTTCCTCCGCTGTAAGAGTTGTTCCCGGCGAGCGTCAAGATTCCGGAGCCTTTGACGATCAGTGCACCGGTGCCCGAGATAGCGTTCGCGGCGATCTGCGCTGTGCCATTGGCAAAAGTCAGCACGCCGTTGTTGACGATGTTCCCGGCGAGGGCCGCGTTCGTCGTGCCGTCCCCGAGCTGGAGCACTCCAGCGGTCACCGTAGTGTCGCCCGTGTAGGTATGCGTCCCCCTGAGGAGCAAGGTTCCGGAACCAATCTTGTTCACCGAAACCGGCAGGCCAACGCCATTTTGGATCAGGCCGCCGAAGCTGCCGGCCCCCGCGGTCAAGGTGGCGGCGGCTCCGGAGTTGCTGTTGCTGATGACGCCGATTCCCGATACTGCGCCCAACGGAGACGTGACCGTTCCGTTCAGGTCGAGCGTGCCCTGGACCGCCACCGGACCGGTGCCTAGGGCGCCGGCATTCCCCAGACGAACGGTCCCGGAGCTGATCGTGGTCCCTTTGGTGTAAGTATTCGCCCCGCCGAGGACGATGACGCCGCTGCCCTCGGTGGTGAGCGCTTTTGCCCCATCCAGCTCTGCGATCTGCGAGGTGACGGTCAGCGGATTCGCGGAGTTGTTCGTCCAGGTCTGATCGTCACCGAGGATCAACTGGCCCGTCGTGTTGATCGTCGTCGGACCCGATCCTGCCTGGGCCGTGATCCCGGCCGAAGTGGTGACCGTGGGGTTGTGGATGCCGCCGATCTGCACCGTTCCGGAACCGTTGGCCAGGGTCAGGCTTTTAATCAGGAAATTTGCTCCGAGCGTGGTGCTCCCCTGATTCGCCGCACCCGCCGCGACGAAAGTCACGGCGGTCGGAGCGGCCGGCACCGCGGCCGTGTCCGTCGCTCCCGCGGCATCCGTCGACCAATTGGTGTTGCCCGCGTTGTTGATGTTCCAGACCCCTTTGACGTCCCCTTTCCAGAAAGCAACGAGCGGCGCCGCTTGTGTAACCTGGAGGCTCAGAGTGCCGGCATTGGCGTTCAGCGCGTAGCTGAATCCCGGAACCGTTGTGCCGAGCACGAAGCTGCCCGCGTTGATCCCCGCTGCCCCGGTGATCAGGGGGTAAGTACCCGAACCAAAACCGGGCAGCGGAGTGAGATTCAGCGTCGTGGTTCCCGCCATGCTGAAGGTGCCGCCGGTGATGCTCAGCAAGTCTGAAGCGGCGGTGCTGCCGAGGTCATAGGAGATGAAGTTCCCCGCGTTGAGCGACAAACCACCACCGAGCGTCAGCGTCGAAGCGGCGCTGTTTTGCAGATCGAGTCCGGCGTTTCCGACGGCCAGCGTCACTGGCCCCGCGATGGTTCCCGCTCCGCCAAGCGCTCCGCCGGCATTCACCGTCACTCCGCTGGTCGCGGAAAGCCCGGCGACCCGGAGCAAGCCGCCGCTGATCATCGTCGCGCCGGAATACGCGCTCGGCGCACTGAGCGTCAGCGTGTCGGTGCCGAGCTTGGTGAAAGTCCCGCCGCTGCTGTTCAGAGCGCTCGCAAAGGTCACATTCTGGCCATTGGTGTCGATCCGGTAAGCCTGAGCCGGCGCCGGATTAAAGCGCGCGGAGTAGTCCGCGGTGTTGCTCGCACTGTGCTGCAGCGTGCCTCCGTTGAAACTGATCCGGCCCGTGCTGCCGAGGGCGCCTGCGCTACCGAGGTTCAGAGTCCCCGCGGTGAGAGTGGTTCCTCCAGAATAGGTGTTGGTGCCGGTGAGGATCAAAGTGCCGGCGCCACTTTTGGCCACCACGCCCGTCCCGCTGATCGTTCCCTCCACGCTCACGGCGTTGGAGCGATTGAAGAGCAGCGTGCCGTTGTTCACGACCGCGCCTTGCACCGCACCGGTCGTTCCTCCGGAGCCGACTTGCAGCGTTCCGCCCGCGATGTTGGTGCCGCCGGTGTAAGCGTTCTCCGCAGTCAGCGTCAACGTGCCTGGGCCAGCCTTGGTCAGGCTGCCGGTGTTGCTCCCGATCACGGCGGCGGAAACCGTGAGATTTCCTGTCGCGGTGGTGACGATGAACTCGTTGCCCGCTCCTGCACCGATGGCTCCCGTTGCCCCGGAGTTTGCGATCGTATAGTTGTTGTCGCTCCCGCCGACATAAAGCAGACCGCCGGCGATGCCCGAGACCGTCAGGTCGTTTCCGGCCAGGTTTAAAGTGCCGCCGTTTGCGCTGTTCGCGATCTTCAGGGAGTTGACCGTCACCGGCCCAGTCAGCGCCGAACCGCCGGTCAGCAGCGCATTGTCCAGCACGGCGTCGCCGCCGGTGGTCACAAACGGCGCGTAAGTGGTCAGTGGCGTGAGATTCGCCGTGAGCGGATCCGCCACCGCCCAGTCGGTGTTTGCCACCGTGGCGTAGCCGCCGAGAATTCCACCCGGCCCGTTCACCGAGGTCGTGGTGATTCCATGGGTCGCGGCCTGAGTTCCCGCAGGCAGGGAAAAGTTCACCGCACTGCCCAGATTGCGGGTGATCGTCCCGAGCGTCAGCACCGCCGATCCGCCGCTGCCAGCATTTACCTGCACCGCGGAGCCGGTGGCGGGCTCCAGAGTCAGCCCGTTGAAGCGCTGGCTATTCGAAAGCCCCGCCGCGCCGGTCACGTTGAGCGTTCCACCAGCCATGACAGCGGAGAATTGTTCGCGCCGGTGTTGAGGATGTTCGTCGTCGAGGTGGCGCCGATTGCCGGCACATTTGAGAAATCCAGCTTCAAGGTGCCGCTCCGGACAGTCGTCAGTCCGCTGTAGCTGGCGGAGCCAGACAGAGTCAGCGTCCCCGTGCCGACTTTCGTCAGCGCCGCCACTCCGCTGCCGGAGTTGTTGATCTGCCCGGCATACACGGAGTTCGTGTTCAAGCTCCCGACTTCGAACACCGATCGGTTTGCCGCGGTGCCGTTGAAGGATGCGTTGATCTGCACCGTCGAGGAATCGCCCGAGAGTTCGCCCATCCGGAAGATCCCGCCTCCGCCATCCGCCAGGGCAAGGCTGCGATTCTGCCCGTTCCCGTTCACCAGGAAACGAGCGCTCGAGCTGTCGATCACTTGGGTTGCGGTGGAAGCAGTCCCAAAGCGGAAATGAGAGCCCGTGTTGCTGGTGTTCCCTCGCAGATTGAAGGTGCCGGTGAAGCCGCTCAGATCTCCCCGGAAGAAGGTGGAGACGTTCCCTGTGGTGAGCTGATTTTGCAGCGTTCCGCCACCAGTGATCGGTCCGTCCATGTTGAAGCCGCCGCCCACGGACGAGAAGATCGTCGTCGTCCCATCGGTGACCACGATTGGATTGGTGATCGTTCGCGCCGCCCCGTTGTTGTCCACCACGCCGCCGCCGACCACGAGCGGTCCCGTTCCCAGAGCCGCGTCGTTGCCGATCTTCAGCGTGCCGCTGGTGACCGTTGTTCCGCCGGAAAAGGTGTTCGCACCAGTCAGAGTGAATGCGCCGGAGCCAGTCTTCGAGACCGCCAGGAGTCGCGCGGAGCCATTGCGCAGCAGCCCAGCGTACGTCCCAGCGCCGGTGCTCGAGATGGTCAGCATGTCCGTGCCGGGAGTGGCGGAGCCGCTTTCCACAATCGGCGTGCCGACCGCCGCGTTGGTGGTCAGATTCGCGATCGTGAGGTTGTTCCCGTTGAGTTGCAGCTTGCCGGTGCTGTTCGCACCGAAGGCGACGCTGCTGGCGGAACTGAGCGCGGTCGAGGCGCCGAGCGCTACGGTCCCCGCATTGATGGTGGTCGCGCCGGTGTAAGTGTTCGGGCCGTTGAGCACCAGCGTGCCGCTGCCGGCTTGAGTGACTCCGCCGGTCCCGCTGACGAGTCCAAACTGGACACCTTGGGTGACCGTATCCGTCCGATTGAACGCGAGCGTCGCCTGCGTCACGATCAATCCACCCGGCGCGAGCGCTCCCGCCGCTGCCCCGTCGCCGATCTGCAAAGCGCCTTGGTTGATCGTGGTTTGTCCCGAGTAGAGATTGCTTGCTCCGAGGATCACCGTGCCGGCACCGGCTTTGGTCAAGCCGCCGCCCGCGGTCACGCTGATCGGCGCATTGATGGTCAGTGCATTCCCCAGCGTTACGGTGATTACGCCTTCCCCATTGCCGAGCGTAAGGGAGGTAAAGCCGCTCCCCAGCGTCGCGGCAGTCCCGGGGTAATCAGCGCAACCGCGCCGCTGTTCACAGTCAATGTTCCCATCCCGTCCTGCGTCTGGTTGATGGTCCTGAAAAGGAGCGAGTTCACCGTCGGGTTGGGGTGGTGATGATCCCGTTGAAGGCGATTGCGTTGTCCGGATTCGCTGCCGATACGTAGTCGGCGCTCAGCACCGTTTGCTGGGCCGCGACGAGCATCCGAAAGCCGAGCGCAGTGTCGTAGGTGACGAAGTTCCCGCCGTTCCCTGGCTGGCGAGATCGCCGATCAGGTATGGCACGATCTTCAGCGCCTGTGTGGCGTCGTCGAAAGCCCCATTATTCAGGGTATTTGTGCCGACCTGCGGGACCGAGGTGCCGGCGTCCGCGAGCATGAAGCGGCTGATTGTGTTGGACAGTGCGGGATTCGGTGCAGGTGCCATCCGCACCAGAGCGGTGGCGAAGTCGGATCGTGAAAGACTCGCCGCCGCCAGCGTCGTCACTCGATTCGAGGCGGAGTTGACGGTGAAGGTGGCATTGCCGGTCATCGTCACCGCGCCGACTGTTTCCGTCGTGTCAGTCGTCGCATTGCCGGTGAGCGTCAGCCCACTGGCCATCCCCAGCGTAACGGCGGCGGTATCTTTGAGCCGATCCACGTTGCCGGCGGTGTGATCGACCGTCAGCACGCCGCCTTCGAGCGAGTAGCTGGAGGAACCGCTGATCGTGCCGGCCGCTCCGCTGACCGTCAGGTTACTGTTCGTCGCGACGGTGGCTCCAGTGTAAGTATTCGCGCCGCTCAGAGTCAGCGTGCCGCCGGCACCGGTGCCGGAGTTCACCGAGATCCCACCCACACCGCCCATGCCACTGGTGATCGCGCCGTTGCGGACCGTCGCATAGTTAAACCAATCGCGCAGGGCGACGGTGGCATTGCCGCTGAGCGTGATCGCGGGATTGGTGAAGCTGTTATTTCCGCTGGATTGAAAGCTCAAGGTGCCACCCGTGGCTACGGTGACGGCGTTGGCCACTGCGGCGTTCGCGCTGAGTTCCCCGCCGTTGTTCACCATGAAAGTCGCCGCCGGATCGACCGCGGCAGCGTTCGCATATTCCAGATTTCCTCCGTCCTGGAGGATGATGTTGCCGCTGAAAGTATTCGCCGCACCGAGGCGCAGGTTGCCAAAGTTCGACACCAAAGAGCCGCTCCCGGTCACGGTCAGCGTCCCCCTCCCGAGCAGCGTGTTCGCCGCATTGAAGATCAACTGGCTGGCATTCACATTGATCGTTCCGCCAGCCGGTCCGACGGTCACCGCGTGCGTGTTGCTGAGCCCGGTGGTCACGCGCAGCGTGCCGCCATTGAGCGTCACCGCGCCCGCCGTCCCGCCCGCGCCTCCGAGCGCGGTGTTCGCCGAGATCGAGACCACGCCTTGAGACATCGTGAACCCGCCGGAGAAGGTGTTCAGCCCGGAAAGCACCAGGGTGCCTGCGCCAGTTTTCGTGAGGGAACTCGCCCCTCCGCTACCGTCACCGAGCGTCTCGGAAATGCTTCCCGTCACGCGAGTCGCCACGGTGATCTGGCTGGCCGCGTCATTCCCGAGTAACAACGTCCCCAGCCCGGCGGCGACGGTGTATCCGCTGCTGAAGGTCAGATCATTGAAGGTGATGCCCGGCTCCGTCACCACCACGGTTTCCGCCGCGCCGCCAAAGATCGCGTGGTTGTTGTTCACCCAAGTCGTGCCCGCATCCCAGTTCAAGTCCGGCGCCACGGTGCTCCAGTTGTTCGTCGGTCCGGCGGGATTCCACGTCTGATCGACCTGGGCCAGCGCGAGTCCGGCGGAGGCAAAGCTGACGCTGAGCGCGCAAAGCCGGGCCAGTGAAGCGTTCCTCCGTCGGGAAGAGACGGGAGTCAGTGAGCTGATGGAAGTGGAGAGAATCTGGGGGTGGTTCATGGGAGAAGTTCGAGCGGAGAGGAAGGGGCGAAAGAGTTCAGCTGGTCCTCGCGGAGCCCGGAAGAATCCGAGCCGCAGCGAGTAGTTCGCGGAACACACTTGAGGAGAAAGGCGCACAGGATTCCCTAGCGCTCCACCAATCTGTGCTTTTGCCCCAAACTCTGTCTATAGACCGAAAGGTCTAGTCCATCACCCATCAACACTACTAGGGCGTTGGTTCGCCTCCCCCATCAGGTCGGAGCGCGGGAACTTCCCAGTTTATTACCGGTCGTCCGCTGCCTTGCCTTGCCCGCCTTTCCAAAACCGCATCACCGCCTCCGTCCGGGACTGGACGTGCAGCTTTCCGTAAACGGTGTGCAGATGACCGTGCACGGTGCTCGGACTGATCCCGAGCTGACTGGCAATTTGCTTGTAGGGCAGCCCTTCCGCGAGCAAAGCAAGGATCTCGTGTTCCCGCTTGGTCAGGCCGTCCACCTCCGGCTGGCTGGGGACTCGCGCGTTGTGGAAGTGCGAAACCACCTTGCGCGCGATCTGCATGGACATCGGCGAACCTCCCTGGTGCACCTCCCGGATGGCCTCCAGCAATTCGGCGACCGGCGTTCTTTTGAGCAGGTATCCGCTGGCTCCGGCACGCAGTGAATCAAAGATCACGTCGCTGTCGTCGTAGGTCGTCAGCATCAGGATCTGGAGTTCCGGATGCCGCTGCTTGAGGCGGCTCACGCACTCGATGCCGCTTCGCCCGGGAAGGTTGATGTCCATCAAGATTACCTCCGGCATTTCCTCCGGAATTTTTTCCTCCGCAGTCTCGGCATCCGGATAAGAACCCAGACAAATCAGCTCATCCGAAGATTGCAGGATCTTCAGCAGGCTATTGCGAGTCGCACGATCGTCTTCGACGAGGGAAATCCGGATCATTTCAGGGCAGCCGTCCTTTGCGTGGCGACAGCGCCGAGCAAAGGCAACTGGATTCTCACCGTCGTCCCCGCTCCTCGCTGGCTCTCGATCACGCATTCGCCTCCGAGTTCGGCAATCCGCGAACGCATATTCCCGAGGCCATCGGCTCCCGGAGGCAAAGCGCCCGCTTCGAAGCCACAGCCGTCGTCGCTCACGGTGAGTTCGAGCAGCTGATCGCGGATCTTCGCGGTAATCGCCACGCGCGTTGCTCCGGAGTGCTTGACGATATTGTGCAGCGCTTCCCGGACGACGAGGAACACCTGATGCCGCAGCTCCGCCGGCAGAGGCGCGGCCGCGCTTTCATCCGGAAGATCCACCTTGCAGCCAATGCCCGCATCCTGGAGGAAATCCACCGAATGTTGGCCGAGATAGCCGAGCAAACTGGGCAGAGTGTCGTGGCGCGGATTCACCGCCCAGACGATTTCATCCAGAGCCGAAACCGCGCGCCGCGCAATGTCGCCCATTTCCACGACGTGGCTCATTGCCGCATCCGGCGAATCCAGCTTGGCCACCTCGCTCGTCAGCGTGATCTGAGTCAGACTGGCGCCGAGTTCGTCGTGCATATCGCGGGCGATCCGCGTGCGTTCCCGCTCCACCGCGTGTTGTTGCTCCAACGCCCGCATGCGGGAGCGGACCCGGAGCAAAACGGCCCATCGCACCAGCCAGGCCACCGCCAGCGCTCCCGCAAGCAGCGTGAGGATCCTCACGAGCAGCGTTTCCCACCAGGCGGGAGTCACGGTGATTGCCGGCGTCTGCTGCGCCGCCCGCCAGACGCCGGCCGTGCTGCTGGCCTCCACTTCAAAGCGAAAATCTCCCGCCGGAACTCGGGAAAACGTCGCGACCCGGCTGTTCCCCGCATCCGTCCATTCCTCGCTCAAGCCGGCGAGCCGATAGCGGAACCGAAGCCTTTCCGGTGAACCCAAAGCCGGCGCCGTATAGCGGATCTCGATCGGACCCGGATGCGGAGGAAGCGTGACTCGTCCGCCGGACGCGAAGGAATGCGCCTTTCCCGCGACCTTTAGTTCTTCAATCAGCACGGCAGGCTCCACCGAGAGTTCGTCGTCCTCCGCGGGATCAATCTCCAAAGCGCCTCCGTCAGTCGCAAACCAGAGATGTCCGTCGCTGGTTTGCGCCACCGCGTTGCGGCTGCCTTCGATGAAACCCAGGTTCGGCAAACCGACTTCCCGCCCGAACGTGATTGCCCGGACGGTCGCTTCTTCCCCATCCAAAACCGCGTCCACCGTGGAGCCCGCCGCCCGGGAAAGGCCACGCCCCGACGCGATCCAAAAGTTTCCAGCCGGATCGATCGCCATCGCCCGGAGATCGTTGTCTTCCAGCCCGACGCCGTGCGGCAGCCGCGCGACCTTCCCCGCTTTCCAGCGATAAAGCCCGCCGTCGAGCGCGCCGATCCAGACCTTGTCCTCGCGTGGGTCCGGAACAATGAACCGGATCGACTCGCCGGGCTTTGATTCCGGAAGATCGACCCGCAGGAAGCGATCTCCTTCCCGGCGGAAAAGTGCTCCGTCCTGAGTTCCCGCCCAGACATTGCCGTGCCGATCTTCCGCCAACGCGCGCACCACCACCAAACCTCCCGTGGTCGCTTCATAAGCCGCCTGATGGTCGCGCCAGCAGATCAGACCTCCCTTGAGCGTGGCCACCCACAGATCCCCAGCTTTGGTCAGAAGGAGCGACGCGACGCGTTCATCCAGGCCGACTCGCTCGAACACGCCATTCTTCCAGCGCACGAGTCCGTTTCCGTCGGTGCCAATCCAGACGCCGCCCGCTGGCTCAGGCTGGACCACGGTCACCAGCGGTTTCGGCAGACCGAGAACGGGAGCGAAAACTCGATGCGCGGGATCCACGCTGCGCACCGGCAAGTGATCCCGCACCGCCAGCCAGAGCGCTTTGCTGGAGTCTTCGCAGAGCGAGACGATGCCTTTTTCCGGTAAACCGTGCCGCGCATCGCGGATGGCAAAACGCCGCGTCCGCAGCCGGTTCAGTCCGCCGCCCCAAGTGCCGACCCAGAGATTTCCTTCCCGATCTTCCGCAATGCTCAGGATCGAGCGATGAGAAGTCGGGACGAGCGTAAATTGCCCCTGAGCAAACCGGTAAAGACCGGCGCCTTTCGTCCCGAGCCACACGTTTCCACTCCGATCTTCCAGCAGCGCCTGGACTTCCGCGGCGCCGCCGAGATTCGTGATTTGCGCCACCGTTTCCGGTTCCGCTCCGCGACGGTAACGTTGCAGCACATCGCCTCGCACCGCCCACATGCCGCCGTCTTTTGCCGGCGTCAATCGCACCCGCGGACCGGCTTTCGCGGCGACTGGGACGACGGCGTCGCCTTCGAGAATGCCGCACCCGCTTTTCGTCGCCATCCAGATGTCGCCGGCGCCATCGGCATGGACGAAAGTATCGCTCCAGGACCCGAGCGACGTGAGATTCTCAAAAGGCGTGAGCACGCCGTCCGCCCAGCGCAGCGCCTTCAGCTCCGGAGCAAGGCCGATCCAGATCCCGCCGCCGCGATCTTCCGCAAAGGAGCTGACCCAGCTGGTGACGGCCGTGCGTTCCGCCAGCGGCGCGATCGGCTCAAACTTGCCCGCGCGCATCCGAGCGACTCCGCCGCGCTCGAGTCCGACCCAAAGTTCGCCACCTTTCCCCACGTGAACCGTCCGGATGTAATTCGAATCGAGGCCGGGAGTTTGGTCCTTCCGGAAAGTCGTAAAGCGAACGCCGTCAAACCGCGCCAATCCTCCCCAAGTCGCCAGCCACAGATAACCATCCGGAGTTTGCGCGATTCCGGAGATCGTGTTCTGGGGCAAACCATCCTCCACTTCCCAAACCTGCAGGACGTAATCCTCCGAAACCCGCGGAGTTTCCTGAGCCTCCACTTTCCACCCCGAAAACCAAAGCACCTGCAGCCAGCAGATCAGGAGAAGTCGGCTACGGGGGAAGCGGCACACTGGCCGCCAGCATACACCGGGCGGTGCGCCGCTCAATCGCCCAGATGATCGCGGGAGTTCCACCGCTGCGGCGCGCGAGGGAAGATCCAGTCGAAGAGCGGCTGGCAATCCGTCGGTCCGGCAAAAACTGCCGGACGGCTCCGGAAACGTTGCTCCAACGAGCAACTCACTCCGGCTTGCTGCGCCGAACGCCCGGGAAGAAACAGGCGTTCGACTCAGCGTCAGGAGACCATCGTTTTTTCTTCCGAGAGCTTGATCACCCGGCCTTCCGGATCGCGGAAATTTGTGTAAGGCCCGACCGAGGTGACGATGATCCCGCGGCGGCGGAGTTCGCCGAGGACGTTCTCCCGATGCTTCATGGAGACGTAAAGATGGAAGTAGCTGACCATCTCGCCGTGTTCGCAAGCGCGGATGCAGATCGGCAGCCCACCGAATTCCATCTCGCAATAGCGATCCGAGCGTTCACTCAAAACGCGCGCGCTGAGGAGATCGACATAGAAGTCGCGCACTTCCTTCCACCGCTGGGTGAAGATGGTGACGGAGTAACAGTTTGGAACGGTCGCGACGGGGTTCCGTGGATCATCGATTTGGTGATCTGGTTCCGAGGCCACGCTGGAGAGTGTGATCATGGAAGAAGATTAAGCAGCGGGCGTGCCGAACTTATAGATTCTATAATTTCAAGAGCGGAACCTTGGGCGCGGGGAAGCTTTCCCGCCGCGCGAGCGCACGCGTATCCGGGGCGGTTCTTCCGGAAGAAAGTCCACGCGTCTTCCGCTTTCCTCCGCACGCGAGAGGTGGAACCGACCCTTGAACCGACTCTGCACCGCAACGCGCGTTTGCCTGATCTCCGCTGCGCGCCCGGCTCCGCCGAAAACCTTCCCCAGCGCGGCTCTTCAGCTCATTCCGCCGAAGGCTGCTCCGCAAACTGCGGCACCTTGGCAAAGCTCCCGGGATCGTAGCCATGCGCCGCGACGCGATCCAGGATCGCTTCATACGTCAGATGGGGAATCGCCCGCTGCCGCGCCAGAATCCAGCCATACTTCCGCGAGGTGTGGCCCAGCACCGCCCATTGATAATCCGAGTCCAGCTCGATGATGTGGTAAATCTCCTTCGTCGGGCCGAACGAACCAAACTTCCATTCCGCATTGGTTTCCGCATTCACCACTTCCGCCTCGGCCTTCACCGTGATCTGTGGGGAAGAAAACGATTTCTTCCGGTAGGTGAACCAATTCTCGATTTTGCCGTCCGGCCGCAAGGCGTAGCTCGTGATGGAATCGACGCGGCCTTTTTCTCCGGAATACGGGATGTTTGCGATGATCCGCCAATCTCCCATGAACCGCGCCAGATCCACGTGTTGCACCGTGCGGAGCGGACCTTTGCTGGAGATCGGCTTGGACTTCCTCTTCGGGAGCAATCCGCAGCCAGCAAAAATGAGAGCGACCGCGCAAAGGGCCGCGACGGCCAGCCGGGCGGCGCTTGGGGAAGAAACGAGTCGGGGAAGAAAAATGGCGCGCATCGTGCAAACCTGCGAGTCCGTGTCGCGGGTGGGCGGAGGCTGCCATCCCGCTGGCTGCGGCGCAAGTCCCGCCTCGATCCGTGAAGTGAAACACGTTCCGACTTGGACAGCCCGGCTGAGGCGTCTTACGATCTCCGCTCGATGTCCCCAGCGCGCGCGATCTTCCGGTTTCTTCCCCACGTCGCAGTGGTGCTCGGCTTCGTTTTGCTCACCTCCGGAAACATGCCGGCGCAAACCCCGGCGCCGACTCCGCGTCCGTTGCTTGCTCCGCGAGCCACTCCGTCGCCTTTTGGTCAGCCGCCTCGCGAAGTTCCGCTGGTGGAGAAGAAGTGGGACGAACTCTCCAGCAAAACCGTGAGCAAAGACGGCGCCACCGCGCTCGGGATCGATCGGGAGAAATGGAAGCATGCGGAAACCGAAAACTTCATCCTGCACTATCGCCGCGCGACCGAAGCGCAGAAAGTCGCGCGAGAAGTCGAGTACGACCTTTGGTTTATCGCCAGCGTCCTCGGCGCAACGAAGGAACGCTACGCCCGGAAGTCGCACGTTTACCTCTTCGAAGACACGGAAGAATGGCAGAAGTTCCTGGGCGAAACCGACGCGCCTTCCTGGTCCGCCAGCTTTGCCTACGGCGACGAACTCTTCCTGAACGTCCGGCGCGCCAGCGATACGGGCCGTTTTAACTCCAGCACGCTCGCCCACGAGGCGACGCACGCGGTCGTGGCGCGACTCTTCCGCGGCCAGCGCTGGCCGCTTTGGCTGAGCGAAGGATTTGCGGAATACATGGGCGGCGCGAGTATCGCGGCCCGGAAAGGCCAGACCTTGAAGCGACACCAGGCGAGCCTCTATGCTGCGGATCTGCCGCTGGATAAACTCGAGGCGCTCACCAGTTATCCTCCGGATGAACTGGCGGTCGGACAACTCTACCAATCGTCCGAGAAGTTCGTCCGCTTTCTGATGACCGAGTTCCCGAGCGCGCGGATCACCAAGTTCATCGAAGCCGTGCTCGGCGGGAAATCCATGCAAGCGGCGGTGCTCGCGGTTTACAGCGATCAGGTCAAAGACTGGAACGACTTCACGCGCCGCTACGAGCGGTTCGGAAAGTGATGGCAGCCGCCAAAACCAACGTCCAGTCGGCGGTTTTCGCGATTGTTGGTTCGGACGATTCGGAGGTGAAGCGCGCGGCTCTGGCTCTGGCGGATCAGCTCACGCCGAGCGACGGCGGAGACTTCGGCCGCGATGTGATCGACGGCACGGTGCAATATGCGGAGGAAGCCGCCGCGCGGATTCATTCCACCGTCGAAGCGCTTCTGACGTTCCCCTTTTTCGGCGGAGCCAAACTCGTCTGGCTGAAGAGCGCGAACTTCCTGGCCGACGATCAACTCGGACGATCGCAGGCCGTCCTGGAAGCGCTGGAACAACTCGTCGCCACGCTGCAAAGCGGTCTTCCGGAGACAACGCGATTTCTCCTCAGCGCGGTCGGTGTGGACAAACGGCGGAGCTTTTACAAAAGCCTCGGCAAGCTGGCGAAAGTCACCGTCTTCGATCGGCTGGACGCCAGCAAAGCCGGCTGGGAAGAAGATGCGGGAGCGCTCGTGGAAGAACTGGCCGCGGCTAAAAACCTGCGCTTCACCACGCCGGCGGCGGAACTTTTCGTGCTTTTCACCGGAGGCGAACGCCGCGCGATCGTCAGCGAACTGGAGAAGCTGGACCTTTACCTCGGCTCTTCCGCACGTCAGGTTACGGAAACCCACGTGCGCCTGCTGGTTCCCCGTTCTCGCGCCGGAATCGTCTTCGAGCTGGGGAATGCACTCGCCGCGCGCGACCTTGGCGGCGCGCTGGATCTGCTGGATCAGCTTCTCTTCCAAGGCGAAACGCCGATCGGAATCATGTATGCCGCGGTCATCCCCACAGTCCGGAATCTTCTCCTCGTCAAAGATCTGATGACCCGGCATCGCCTCGCCCGGCCGGCTCAGCCGTTCTTCTTCGGGAAGACTCTGGAACGGCTCCCCGCCGAGGCGCTGGCGCATCTTCCGCGGAAAAAAGACGGAACTCTGAACGCTTATCCGCTCGGAGTGGCGGCCAGCCACGCGCATCGGTTCGAAGTGAAGGAGCTGCAAAAAGGATTGGAGGCGTGCCTGGAGGCAAACCTTCAACTGGTGACCTCTTCCTCCGAGCCGAAGGTCGCGCTGGTTCAGCTTTTGGTGAAGATCATCGCTCATTAGAAGTGCTAATAACGTCACGAGTTCGTCACCTAAGTCTCCTGGTATTAAAAATAATTAAAAAAGAGGTTGCAGCTCTGCAGTCGGTGCCACATAGTGCGGACGTATTTAAAAGATTGTTCTGGGGGGAACATCAGCCCTTCGTGACCATTCGGTCGCGGGGGGCTGAATTTTTGTACGCGTATCTCGCCGACTTGGTTCCAGGTTCTCCCAGCTCGGATCAGCCGCAGCATTCTTCCCCATCCGCAGACTTCCCCACGCTGAAGGCGCGCAAGCTGCTCTAATTCGGCCATGCTCTCCGCCACCATCTTCCTCAGCCTGATCGTTGCCCTCGCTCACGTCGTGGTTCTCATCGGATTCGCTCAGGCTCCGAAAGAGGCCGGCGAACTCGGCTTCCAGCATGTCTGGCGCAACAACAACCCGGAACGCGGCGATGTCGCGATGGTCTGGGTTCGCGCGTAAAACCTTCCTCCCTCGAAGCCCGGTGCGGCTTCTACTTCAGGAGTTCCGCCAGCTTTTCCGGCTCGGTCACTGGCAGGCGGCAGGCGAAGTTTTCGCAAACATAAGCGGCGGCTTTCCCATTGATGCGAGTGACTCCGCGGACGAACTCCAGCCGTTCTCCGAGCCATTTTTGTCCCGAGCCGCCATCAGCGAGGAGCAACAGCGAGTTCGGCGCAAAATTGGCGTGAACTCGCCGCAACAAAGCGCGCGTGTCTTCCGCACCAGGATTACCTGCAATCACGATTTGCCGCGGCTTGGAAAGACTCGCGTCCACCGCGCACAACATCTGCGGAAGAGCCGTCGGTGTTTGCCGGAGCTGAGTGGAAAAGGCGGCGAGCGTCTTCTCCGCTTGCTTCCGCAGCCGGGAAGAATCGGTGATCTGGGCGAGCCGGAGCAGGTTCTGCGCGGCCACGGAGTTGGGCGACGGCTCGGCTCCGTCGTGATCCTCTTTCATCCTCAGGAGAATGTCCGGAGCATTCCCGGCGACACCAAAGTAACCGCCGGCGGCATCCGCAAAAAGCGCGTCCTGCTTTGCCTGCAGCTCCTCGGCCCAGCGTAGCCACCTGACATCGAAGTCCGCCTCGTAAAGATCCAGCAGCCCCGCGATGAGGAAAGCGTAGTCGTCGCAGAATCCCGCCACCTTGCTCGCACCTTGCCGATAACTCCGGATCAAAGCTCCGTTGTTCCAGAGCTTTGCCTGCAGAAAACGCGCGGATCGCTGAGCCGCCGCGAGATACTTCGGTTCGTCCAGCACTTGCGCCGCGCGGGCGAAAGCGGAGATCATCAGGCCGTTCCACGCCGTGATGATTTTGTCGTCGAGGTGCGGGCGCGGCCGCTTCGCGCGAAGTTCGAAGAGCTTCTTCCGCGATGCTGCGAGCGAGGTTTCCACGTCGGTTTCCGTCAGCTTCAGCGCCGCGGCTGCTTCCGCCGCAGTCATCCGGCGGATTAGCGTATTCTTCCCCTTGAGTTCGCCCTGCGGATCGCTGCCCGCCGGTGAGTTTCCTCCCGGCTGGACGCCGTAAACCTGGTTGAAGAGCCGCGCCGCATCTTGCCCAAGTGCGCGGACGATTTCTTCCTGAGTCCAAACGTAAAAAGCTCCCTCCGCGTGCTCCGGACGGCCGTGTTCCACCAGAGAATCCGCATCTTCCGCCGAATAAAAGCCGCCTTCCGGATCCGTGAGATCTCGCAGGACATAGTCGAGAATGTCGCGCGCCACTTCCGCATACTGCGCATCGCCGGTGAGTTGCGCCGCATCGAGATACGAACTGGCGAGTTGCGCCTGATCGTAGAGCATTTTTTCGAAGTGCGGCACATGCCAGAAACGGTCCACCGAATAGCGGTGGAAGCCGCCGCCGAGCTGATCGTGCATTCCTCCCTGCGCCATCTTCCGCAGCGTCAGGAGCGCCATCGACGCCGCCAGTCTTCCTTCGCGGGAATCCGTACCCATCCGCGCGTGGAAACGAAACAGGAAGTTCAGCGTCACCGGCCGCGGAAACTTTGGCGCGCCGCCAAACCCGCCGAGATCCTGATCAAAGCTGCTCGCGAGCTGACCAAAGCATTTCGTCAACGTCTCGGCGTCCGCCAGCGTTCCGTTGGATTTTGCTGCTCCGGAATACTCCCGCAGCGCGTCGATCGCGTTGTTCCCCGCCTCGATCACCTTGGCGCGATCTTCTTCCCAAGCCTCCGCCAGCCGCCGGAGCACCGTCGGAAATCCGGGGCGACCGTAACGATCTTCCGGAGGAAAATAAGTCCCGCCAAAGAACGGCTTCAGATCCGGCGTCAGGAAGACGCTCATCGGCCAGCCGCCGCTTCCGGTCGTCGCCTGCACATAAGTCATGTAAACGCGGTCCACATCCGGCCGTTCTTCCCGATCCACTTTGATGTTCACGAAGCGCTCGTTCATCAGCTTCCCGATCGCCGGATTCTCAAAACTCTCGTGCGCCATGACGTGGCACCAGTGGCACGTGGAATAGCCGACGGAGAGGAAGATCGGCTTGTTTTCCTTGCGCGCCTTCGCGAACGCCGCTTCGCCCCACGGATGCCACTCCACCGGATTGTGCTGATGCTGGAGCAAATAGGGGGACTTCTCGCGAGCGAGAGCGTTGGTCGAGGGAGTCGGAGTCACAGCGGGGTCGGCGGCTTGACAGGAGTTCGCGACTGCGATGAGTAAGGCCGCACTTTTCACCCTCCGGAAAACTCTCATGAGCAACATCGCGACGAACATCCGCAGCAATCCGCCGGAAGGCAAGCGACGCCGCGCGCTCCGTCTGGGCGGGCTTTTTCTCCTGGCGCTTTCGCTGGCGGCGGGAGTTTCCGGATGCGCCAGCGGCGGCCGGGTGAAAGATACCAGCCGCACTTTTGACACCGTGGTGATCGACGCGGGACACGGCGGTTCCGCGCGCGGCACGTGGTCGCGCTGGGCGGGCGCGGAGAAAAACGCGGCGCTTTCCGTCGCGCTGCGGCTGGAGCCAAAACTGCGCGCCGCCGGATTGAAAACCGTCATGACCCGCACCCGCGACGTGGACGTGGAACTAGAAAAACGCGCGCGCATTTCCAACCGCCAGAACAACGCAGTCTTCGTCAGCATTCACTTCAACGAAGCGGGAGCACGGCGCATTCGCGGCACCGAGACTTACTTCAAATCTTCCCCATCGCGTTCTCTTGCGCGCCATATCCAAAACGAAGTCTCGTCGCTGCCCGGCCATTCTTCCCGCGGCGTGAAAAGCTCGAACTTCCGCGTCCTCCGGCTGAATCAATATCCGGCGGTGCTGGTGGAATGCGGCTTCTTCAGCAACCCGACGGAAGGTGCGCGCTGCGCCACGCCCGCGCATCAGGAACGCATCGCCGAAGCAATCGCCCGCGGAATCCTGAAGCAACGCGGCCTGCGCTAAACGCCCGCCGGTTCGGCGGCACTCATCTTTCCGAGCCACTCGCGATGCAGCTTGGGCGAGATTTCGCTCGGCTTGATCTCGCTGCGTCCGCCCCAAAAAACGTTGGTGTAAGAGACCGGAATGCCGCACTGCGCGAGGTGCGCATCGATCGCGGCTTTGTGCGCGAAGACGCGGTCCTTTTCCGTGCCGTGGCAAACGGCCATGATGTTCACGTTGTTGAATTCCGGCCCGCCTTCGCGCCAGTAGCAATGCGTCAGGATCGTGTGCCGGCCTGCTTCCCCGCCCGCTTCCACTTCGCGCCCGGCCGGCACGCGCCAGTGAAAGAGCGCGTTGAACCGGGTCACGCGCTGGCCGGTTTGTGAGGGCTTCACATGCTCCAGGAAAGTCGAAAATCGGCCGATCACCTGGCGTGAGTTCAGGTCTTCCGCAATCCGGAAAAAAGTCTCCAGATCCACGCCTGCTTCCGCCGCGCGCGCTTCCCAGAGACCCACGCGCACTTCGTCAAACGTGAGCTCGCGTTTCAGCGCGAGCAAAACTTCCCACTCGAGTTCGCTGAGCTGCACGACCCCGACTCGAATCATCTTCGCGGTTTCCTCCGCTTTGTCGCCGGGCTCGATCGTCTTCCGCCGGACATGCCCCACGCCGAGCGCGAAAATCCCGCGCGCGGGCATCAACTTGAAATGCTCGCAGCCGGTGTGGCGCATCAGCACGCGGCAATGATCCGCCATCGAAGTTCCCACCGGCGTTTTGAGCGTCGTCCAGAGCCGATATTCGCTTCCGGTCGTCTGCTGATCGGTCGAGCGCACCACCACATGGCCGCTAAACGGGTCCTGCTGGAACATGAAATCAAAGGCGCCGTTGAGCTTTTCTTCCGGCACTTTCCAGGCGACCAGCGCGCCTTCCGCAAGGTTCGACGCGACCAAAGTTTGCCGCACGCGCCGGATCGTTCCCGCCGCCAGCATCGTCCGGATTCGCTCCAAAACCACGTCGAGCGGAACACCGCTGCGCTCCGCGATTTCCACGAACGGTTCGCGCACAAACCCCTGAATCTTGTCTTCGGAAACCGCGAGGATGCGGGCGTTGATCGGGTCGGTGTGTTCGATGGACATGGGAGAGCGGCGGAGTGTAGGCGGCCGCGGACGCTTCTCAACCTTTTGACTCCACGAAACGCACGCGGCGCGCGGAGCTTCCCGGCTTACTCCGGAAGAAACTCCGCCTTCACAAACTCCAGCGCACTTTCCCGATCGTGCAGAGTTCCTTCGAGCTGGCGGGATTGCACAGCTTCCAGGATTTCCCCAAAGCGCGGGCCGGGCCGGAGACCGAGCTCCAGCAAATCCCGGCCGGTGAGCAAAGGCGGCGGAATGAGCGGTTCGCTGGCAAACTCTTCGCGCTTTGTCCGGAGAAATTCGTGGTTGTCCAGCATGCCGTGGCTGCTCGTGCAATCGACGCGATGCAGCTCCAGTTCTTCCTCAAAGTGCGCGCGCGCCATGAAGCGCTTCAACTTCGCCACGCGCATTTGCTGCACATCCTTGAAGACCATGTGATTGGCGACGGCCTCGACCGTGGCGTCGATTTCCGCTCGGGAGAAACGCAGGCGGCTCATCACGCGTTCCGTCATTTCTGCTCCGAGTTTGTCGTGGCCGCTGAAGCGAATCCGCCCGGTCGGATCCACGGTGTAAGTTCCCGGTTTGCCGATGTCGTGGAAGAGCACGGAGAAGACCAGCGGCACCGAGACTTCTTCCGGAAGAAGTCCGAGCATGATCCGCGTGTGGATGAAGACGTCGCCTTCCGGATGAAACTGCGGCGGCTGCTCGCAACCTTTGAGTTCCTCGATCTCCGGGAGGATTTCCGCCAGCAAGCCGCTTTCATCCAGCAAATCGAAGCCGCGCACGCGGCGGGGCGAGAGGAAGATTTTCACGAGTTCCTCGCGGATCCGTTCCGCGCTGACTTCGCGGATGTGCTGGGAGTGGGCGCAAACCGCGCGCCAGGTCGCGGGCTCCAGATCAAAGCCGAGCGTCGTCGAAAAGCGCACCGCGCGAAGCATCCGCAGCCGGTCTTCGCGAAACCGATCCGCCGGATTCCCGATCGCGCGGAGCAAGCGGGCTTCGAGATCCCGCTGCCCGCCGACGAAGTCGATCAGCTGACCGGCGAGCGGATCAAAGAACAGCCCGTTGATCGTAAAATCGCGGCGTTGCGCGTCTTCTTCCGGGGAAGAAAACGTGACCGTCTCGGGCCGGCGGCCGTCGAGGTAAAGTCCATCTGCGCGGAAGGAAGCGATCTGAAATTCGTGCCCATCCTGAAGCACGGAAATCACTCCGAACTGCGCTCCGACGGCGACATTCCGGGGGAAGATCGCCTGGACCTGCGGCGGCGTCGCGTTCGTGGCGATGTCGTAATCGTGCGGCTCTCGTCCGAGCAAACGATCCCGCACGCAGCCGCCGGCATAAAGTGCGGTGAACCCGCTTTCCTGCAGCCGACGAACGACGGCGCGCGCGGAATGTTCCAGAGTTTCAGACACGGCGCAGCATCAGCGGCCCGACCACTTGTTGCAAATCTCGGAGTGTTTGCGCATCGGGGGAGCAAGGCCGCCGGCCTGTTGGCTTCGGCGGCCCGCCGAAGCCTCCGCACGTGTGAATGCGTGGGCGTGGCGGAGCCCGAAAGCGGGAGCGCGTTTGACGTGCGGGGTTTCCGGCGGGCCGCCGGAAACAACAGGCCAGCGGCCTGTGCTCCCGGGCGCTGGGGGCTCGGCGCGTCGTCGCGGTCGCGGTCGGAAGATCGGCGGCGCGCTGCTCAGGGAGCGGCGTCGGCCGGAGCAGCAGCCCCGGCTGGCGGCTGCGAGCGCTGGATCTTCCACTTCTCCGCGATCTGCTTCGCATCATTGTCGGTCTTCGCGAGCTCGAGCAAATCGGTGAGCAAATTCTGCAACTGGCTCTGCAATTCGGTGGATTGCTTCACCATGGTTTCGCGGTTTTTGATCGCCTCGGCAAAACGCTTGTCCATGGTTTGCATCTCGGTGATTTGCTTCGAGAGCGTGTCCGTTTGCCACTTCATCGTCGAAGCGGCCTGAGTCGCGGCGCCGATTTGCGCGCCGAGGAGGATGGCGAAAGTCAGCGCCAGCAAACAAACCGGCCAGTGCAAGCTGGGCAGGCGAGGAGGAAGATCGTTGGTCATCGGGAGGAAGGAGTGGGAGTGCTGGCGGGCGCGGGAGTGGATCCGGGAGCGGCGGCGTCTGGCTTGAGTTCCACGTTGTAGCCGTGCTTGGTCAGCAGGCTTTTCATCTTTTCGTTTTTCGTGGAAGCGACGGCCATGTCGCGGAGCAAAGCGGGGCCGACCTGCTGGCTGATCGTGGTGCCGGCGTTGATTTGCTCCTGCTGCGCCTGCGCTTGCTGCTGTTTCGTCTGGAGGACTTGCTGCTGCGCTTGAGCTTCCTGCTGGAGCTTCTGGAGATCGCCCTGTTGCTGGAGATTCCCGCGGCCGAGGATAAAGAGCCAGATGCCAAGCACCAGGCAAAGCGCCGAGGCGCTAATGGAGAGGATGAACGGGAGTGTTTTCATTCAGGGGAGGCTCTTCTCTGCCAGCCGTCGGCACCGGTCAAGACTTCAGCGGAGAATTTCCGCCTGGCGCCGTCGAACTGCGCTCGACCAAATGCACGGGCAGAATCACTTTGCGCGGTTGAGCGGCGAGCGGAGCGCGGACCAGCCGCTCGATCTGTTGGACGCCGAGGCTGCCCATTTCTTCCGCAGGAAGATGCACCGTGGTGAGTCCCGGATCGCTCACGCGAGCGCAGCCATCGTTGCCGCATCCAATCACGCTCAAGTCGTCGGGCACGCGCAAACCTTTCGCCCGCGCACCAGCCAAAACACCGAGCGCTGCGGCGTCGCTCAGACAGAAGATCGCGCTGATCTGTGAATCCCGCGCGAGCAACTCGCCGACGGCGTTGGTTCCAGCATGCTCGGTCAGATCCGTGTGCAGGATCTGCAAGGCGCTCAGCGGAACGCGATGCTCGTCGCAGGCCAGCCGCACGCCTTGGTTTAGCTCCAGAAGTGAGAAATCCGTCGCGCCGAACGGGCCGGAAATAATCCCCACGCGCTGATGTCCGAGCGAAAAAAGATGCTCCAGCGCGAGGCGCGCGGCCCGGCTGTAATCCGGAACCAAACTCAGCACGGCCGGGCACGCGGCATCTTCGCCCAAGCTCACCGCGGGAGCGCCACGCCGGCGCATGCTCTCGAACAAAGAAGCGTTCGGTCGGCCGTAGAGCAGGAACTTCGAAGAAACTCCGCAACACACCGGATGCGGCACCTTCTCCACATCGTCGAGGTAATCGACGGAATCGTCGTAAAAGCTGATCGTCAGCGGATGCGCGGCCTGGCTGACTTCCGCCATGGCAGCGCTCGCGAGCCGTGCGATAAAAGGATCCGCGATTCCGGCAGAATGCCGGGTCGAGATGAGGAGGCAGCAGTCGCCGAGTTCCGGATACATCCGGACGACCGCCCGGAGATCATTCGGGATGTAACCCATCTCACGGCAAACCTTGAACACGCGCTCCCGCGTTTTTTCGCTCACCCGGATGCCGTAATCCCGGTCATTGAGCAGGGAAGAAATCGCGCCCTGGGAAACTCCGGCAGCCTTGGCGATGGTCGCCATGGTGATGGTTTTTTGCAGGTCACCGATTTTCTTCGGCAGCCGCGTGTCGCTGCCCGCGGCGTCGTCGCCTGTCTCGCAAGGCGCGCCCTCGTTCAGCAGATTCATGCCGCGCACCTTAACCACGCACCTAAACGACACGGAAGCAAAAACCGGACGCGAGCCGCAAAAACCGCCTCTCGCGAACGCCTCGGGGAGCCCAGGCCGCCGGCCTGTCGCGCTCGGCGGCCCGCCGAGCGCACCGCACGTGATCGGACGCTCGCCTGGTATTCCCCGCTGCGTTCGCAGGATAAACCCGCGCATCCGCTCCAGATCCCGCTGGAACCAAAATCAAGCAAGACTCGCGGTCGCTGGAGCAAGCCGCTACTCAGCGTTCCCGTGAACTTCCTGAAAGTCAGTTCGTTCGGTTCCCTCACGCTCCTCTTCGCCGCTCTTGCCGTGAGCCCGGCGCAGGAGTCAGCGGTCGATTTGCAGGATTTGCTGGAGCCGATCCGGAAGAAACACCAACTCCCGGCGCTCACCGCGGCAGCGATCCAGAAGACGCGCATCTTAGGCAGCGGCGCGGTCGGTTTGCGCCGGCTCGACCGACCCGAAGCGGTGACCATCGAGGACCGCTGGCATCTTGGTTCGTGCACCAAATCGATGACCGCCACGCTCGCCGCGATGCTGGTGGAACGCGGGCCGCTGACCTGGACGAGCACGGTCGGGGAAAGCTTCCCGGAGTTGCGGGAAACGATGGATCCTCAATGGGAAAACGCCACTCTGGAGCAATTGCTCACTCACCGGAGCGGCGCGCCGGCGGAACCTCCGGCGAACCTTTGGCGCAATGCCTTCGCTCAAGCCGGCTCGCCGACGGAACAAAGGCTCGCCTTCGTCAGCGGACTTTTGCTGCGCCGGCCTGAGGCTTTGCCGGGAACAAAGTTCATTTATTCCAATCAAGGCTACGCGATCGCCGGAGCCATGCTGGAGCGGGCCACTGGGGAAGCTTGGGAAACGCTGATGCAGAAGCAGCTCTTTCCCGCTTGCCTGATGAACAACGCCGGTTTCGGCGCGCCGGCCAGCCGGGAAAACCCGGATCAACCGTGGGGCCACGCCTGGAAAGAGGGAAGGTTTGTTCCCGAACCGCCCGGACCTCGCGCCGACAATCCGCCCGCGATTGCGCCCGCCGGCGGCGTGCATTGCACGATCGAGGAGTTTGCCCGTTACGCTGCCTGGCATGCGCGCGGCGAGCGGTCCGGCTCCGCCACCTTACGTCGGGAGAGTTTCCTCAAGCTGCACACGCCGCGTATGGGCCAACTCAACACAATGGCCGGGAATGTGGCCGCAGGTGAGCATGCGGAGGCAATCCGGCGGATCATCCATGCTGCCGGCGGCACTTACGCGATGGGCTGGAACGTCCTCCCCCGTGACTGGGCCGGCGGGAACGCGCTCACGCATGAGGGATCGAATACGATGTTCTTCGCCGTGATGTGGCTGGCTCCAGCAAAAGAAACGGCCTTCGTCGTTGCCACCAACTCGGCCGGCGAATCCGCCGCGCTCGCCTGCGACGAAGCGATCGCCGCAATGATCCAGCGCTTCCTGAAGTAGCGCGCGGTGGAACTGGCGGGCATCGCGCCGTTGATTCGGGGGCGAGCGTTGGGCCTACTTTACCGCATCGTCCAGCGTCTCGATGAACACGTGGTCGCCCGGGAAAAGCCACGGGGGCGTTTCCTGGAGCGCCTTGGCATCAAATTGACGCTCCACTTGACCACTGGCCCGAATCGCCACGCGCACAATCCGGTCCGGCCAGAAGCGTTGGAGCGGAGGCTTCTCGAAAAGCTGCGCAGCGGTCAAGGGCGGCAGGGTGTCCGGCGGTTCCGCCGACCAACTTCCCCGCTGATTATAGGCGAAGACCGTGAATCTCGGCACGAGCTGGTTCGCGTTGTCATTGCCCTGAGCAAACTGCATTTCCTCGCCATTAAGATGCGCTTTGACTTCCCGGCTCAGCGCGCGGCTCAGAAAACGGACCGTGGCCGGATCGAATCCGGTCCAGTTCGTGAGGCGGGCCTCCGTAAGCTGTGGGATCTCCACCACGTCGCCCCACTGCAGCGGCACGTCGAGCTGGCGCGCTTGCTCCGCGGTGGTTTGCGCAGTGAGGCTGCTAATGGCGCGCCGGAGATCGACGGCAATTTTTTCCTCCTCACCCGCGTCGCCTTTCAACCGATGAATGACGATCCTCGCGAGATCCGGCTGGGGAACAACCATCCGGCTGGTGAGATAGCTCTGCATGAGCAACTCGGCGAGGGTGTTCGGTCGCTCTTGGGCGGGCGAGGCGGTGAAGATGGGTTCGACAAAGACGCGCCCCGGAGCCGCTCGGTACAAGTGCCGGCGCCGCTCCGCCAAGCTTGGCTGCGCGGGCAGCAGCGGAACGATCAGATGATCGCCGTCGGCGAGCCTCGCCTCAATCCGTTGCGCTTGAGCGTTGAAAATCCATTCCTGGAGTTTGCCGCCTGCGGTCCGCTGGAGCTTCACCGCCGTGATCTGCGCCCGCGGCTCACCCCGCACCACCCGCTCCAGCAAGTCGCCGATCCGCCACTCGGCCGGCAGCCCTTCAGATGGCGACCACAGCTCCTCGCCCGCCAGATCGCGCGAGCCAAACTGTTGAGTCCGATCTCCGACGGAGATCTTCACCGTGCGCGGCTCTGGCGCATTCTCATCCACCCACTCGAGGACCCAAGCGCCATCATCAACGCTCCGCGACCGCGAGTTTCCGTCGTCGAGCACGACCACGTCCCCCCAATCCAATGTCGGCAGCAGCGGAGCGGTTTTGGCGTCCTGTTGGATCGCGACCTCGGCAGCCCGTTTCACACCGCCTTCAGGATCCCTCCGGTAAATGACGAGATCGAAGCCGCCCGAAGTACGCGCGGCTCCGACCCGAAACATGTGGCGCAGCAACTCCCCAACTCTTGGAGCTGCATCATATTCGGCGACCGGCTGCACGCGCTCGGGCGGCGTCTTGTAAGACTGTTGGCGCATCACCAGATGCACCGCGCGCTCCTGAGCCAGTTTCGGGAAGACAAAGCGCCGCTCCAGTTCCATTCGCAGAGGGAACGTGGCCAAGTCGAGAGGCGTGCCGATGTTGGTTCCCCGGAGGTTCAAGTCTGCTCCGTGTTGCAGGAGCCAGGTGAGGTGTTCGATCGAAAGTTTCCCCGCGAAGGCGAGATGCAACGGGGTCAGCTTGGCGGCATCCACCGCATTGATGTCCGCGCCCGCTGCCTGGAGAAGCCCCCAGATTTCGATCAACTCACCCGTAATCTCGGATGCATTTGTATCTCTCGTCGTCGACCGTGAGATCACAGACGGTCGGGGAACTCCCGCAGCGCTTGGCAGTTCGCTGGGATCATGGCCGAGGACTTCCTGGTTCTTCCCCACGCGGATTGAACTATGCCACGGCGTGCCGCCCCGATTCGTCACCGCCCGGGGCGATGCACCCGCTTTCAGCAGCAGACTCACCAGCCGCGCGGAAGTTCCGGTCGCACGATGCAGGGGCGTGATTCCGCTCGAGTCCGCGAGATTCGGCTGAGCGCCGCGGTTGAGGAGAAACGCCGCGAGCTCTTCGCGACCTCGCTCGCAGACCAGCGCGAGCGGGGTCATCCCTTCTTTGGTTGGCGCATTCACGTCCGCTCCCGCATCCAGGAGCAGGGTCATCATCGGCAAATTGCCTCCTTTCGCGGCGCTAGTCAGCGGGCGATCCCCCGTGAACGGCCTCCCGAGTTCCACCTTGGCACCCTTTTCGATGAGCAGTTTTGTCATCGTGGCATCGCCCTGCTCCACCGCGGTGAGCAACGGGGTGGTGTGATCGACTTTTCGAGGATCGGGCGAATCCTTAAACGTCGGGTTTAGCTTCGCGCCCTTCTCCAGGAGCAAGCGGACGATCTCGTGCCGGCGCTCCTGTAAGGCCACATGCAGCGCGCTGCTGCCGGTTTCCAAGCCCGCATCGACGTCCGCACCGCGGGCGAGGAACAGTTCCGTCATCCGCTTGTGTCCGGCGTGTGCGGCCATCTGGAGCGGATTTTCACCCGGCGGTCTCGCGGGGTCTTCCAGTCGCGCCCCGTGGTCGAGCAAGTATGTCGCGACTGCGACCCAGCCATTCGCTGCCGCTCGTGCCAGGGGAACAATCCCCGCGTTGTCTCGAGCATTGATTAGATCGGGACTGTTTTTGACCATCTCACGGATCAGCTCGAGCTCTTCGGCCTCCTTTGCCGTCGGGGCGACTCCGACACCGGTCCGCAGGATGCCCTCGATCGCCGCGATCTGCTCATTGACCCGCTTCAAGCTGGGATGGTTCGGCCTGAAGGTGGCGCTCAGCGCTGCGGCCTCGACTTGCAACGCGGTGAGCTTTTTCCGCAATTCACCAGCTTGATCCCCGGGCAACTCAGCCGCGGGACTGGGCCGCTCACCCAGCGCGCTCAGCCGCTTGCGGGTGTCCTCAAGCAGAGCCGGTTGATCGGCAAATTCGGTGACGATGCGCTGCAGCAGCGCCACGGCCTCGGCGGTCTTTCCCTCCTTCGCCCGGATCTCCGCGAGCCGGAAAAGCGCGGTCGCGGCAAAGACGCGCTCTTCGCCGTAGCGGGTGATCGCGGCCTGGTAAGCGGCGGCCGCTTTCGTTAGGTCGCGGCTGGCCTCTTCCTCAAACAAGCCTTCCTGCAAAAGCTTCCGCGCGTCCTTGCCTTCCGCCGGGCTCGTCACCTCCGCCGCCACGGACAGGAGGCTCATTCCGCCGCACAAGAGCGCAACGCAAATGGCAGAGACCGGACACTTGCGCCGCGGGATTCCTTGGTCATTCGAGGCAGGTGTTTTCATGAGGTGGAGATTGAAAAAGTGGGGGGCGGCAAGTGTCACGATCCTGTCATTTCGAGGCGGTATCCGATGCCGTGCACGGTGGTGAGAAACTGCGGATTGGAGGGCTCGGCTTCGAGTTTCGCACGCAGACTCAGGATCTGATTATCCACTGTGCGCGTGGTGGGATAGGCGTTGTAACCCCAGACCACTTCCAGGAAATGCTCGCGCGTGACCGGCTCACCGCGGTGCTCGGCGAGCACTTTCAAAATGGCAAACTCCCGCGCGGTGAGGGCCACCGCGCGACCGGCGCGAACGCACGTTTTCCGCACCAGGTCGATCTCCACGCCGGGCCAGCTCACGCGTTCGATGAGCACGGTCCCGCGCTCGCCGCGCCGCAGGAGCGCCCGCACCCGGGCGAGCAATTCGCGCGAGCTGAACGGTTTGACCAGATAGTCGTCCGCGCCCGCATCCAGCCCAGTGACCCGATCCTCGATCAGGCCCTTGGCGGTGAGCAGGAGAATGGGCAGCGCTGGCGCAAAGCGGCGCACTTCCCGGCAGACGCTGAAGCCGTCGAGCCCCGGCATCATCACATCGAGCAGCAGTAGATCTGGCTTTTCCGTCATGGCTCGCTCCAGCCCCGCGACGCCATCGATCGCGGTGATCACCCGATAATCGTGCGCCTGCAAAAGGTCCATCAGCGCCGTGCGCATCGGCAGTTCGTCCTCGATGATCAGGATGCGCGACATCACGATTCGGGTTGCACCGATTCCGGCGGGACGCTCGGCAGGATCAGCGTGAAACGCGCGCCCGCACCAGCCTGGCTTTCCACTTCCACCCGGCCGCCATGACCCTGCGCAATGTGCTGCACGAGGCTCAGGCCGATCCCGGCGCCTTGCGTTTCGCGCCGCAGCTCATCGCCGATGCGGTAGAAGCGTTCGAAGATGCGGCCGTGTTCCTCGCGCGGGATTCCCCGCCCTTCGTCCGCGACCGAAAGCTCCCAGCTCGCGGAGCACCGCGGCCGCAAGCGCACCGTGATCGTTCCGCCGGCAGGCGAGAACTTGGTCGCGTTATCCAGGAGATTGATGAGCGCCTGGCGCACTGCGAGCGCATCGCAAAGCGGCGGCGGATCCAGCGGCTCGAGCTCCACGACGAGCGTCTGCTGGCGCTGCGCGGCCCGTGGTTCCAGCAACTGAACGGCATCCCGGATCAATGCAGCGATGTCGGTCTCGGAGAACTCGTAGAAGCGCCGCTGCTGCTCGATGCGGGCGAAATCGAGGACGTTGTCGATCAACGCGGAGAGCCGCCGGCATTCTTCCGCCATCAGGCGATGATACTCCTGCCGCTGCCCGGACTCAGGCACGGCGCCGTTTTCCAGATTCTCCGCCATGAGCCGCAACGAGGCGATCGGCGCCCGCAGCTCATGCGAGACACTGGAGACGAAGTTGCTCTTTAGTTCACCGAGCTTTGCCTCGCGGCGCAGGGCGCGTCGCATCAGCCCAAACGCGGCCAGCTCCGCCAGAAAGGCGCAACCCAGGAGCGCGGCGAGCCAGCGCGATTGCGACCGCGGCACGGCGTAGAGCTTCTCCGGATCAACCACGATGCCGAGCAACTGGAAGCCGCCGTCTCCTCCCCGACTGAGCGCCATGCCGCTTGGCTCGAGAAGCGACCGGCCACGGGCATTGACCTGCAAGGCGGCGTAGGAGGGCCAAACGTTCGCCGCCTGGAGCGCCACTTCCGCCGCGAGCTCGTGCAATGCCGCGGCTGAGATGACTCGTTTGCGTCCTGCATTGCCGGGCGTTTTTTCGACCCACCATCGTCCACGCCCGTCCTCGACCCACTGCGGCGGCCCCATTTCGCCGGTCTCCTGGACCCGTCGAATCAACGCCCGCGCCTGCTCCTCACGTTCCCAACGTTGCTGCCACACCGCCAGCGCCTCGCGCCCTTGCCCCCGCGCCTCCAGCAGATCGCCCGCGCGGCGCAGTAGTTCCGGGGTGAGAAGTGACGGATGCGTTACCACCGCGGCGCGGCCGAGCGCCTCCAGCCTCGGGGGCACTCCCAACGCATCCGACTCTGCTTCCAGGATCTTCCAGGCGATCAGGGGCTGCAACGGCAGGCCGCTTCGCGTTGTGGCGTCCGGGTATTCGGCGTCGAGACGGATCAGGGCAGTCCTGGCCTGGGCCCATGGCAGCTCACCGGCAGCCTGCCAAAGATCGTGCACGGGACTCTCCTCCACCGACCGCAGATTCGCTGGATACATCAGGAGCGTGGGAGCATTGGCCCGCACCTTCGCCAGGCCGGCCGCAAACTGCCGCTCGACCTCTCGCATGCCGCGATCCATCTGACCTCTTGCGTCCTCCAAAGTCCTGTCGCGGCTCACTTGCAACCCACGCACCGCAAGCGCCGCCAGCAACACCAACGGCAGCAAGACCAGCGCAGGCAGGCCGAAGTTTCGTAGAAGAAAGAAGCGGCGAGCGCCCAGGCGGCGAGCTGTCGAGCGGAGGAGCACGGAGGCACAGTGGACGCGATGGCGGCGCCAGTTGTCACGATTGTGTCATCTTGAAGAGGGGCGCGCGTGCCCTGCTTCTCTGCTGCTGGCTCGACTCGGCTTGGACTTCGCAGGCGAGGGACGTCGAGGCCGGCGCCCTCCACTGGACCGCCTCAGGCGGAGCGAGGCGTGCCATCGAGCTGCGCCCGCAGACGCTGCGCGTCGAAGGGCGCGTGGACCTTGGCGTCGTTATCGAAATACACGAACACGTCGCGAATCTTCGCCGGACGTTTGGGGCGGGGCAGGATCAAGGCCGCGTCGGGCGGTTGTTCCCCGCGGGTCCAGTGACCCAGCCGCGACGCCCACCAATCCAGCGCCGGATCGGAGTAGCCGCTGACGTAAAGCTGTTCGGCGCCGTGCAGTCGGACATAGACGAAGTCGCTGGTGAGATCTTCCGCGTACGGCCATTTGCCGGCGGTGTCGGCGAAGACAAACGCGACGTCGTGCCGGCGCAGCAGCCGGAAGAACTCCGGAACCAAAAAGCTCGGGTGCCGAACCTCGACGCAATGCCGGACCGGACGATTCGCGTCCGCTTCGGTGAAGGCGCGGCCTTCGAGCCGCTGATCGTGCCGCTGGGCCAGCTTTGCCGCCGCAACGGTATCCCTCGGCAGCAGCTGGAAGAAACGCTCCATCCGCTTCGGATCGAAGCGGAACCGTGGCGGGAACTGCCAGAGCATCGGCCCGAGCTTTTCCCGGAGCGCGAGCACGCCCGAGGCAAAGAAATTCGCGAGCGGAGCTTCGATGTCTTTGAGCTGCTTCATGTGCGTGATGAAGCGGCTGCCTTTCACGCTGAAGACAAAGTCGTCCGGCGTCTCGGCGTACCAGCTCTGGAAGCTTTTCGGCCGCTGCAGGGAATAATGCGTGCCGTTGATCTCGATCGAGTTGAACGCGCGGCTCGCAAATTCCAGCTCCCGTTTTTGCGCCAGATCCGCCGGATAAAACACCCCGCGCCATCCCGCGTAGGTCCAACCTGAAATGCCGATGCGGAACATGGTTCGAATTGCGGAGGCTTGCGGAAGAATCGGACGCGCGGAGCGGCTGAGCCTTGCGATCCTTTGCGAAACCAACCGGGGCTGCGTCCCGCGCCGCTTGCGCCTTTGTGGCGCGCGGACTTGCGAGCGCCACGGCTGGAGCTCAACATCGCCGCGCATGATTCCTCAGCCGCCTTCCGTCGTCATCGAGAACGTCACGCCGCTGATCGACGGCGGACGTTTTCCCCTGAAACGCGTCGCCGGCGAGGACACTGTAGTCGAGGCGGACATCTACAAAGGCGGCCACGATATCACCACCGCGCGGCTGAAGTGGCGCAAAGCAGGCGCGGACAAATGGCACGAGACGATGCTCACGCCGTTGCCAGACGTGCAGGATCGCTGGCGCGGAACGTTCACGGTTTTTGATAATGCGGTCTACGAATACACGGTGGAAGCGTGGGGCGATTTCTTCCTCACTTGGCAGCACGAATACGCGGCGAAATTCAATGCGGCCCAGCCGGATCTGACCAGCGAGACGCTGGAAGGCGCCGGGCTGTGCGAACAATCGGCGGCCATCGCCGAGCAGGCGGGACGAACTGCCGATGCGGAACAACTGCGCGCGTTTGCTGCGCAGATCCGGGCCGGTTCGCCGCCGGAGGTGCACGCGCTGTTGCACGATCACCAACTCGAAGCCCTGATGACGACTTGGGCGGATCGGCGCGAGGCTTGCCAGTTCGTCCTGAATTTTCCCGCGCCGGCCGAGTTGATCGGTGATCCGGCGGTCGGCGCTTCCGCTGCTCCGAGCCACCCGACGCCGCCGGTTGAGCCGGAGCGCAACAAAGCGAAGCCGGGCCGCAGCCGGAAGAAGACGATCTCCGCACCGGCAGTTCCGGCTCCGGCGGAAATCGCGGCGAAAGCGCCGGTGGCCGAACGTTCTTTCACCCCGAGCTATCCGCACATCTTCGTCGATCGGCCACGCGCGGGATTCACCGCCTGGTATGAATTCTTCCCGCGCAATGCGGAAGGTCGCGATGATCGCGGCTCCACCTTCCGCGAATGCATTCCACGGGTCGAGGACGCCTGCGCGATGGGTTTCGACGTGATCTATTTCCCGCCCGTCCATCCGATCGGCATCACCGCGCGCAAAGGCCGCAACAACGCGGTCACGTGCGAACCGGGCGAACCCGGCGTGCCCTACGCGATCGGCAATCGCCACCAAAAATGCCCGAATGGAGGCGGGCACAAGGATGTCGCGCCGGAGCTCGGCACGCTGGCGGATTTCGACTGGCTGGTCGGCGAAATCAAGCGCCGGGGAATGGAAGTCGCGCTGGATTTTGCAATCAACTGCTCGCCCGATCACCCCTACGTCCGCGAGCACCCGGCTTGGTTTTACCAGCGGCCGGACGGGACGATCAAATACGCGGAAAACCCGCCGAAGAAATATCAGGACGTGTATCCGATGAACTTCCACAACGCCGACTGGCGCGCGATGTGGAGCGAGTTGGCGAGCGTGATCGAGTTTTGGTGCGAGCACGGTGTGCGCATTTTCCGCGTGGACAATCCGCACACCAAGCCGGTCTCGTTTTGGGAATATCTGATCACACGGGTGCAGGCACGCTGGCCGGATGCGCTCTTCCTGAGCGAGGCTTTTACGCGTCCGAAAATGATGAAGGCGCTGGCGAAAGCGGGCTTCACCCATAGCTACACCTACTTCACCTGGCGGAATACGAAGGCTGGGCTGACGGAATATTTCACCGAGCTGACGCAGACCGAACTCCCCGACGTGATGCGCCCGAATCTCTGGCCGAACACGCCGGATATTCTCCCGAGCTATCTGCAGTTCGGCGGGCGGCCCGCGTTCATCGTCCGCGCGGTGCTCGCGACCACGCTCTCGCCGATTTACGGGATCTATTCCGGCTTCGAGCTGTGCGAAAACGTCGGCCTCTGGAAAGCCGATTACGACCCTTCGCGCGACGTCCGCCACTTCCTGAGCATCTGCGATTCGGACTACAAGCAGATCGCCAAGGAGGAATACTACGACTCGGAAAAGTATCAGCTCAAGGCGCGTGACTGGAACGCGCCGGGCAACATTAAGAGCCTGATCACGCAGCTCAACCGCATCCGCCGGGAAAACCGCGCGCTGCAGCAACTGCGCAACCTGCGCTTCCATTCGGCGGACAACGATCTGGTGCTCTGTTATTCCAAGAGCACGGTGGCGCGCGACAACCTGCTCCTGATCGTGGTGAACCTGGATGTCTGGCACACGCAGGACGCGTTTGTTTCCGTGCCGCTGGAAGAATTCGGCCTGACCGAGCGCGAGACGTATCAGGTGCACGATCTTTTGACCGACGACCGCTATCTCTGGACGGGCCGGCGCAATTTCGTCCGCCTCGATCCGACCGTTCGTCCCGCGCACGTCTTCCGTATCCGCCGCCGGGCTGGCAGCGAACAGAATTTCGCCCAGTTCATGTGAGCATCAATTTGGGAATATGATCCACGAAAGACACGAAAAGCACGAAAGGCTTCAGCAGCCTGAGGCTCAATCAACAGGGGCGTCCTCCGTGTTTTTCGGTCCTTTCGTGTCTTTCGTGGACCTTCTCTCTTCGGGTCGCTGAATCCACACGGAGGCCCAGACTCCAGAGCGCTGAGGCGATGGGAAACCTTGCGCAAAAGCTTCCGCGTGCGCCAAAGTGCCGGCCATGCGTTCGCGGCATCTCCTCCTTGCGGATGATGTCTCCTGCTCGGCCCCGGCCTTGAGCTGAACGCGTGCATTGCTTCAAAACCTCTCGACTCCTTCCGTATGGGCATTTTCTCGAAACCGTCCTTCAACTCCGACAAGAAGCGCGAATTCCCCGAAGGCCTCTGGCAAAAGTGTGACGCGTGCGCCGAGATGATCCACAATCTGGAGCTGGCGCAAAACTTCCGGGTTTGCCCGAAGTGCGATCATCACATGACGCAGACCGCCAGCGAGCGGCTCGAGATGTTGCTGGATCCGGATTCGTTTGAGGAACACGACGCCGGGATGGTTTCGGTGGATACGCTCAAGTTTACCGGCATGGCGAGCTACAGCGACCGGCTGAAAAGTTACCAAAAGAAAACCGGCCTCAAGGATGCGGTGCTGACCGGAGTTGGTTCTATCCTGGGGAAGAAATTGGGAATCGCGGTGATGGATTTCAACTTCATCGCGGCCACCATGGGTTCGGTGGTCGGGGAGAAACTGACCCGCTGCATCGAGCGCGCGACGCGCGGCGGAATGCCGGTGGTGATTGTCTCCGCATCCGGCGGCGCGCGGATGTATGAAGGAATGCTCAGCTTGCTCCAGATGGCGAAAACCTGCGGCGCGCTTGCGCTGCACGCGCAGGCAAAACTCCCCTACATCTCGGTGATGACGCATCCGACCACCGGCGGAGTCAGCGCCAGTTTCGCCACGATCGGCGACGTGAATATCGCGGAGCCGAAAGCCATGATCGGGTTTGCGGGGCCGCGAGTAATCCGCGAGACCACGCACCAGGATCTTCCGTCGGATTTCCAAACCTCGGAGTTCCTCGAAGATCACGGGCTGGTGGACATGATCGTGCATCGCAAAAAGCTCCGGGAGACGCTGGGCACGCTGCTCGATTACCTCGCGCCCGCGGCGTGAATTTCGACCAGGCCATGGCGTGGCTTTACGCCACGCAACTCCACGGGATCAAGCTCGGGCTCGGAACCGCCCGGCAGCTCACCACTGCGCTGCAGCTGCGGGTGAACGGCCCGAACACTCCGCGCTTTCTCCACATCGCGGGGACAAATGGAAAAGGCTCCGTCTGCGCAATGCTGGATGCGATCTGCCGCGCGGAAGGACTCAAGAGCGGGCTTTTCACTTCGCCGCATCTGGTGACGTTTCGCGAACGCATCCGCGTGAATGGTCGGATGATCTCCGAGACAGCCGTGGCGCGCGGTTTGACCCGGATACGGGACGCCGCGGAGGGCTGGGAACCAGGGCCGACTTTCTTTGAAATCGCAACGGCGCTCGCGCTCCTGCACTTCCAGGAAGAAGGCTGCGAGATCGTGGTCCTGGAGACGGGGCTCGGCGGTCGGCTCGACGCGACAAATGTGGTGACGCCGGCAGTTTGCGTGATCACGCCGATCGCGCTGGATCATCAGCAATGGCTCGGCGACACGCTGGCGGAAATCGCCACGGAGAAGGCTGGCATCTTCAAGGAAAGCGTGCCGGTGATTTCCGCGCCGCAGCCGGAAGAAGCGGCGCAGCGGCTGGAGCAGCACGCGCGGGAAGTCGGCGCCTTGCTCACCACCTTTGTGACGGAGCCGTGGACCGAATCGCCGATCAAACTGGCGGGCAGTCATCAGCAATGGAATGCCGCGCTGGCGGTGCACGCGCTGCCGCTGGCCGGAGTGCGGGTGAGCCAGCGAGCGATCGAGCGCGGCCTGGCGGAAGTGCATTGGCCAGGTCGCTTCCAACGCGTGCGCGAGCGGATCATCCTCGATGGCGCGCACAATCCAGCCGCCGCGGCGCGGCTCGTCATCACCTGGCGCGAAGTCTTCCGGAAGGAGAGCGCGACTCTGGTGATCGGGGTGCTTGCGGACAAAGACGCGCGCGGCATTCTCGCCGAGCTGCTGCCGATCTCAGCGCGCGTGATCACCGTGCCCGTTCAGAACCCGCGCAGCCTTGCTCCGGAGGAATTGCGCAGCATCGCACAGAGCTTGTCCGCGGCTGAGTCGGCTGCCGCCGGAGATTTGGCAGCCGCCATTCAGCTTGCGGAGCAAGCGCCCGAGCCGATCCTGATCTGCGGCTCGCTCTTCCTCATCGGCGAGGCGCTCGCGCACTTTGATTCAAACGGCTCCCCGGTGGAACGAAGCGCGCAATAGCCGGCTATTCGGTCTCGGCGAAGCTGTCGCCGCGGCGCGTGGGGAGGAAGTCGCAGAGTCCACGAGTTTTCGCTGCAGCCACAAAATCCCAGAACTGCTGCGCCGGTTCTCCCCAGCTTTGCTCGCTGGCGGCGGTGAGCGCCTGGCTGACATTCAGGCCGCTGCGGTAGAGCAGGGCAAAGGCGCGCTTCACCTCAACTCGCTCCGCCGCGGTGAGTCCAGCGCGGCGGAGGCCGATCACGTTCAGCCCAGCAACGCCGTTTCGTTCCGCGGCGGTGACATAAGGCGGGATGTCTTTGCTGAAAGCCGAGGCGCCCTGGCAGATCGCGAGCCGGCCGACGCGGAGGTGCTGGTGGAACACGGAGCCGCCGCCGATGAAGACGCGATCTTCCACCGAGACGTAGCCGCCGAGCAGGACGTTGTTCGCCAGGATCACGCGGTCGCCGAGACGCACATTGTGGGCGAGGTGCGCGCCAGCCATGAGGAAGCATTCGTCGCCGATGACGGTCGCGTCGCCGCTGCTCGTGGCGCGGTGAATGGTGCAATATTCGCGGATCTGGTTCCGTGCGCCGATCCGGACTTCGCTTCGGATTTCCGGACGAAAGGCAAAGTCCTGCGGATCGCCGCCGAGGATGGCGCCGTAGCCGATCAGATTATCCGGACCCATTTTCACGTGCGCGGTGATGACGGCGTGCGCCTGGATGCGGCAACGATCGCCGATCTGCGCGGCGCCTTCGATCACGGCGTACGGACCAACGCGGACGTCACTGCCCAGTCGAGCGTCCGGATGAATGATGGCGGTGGGATGAACGAGCATTTCAACTTCGTCCGGAGCTGTAGTGGAACTGGAGCGAGGCGACGACTGGAAAAAAGGAGCGGCTCTGGGGAGCACAGGCCGCCGGCCTGTCGCAGCCGGCGGCCCGCCGGCTGCACCGCACGCGGCGCGCCTTTCTTTCCGGAAGAACCTGCGCACGATTTTGGCTACGCGTCCTCCGGCGATCCGCTTCGGGAGAAGAACGCTGCCTAACTTCCGCGGACGAAGATCGATCCGCTTGATGGAAGTCGCGCGCGGCTTCTGCGGGGTTTCCGGCGAGCCGCTGGAAACGACAGGCCAGCGGCCTGTGCTCCCCAGAGTTTCCGGAAAGCGTCAGAGCAGGCCAGATTCGGCGAAGCTGAACCAGGGGACGCGGCCGTTGTCCGCGGTGCCGAGAATCACGTGATCGAACAGCCGGATTTGCAGGAGGCGGGCGGCTTCGACGAGCCGGGTGGTGAGCCGGCGGTCGGCGTCGCTCGGGGTCGGATCGCCCGACGGATGATTGTGGACCAGGATCACGCCGAAGGCGGAGTGAATGATCGCCGGGCGGAAGATTTCGCGGGGATGAGCGACGCTCTCATTCAGGCTGCCGAGGGAGACTTCCTCCACGCGCATCAGCTTCAATTTCGTGTCCAGCAACACGACCCGCAGCGACTCGCGGTGCAGTGCGCGCAGCTCGGTGCCGAGCAGCTCGTAGATCTGCGCCGGAGTGCTCATCGGCTGCTTGGCCGCGGATTCACGGGCCAGACGAGTGGCCAATCCAAACGCTGCGGCGAGTTGCACCGCCTTGGCCGGACCGATGCCTTTGATCTTCCCCAGCTCGGCGACTGAGCAGCGCGCCAGGCCGTGCAGCGAGCCGTACTTCGCCAGAAGCTGCCGCGCCACATCGACTGCATTCGCGCCGGGCAGGCCCGTGCGGAGGAGAATGGCAATCAGCTCGCTATCGGTGAGCGCGGCGGCGCCATGGCGGGCGAGCTTTTCGCGGGGACGCTCCTCCGGCGGCAATTCCTGGATTTTCAGCGGCCCCATGCTCCGGAAGAAAGCAGGTCCAGCCACTCGGCGGAAGGCGAAAGCTCGGCGCGCCGAACGTCAGACCACCAACTGCCCGATCATCGCCTCGAGCGCGGTGATCAGGTTACCCAAGGCGTCACGGTATTTGTTGGCCGGGACGCGATCGAGATTGGCGGAGGCTTCGCGGAGCATCTTGCGACCGGTGTTGATCGCCGCCTTGACGGCTCCGCTGGCAATCGCCCGGTCGGCAAGTTCCAGCACATCAGTTTCGCCGCCATTGAGGATGATCTCGCTGAAGCGCTGGCGATCCGCATCACTGCTGGTCTGGAGCAAATGCAGGATCGGCAGAGTCAGTTTGCCTTTGCGCAGATCGCTCCCGAGCGTTTTGCCGACTTTGTTTTCATCCCCAGCGAGGTCCAGCACATCGTCGTAAATCTGGTAGGCGGTGCCGAGCCGCAGCCCGAAAGTGCGCAGCGCGCTGATCACTTCCGGGGAAGCTTCGTTCAGGAAAGCGCCGAGTTCGCAGGCCGCGGCAAAGAGCGCGCCGGTCTTCATCTCGATGATCTTGTAGTAATCCGGAACGCTCAGCTTCAGGTCGAAGCGGCGCTGAGTCTGGATGATTTCCCCGCTGCAAACATCGCTGGCGGCATGCGCGATCCGGCGGCCGATTTCGCCGTTGGGAAAGCTGGTGGAGAGCTTCAGCGCGTGAGCAAAGAGGCAATCGCCGAGCAAAACGGAGATCGCGTTGCCCCACTTGGCGTTCGCCGTCGGCTGGCCGCGGCGTTTGTCCGCACCGTCCAGGATATCGTCGTGGACCAAGGTCGCGGCGTGGATCAACTCCACGACCACGGCGAGATCGAAGTGACCCGCGCCGATGTTCCCCGTCGCTCCTCCGGCGAGCAGCGCCAGCGCCGGACGCAAGCGCTTCCCGTGACTTTCGATCGCGTAGGCGACGTAGCCTTCCACCGCCGGATCAAAGGCGCGCGCTTGTTGCCGGATCCGCTCCTCCACGGAATAAAGCTGGGCGTTGATCAGTTCGAACGTGGACTTGAGCGCGGCGTTCTTGTCCAGGATAGGTTCGAGCTTCGGAGCGGGTTTCACCGGGCGGAGAGTAAAATGGGACCAAGCGAAGTCAATTACGCGCACCGCAACGGATCAGGCGCGGGCGGATTTTCGAGGCCGGTCTCGCCGCCGTCGCCCGCGACAGTCAGGGACGCGACAGTGCGCGTCCATCCCTGGACGGACACGCTTCGTCGTGTCTCTGATCCCACGCGCGGAGGCGGCGCGGAGTTGGAGAGAAGCGCGCCGTCGCTTCCGCGGCCCCCACGGCATCGACGGCGCGATGCCCTTTAAGGTGGGATCCTGCCGCTTCCCCCGGCGCCGCCTGCGTCTTGCAATTCATCGCGGGCCTCCTAGTTTCCACGTCCCACCATGTCCCAGGAACAATCGATCGAAGCCGCGCGGCTGCGCATCCAACGGCTCGTCGATGAAATCGCGCAGCTCAGCAAGAAGGAGCTGCGCAGCGAGGAATACTTCGCGCAGTTCATCGTGCGCGTGGTGCAGGCTTGCGATGCAAAGGGCGGCGCGGTGTGGCTGGTGCAGCAACGTGGAGCGGAAGGCCAGTCGTCGTTTGAGCTGGCGGCGCAGGTGGAGTTTGAGTCGTCGCTTTTCCAGAACGATGAGACGCAACGCGCGGTGCTCCTGAAGATGCTCACCGACACGGTGACCACGCGGAAGGCGCACGTCCTCGCGCCGGCGCATCAGCAGCCGCAGGCGGATCCCGGGGCCTTGCAGGCGCAGCTTTCGCAGCCGGAACCGCAGAGCCGGAATCGGACGCCGTATCCTTTTCTCCACGTGCCGCTTTACCTGAAGGAGCAGGTGCTCGGCGTGCTCCAGATCTGGATGCAGCCGTATGTGGTGCCGGCGCATTACCAGGAATTTTCGACCTTCCTCGCGTCGCTGGCGGTCCACGTGGAGCAGCATCTGCAAGGGCGCCGGCTGGGGAACCTCGTGGTGGAAGTGAACCGGCTGCAGCACGTACTGAAGTTTACCGGCGATCTCGCCGGAACGCTGGACCCGCTGGAAGTAGCGCGGCTGGCGGCAAATTACGGGCGGGACTTGATCGGCTGCGAACGCTGCTCGGTGCTGGCGCTGGAAGGAGATCGCTGGAATGTGCTGGCGATTTCGGGTCAGGAAGTCGTGGAGAAAAAGAGTTCGATGGTGAAGGCGATGGCGGCCTTTGTCAGTGCGCACGCGCAGCCGGAGACGGTGATTCTTTCCAAGAAAGAACTGCTCGCCCGGGCGGAAAGCGAAGTCCTCGAGACGGCGCCAGTTCCAGCGGAAGAAGGTTCGGCCGTGAACGGCACGGAGACGTTGCTGGCCTTGCGCCGGACTGACGCGATCGACCTAGCCTACTTCCAGCTGAGCCACGTGGTCAGCGCGGCCGTGGCGCCTTTGCTGGGACCAAACAAGGAAATGGTCGGCGTGCTTTTCGCCGAGAGCACCGCGGAAGGATTTTTCGACGGCGCAGTTGGTTCCAAGGAACTCAGCCAAAGCCGGCGGCTGACCGAATATCTGGCTGCGCATTGCGGCCGCGTGCTCGTCGCCGCGCAGGATTACCATTCGCTCCCTTTCCTCGGCGTGACCCGCCGGATGCGCGACGCCCGGCTGGCCGTCACGGGGAAACGTCGGCGCCGCGTGCTCTTCAAGGCGCTGCTGATCGGTGCGATCGCTGCGGGCATCCTGCTCTATCCGCAGATGGACACCGTGGAGGGAAATTGCGGCTTGCATCCGATGGAGCGCGCTGCCGTGGTTCCGGAAGTGCCCGGCCGCGTGGAGAAGGTGCTCGTCCGGGAAGGAAGCCGGGTGAAAAAGGGCGAACCGCTCGCGCAACTGGATCGGTTCCGGATAGAAACCGAACTGGCGAAACTCGCGCAGGACCGGCAGCGTCTGGAAAACGAATCGAAGCGGCTCAGCGGTCAGGGCGACGAAGCCAGCGCGCAAGTCGCCATGCTGGAAGCGCGCGCCACGGAAGAGCAGGAGAAGCTTCTCCGCGCGGATCTGGAGGCGACGACTTTACGCGCGCCGATGGATGGCGTGGTGCTGACGAAGGATATCGAATTGCGCGTCGGCGAATTTATCCAGGCGGGAACGCCGTTCGGCGAAGTCGCAGGCCTGGACCGCTGGGAAGTGCAGACGGAAGTGGATGAAAAGAAGATCGGCGCCATCGAAAAGAAACTGCCGAAGAACGGCGCCGGATCGCCGATCGACATGAGCTTCATCCTCTACAGCCAGAGCGCGCACACCTTCCACACGCGGCTGGAGCGACACGAGCAGATCAGCGCTGCGGCTTATCCTCGGGAGAAAGAGAACGTTTTCATCGTCACCTCACGGAACGTCGAAGTCCCGGAAGCGCTGAAGCCCGCTTTGCGCCCCGGCCTGACCGGCCGCGGGAAGATCGAACTCGGCCGCCGCCCGCTCATCGTGATCTGGGGCACGCGGATCTGGCGCTGGGTGCAGCTGAAGTGGATCGGCTAGATGCTGGCCGCACGAGCGAGATGCCCGAACTCTCCCGCTTCTACGGAATCATCATCCGGATGTTCGCCGAACCTTCTGAGCCGCACCACCGAGCGCACTTTCACGCGTATTATCAGGAACACGTCGCGGTGTTCTCCATCTCGCCTGTTGCTGCTCTTGCCGGATCAATCCCGCAGCGTCAGCAGCGGCTCGTCGAAGCTTGGGCGGAGCTCCATCAGGAAGAATTGCTCGCGGATTGGATGCTTCTCCAGCAGGGCCGCCGCCCATCGCCGATCCCGCCGCTGCAGTAACCGAGAGCCATGACGCATCCTCTATTTCGAGTCACCTCATTTGAACAAACCGGCACCTACCGGCTGAAGGTCCATTTCAACGACGGCCTCTCGCGGGAGATTGATTTCGCTCTGATCCTCGAAGGTGAAATTTACGGGCCACTGCGCGCTCCAGCGGAGTTTGCCCGCGTCGCCCTGGATCCTGAAGTGCATACGCTAATCTGGCCATCCGGTGCCGATTTCGACCCAGCGATCCTCCATGACTGGCCACAGCACGAAGCTGCATTCATCTCCGCCGCGCAGCGTTGGAGCGAACCCGCGTGCAACTAGCAAATGTCTTCGGAGTCTCATCGTTCCACGCGCACCCCCTGGTTGAGTTGGCTAACCTGGCTGAAGGTTCTCAGCGGTGCTGCCGTGGCACTGATGCACTGGGGTTGTGCGTCGTCGAGTTCCAGCGGTTTGGTCAAAGGCTTCCCATCGGACGAGAATCCTACTGTTAATTGCTACATGCGAGCTTACGAGTTGCTGCCACCATTCGTTTATTGGAGGAATGAAGATCTCCCGAAACGTGCGATCCTTATCATCAGTTTGAATGACGCGAACCTGGAGAAGCCGGTTCTCCGGTATCGGGCGAAACTCAAGGTCGCGCCGCCTAAGCTCCGTCTCACTGCCCGACTTGAAGGTCGAAAGTTCCTTGCGCAAGTCGTTGAACGGACAACAGGAGAAACATGGAAATTCGAGTTCAAGCGCGACCCGGCAGGACTGTTCCAAGTCGTCTCGCGAGAAGGGGAATTCCGCTAGTTCTCTTTGGAATTCGTCATTCCGGCCAAAACAGCTTGTTTTCGGAAGGGAGCTGATAAACTTTTAATTTCCTTGCTGTCTCTATGAAATTCCCTTGTGCTCTCCTGTTATTCTTCGGTGCTCTGCCTGCCGCCCATGCGCAGGACACGCAAGGCTTGGTGATCCCGCTGAAGCAGGTGAGCATCAGTTCGCCCGTGCTGCAGGAAGTCATCGAGCATGTGTTGGTGGAGGAAGGCGATGCGGTGAAGGAAAACCAGATCGTGATCGAGTTGCGTCGGGAGAAAGAGGTGCTGGAGGTGCAACAAGCGCAACAGGTGGTGGAACAAAAGCGTTTCACCGCGGAAGGTGCAGCGAAGCTTTTCAAGGAGAAGATCGGGAGCAAAGAGGCGGCGCTCGAAAAGGAAACCGAACTCGCGCTGGCGAAGATTCAACTCGCGGCGGCGGAGGTCCGGCTGAAGGAAAAGACCGTCCGCGCTCCGCTGGGCGGCATCGTGGTGAAGAAATACAAGGAAGCCGGCGAAGCCGTGGATCGAGTGGAAAAGCTGCTCGATGTGGTGAACATCGATCAGGTTTACGTGCAGTTCTATCTGGACCCAAAGCTGATGCAGAAGATCCGGCCGGACATGGAAGTGCCGATTCGGTTTCCGGTGATCGGCGGGGAAGCATTTGCTGGAAAAGTGACCTTCATCGACCCGCGAATCGACGCCGGCAGCGGACTCTTCCGGATCAAAGTCCTGGTCGAAAACAAGGATCATAAAATCAAAGCCGGGATGCGTGGCTCCGCGGATTTTGCGAAACTCCTCGCCGCAAAATGATCCGCTTCCTTTTTCCACAGAGGAGGAAGATGGGAACCACGAAAAAGGCGAAAATGACGAAAGGGCTCCGCTCAGCCTTCTCTTTTCGTCTATTTCGCCTTTTTCGTGGTCTCTCCTCCGTCCCGGCGTGATGCCCGTGATCCGGTTCCGAGTCGCCCTTTCTCGCTGAAATGCCTGCCGTCGCCGTCCAGCCGGAGCCCGTCGCTCCGCCGCCTCCTCCGCAGCAGGAAAACGTGGTCATGCCGCCGCTGCGGAAGGACCTGATCATCACCCAGCAAACGTACGAAGGCCGGACCTACTACGTCGTTAAGGACCCGATCTCGCTCCAGTATTTCCGGATGACCGCGGAGGATTACTTCCTCGCGACGCTCTTCGACGGCGCGCGGACATTCGGTCAAGTGCGCGAGGCTTATCTGCGCCGTTTCCCGCATGCGCGGCTGGAATACACGCCGGAAGATGTGAACGAACGCGTGCTCCGCTTCGCCAATGACCTCGCCATGCTGCAATTCCTGAGCGTGCAAGGCATGCGGCTGAAGGCGCGGTACGACGCCGCCAAGACGCAGAAGAAAAAGAAGGGCGGCCTCTACGCCTTCACGAACAAGCTGTTTTTCTTCCGGAAGTCGCTCTTCGATCCCGATGAGGTTTTCGGCGCGATGGCAAAGCCGTTTTGGTGGATCTGGACCAAAACGACGATGTGGATTTCCATCGCGCTGATGGTCCTCGCGACGCTGGTTTTCTTCCGGCACGCGGAGCATCTGGACGAAGCCTTCGCGAATATCTTCCACTGGGAAAATCTCGCGCTGATGTGGGTGACCACCATCCTCCTGAAGTCGGTCCATGAACTCGGGCACGGGCTCACTTGCAAACACTTCGGCGGCGAGGTCCACGAGGTCGGTTTCATGTCGCTCGTCTTCACCCCGTACTTCTTTGTGAACGTCACCGACTCCTGGGTGATGCCGAATCGCAAACATCGGATCCTGGTTTCCGCCGCGGGCATTTACGTCGAGCTGATCTTCGCCGCACTGGCGGTTTTCCTTTGGGCGATCGTCCAGCCTGGTTGGTTCAAGGATTTCCTCTTCAACATCATCCTGATCGCCTCGATCTCGACGCTCCTTTTCAACGCCAATCCGCTCATGCGGTTCGACGGATATTATATCCTCACCGACTTGATCGAGGTGCCCAACTTGCAGGGAAAATCGCGCGCGATGATCCAGCATCAGATCAATAACCTGCTCTTCGGCGCAAGCAACCGGGACACCGTTCTCTCGCGCCTGCCTTTGCCGAAGAAGCGCTTCTGGCTCTTCTACACCTACGCAATCCTCTCGTTTATCTACGGCTATTGGGTCATCTACAGCCTCATCGTCTTCATGAAGCCGCATCTCGAGCCGCTCGGGCTCGAAGGGCTTTCCGACTGGTTTGCCTGGATTGCCGGCATCGGTTGGGTCGGCGTCCCGCTCGTCCATTTTGTGC
>DASVRR010000292.1:0-5513 GCA_036388515.1 Chthoniobacteraceae bacterium | reverse complement strand
CGAGCCGCTGACCGAATGTCCGCTCTGCAAAAAGCCGGTGCGCAAAGTGATCGCCGGCTTCAACACTCCGGCGAACAAGGCAAAACCGCTCTCGATTGTGGATGCCAAAAAGGCGGGCTTCACCGTGCTGAAGAAGATCGGCACTGGGGAATACGAGAAGCAGTAAGGTGCCTCCGCGTTGCGGAAGACCGGGCGCTATGGCCGCGTATAGATTTCGAACGCATCTGAGCCGGCGATGTAGGTGCCTTGGTGGATGTAATGCGTCTGAATCCAGGTCTTCGCCTTGATCGCCCAGACGCTGAAGCGCGACGCCTCGGAGCCGTTGATGTCCCAGTCGCTGAGGACGATCGCCGCCGGCCGGAACTTTTGGATGCGCGCGACGGCTTCTTCGTCCCAGCGCGAAGTGCGCGTGGCGTTGTCCACATAGACGTTCGGTTCGTAAGTGCGCCGGTTGGCGAGCAGGTTGATTCCGGGGGAATACGGGTAGCAAACCACGAAATCATCCGGCTCTGGAGCATGCTGGCGCAGCAGTCGCTGGATTTCCGTCAAGCCGGTGAGTTCACGCGACGAGACGTAAACGTTCACTCCGTTTTCCGCCTGGAAGAACTTCGTGCGTTTCTTCCGGACGGCTGAAGTGCCCGCCCAGCGGTCGGGGAAGACCAGCGCGAAGTAGATCGCCGCGTGGATCAGGAGGAAAATGGTGAACGCGCCGCGCCAGTTTCGCCATCCGGAAAAGCCGCGCCAGAGAAGACCCATCGACGCGACCGCAGCGGTCAAAAAGCCGGGCATAAACTCGGAGAGATGCGGAATATCCGGCCGGAAGAAAAAGAACTGGGGAAAAGCCGTCAGCGCTCCGCCGATCAGCACCAGGACGACGGAAGCGGTTTGGGCGAGTTCCGGATCGCCGCGTCTCCAGCCTTGGATGAGCCCCGTTGCTCCCCACGCCACGAGCACCAGCATCACGGCGACCGGCGCGTACATCAGGAAAAGAAAATCCGCGCCCCGGTTTTGACCCTCGTCTCCCGCTTCCTTCACCGTCGCCCGCTGGAGGATCTTTTTGTCCGCCGTCGCGGTTCCCGGCGGCACGGGAGGCGTGAGCTCGGGAAGAGCCGCGGGCGGAGCTTCCGCAGCGGGCTTCGGCAATCGGCTGAAGAGCGGATTCTTCCCGAGCGAACGCAGCACCGGATTGGCGAACATCCGCGCTTTCTCCTCATATTGCTCCCGGAATTCCGGACCAAAACCGCGCCGGTTCGCATCGTTGGCGATCGGCCAATGCACGAGGAGCGTCGTCGCGATGAGGAGGAAAAGCGCGAACAGAGAATTGCGCGCGCGCACCCCGAGCGCAGCGGTCCCGAAGGTCACGCGCAGCAGCAGCAAACCCAGCCAAAGAACGCCGAAGAGCATCCCGACATCGATCCGAATCAGCAGGGTCAAACCGAGCACGAGTCCGCCGACAGCCGCGCGCCACAAACTTCCGCGCTGACCCGGCGGCACCAGCGCGACCTGCAGCAGACAGAGCGTGTTCGCGACGGCGAGCAGCGGCATGTAGTTCTTGAAGGTCGAGCCGGGAATCAGGATGAGCAGCAGCGCCACGGCGAACGCAACTGGCGGACGACGCGTGGTTTTTTCCACCAGGAAAAAGCCGAGCACCGCGGCCAGCGTGGAAAGCGCAAAGCAATAGCCGCGCAGCAGGACGTAGCTGGTGCCGAACGCCTTGAAGAGCGCGACGACGGGATAAAACCAGAGGACGTTGTAGTTCAGCACCACGTCCTTGAACGGGATCTCGCCCTGGAGCAGCCGCTGCGCGCAAAGCGCCACCGTCTGGCCTTCGTCCCGGAACCCGATGCTGTGGCGCACATAGCTTCCGTAATACGCCGCCGCGATGATCAACAACGCCACCATCCAAGGCCAGCGCAGCCGCGCGGCTCGGTTCCAGATTTGGCGTGGGGAAGAATCCATGCGCGAGATCAGCCGGCCTTGGTTCCGGAAGCCGCGCCCCATTGCTGCAGGGAAGCCAGCCATTCGCGCTCGATCGCGCGTCCGGGTTTATGCTGGAGCAAAACCCGCCCAGGCGTCGTGGCCTGCGTCTTCCCGATCTCGGCGGCGAGCTTTTCGCCCGCGATGCGGATGCCGGCGCATTGCCGGAGCAAATGCAGCGTCACGGAAGTGGGAAGCGCGAGATCGCGTTCATCGAGACTCGTGCTGAGCGTCACGCCGGTGAGCTTGCGCAAGAGCCAGCCGCAGAGCAACTCCCGCGAACTCATCGCGTGCAGATGCCGCACGCCATCGCGTTCCACCCAGCTCCGGAGGAAAAGCGCGCACCGCGCCTGGAGCAAAAAGCACTCGGATGAAAGCTTTTGCCCGAGCTCCTGGCGGAAAACTTCCAGCCGTCGGGCGAGTTCGCGCTCCTGCTGCCATTCGCCTTCCAGCACCATCGCGTCCGGAAGAAAATCGAGTTGCGCCAGAGTTTGTTCCGCACCTTCCGGAGCAGGCAAAGCGGAGGCGCGGATGACGTAAACGCGCGGCGCCGGACGCTCTTCGCTCAGCTGGCGCAGCTCGGTTTCGCTGCGTTCGCTCGCCGGCCAATCTTCCAGCAGACAGGCAAAACCAGCCGTGGCGCGCGGGACAGACGCGCTCGGTTTCACGCGGCGATCAAAACACGCTTTGAGCGGCTGCACCGTGTGATCGATCGCAAATTCCGTCTCCAGCCGACGCCGTGCGGCGGCGCCAAATTCGCGCCGGAGCTCGGGAGATTGCAGCAGACGGGCCAAAGCGTCGGCCAGTTCGCCTTCATTGCCGGGCTGCACGAGCAGGCCGGTTTCTCCATCCATGATTTGTTCCGGAACACCGGCGAGCCGCGTGGAAACCACCGGGCGCGCGGACGCCATGGCTTCCAAAATCACGGTGGGGAAAACATCGCTCGTGCCGTTGGCATCCAGCACACAAGGCAGCGTGAAAATGTCGCACGCGCGGAGCTTCCCGAAGACTTCTTCCTGAGGCAAAGCGCCGGTCAGCCGGACGCAATCGCCGACTCCGGCGGAGTCAATCGCGGCTTGCAACTGCGCGCGCCACGGACCTTCGCCGATGATCTCGCAGGTGAAGGCGAGCCCGCGCTGCTTCAGCTCCGCGCACGCCGGGATCAAATGCTGAAAGCCCTTGAACTCGATCAAGCGTCCAATGCTCACGATCCGCGGAACCGCATTCGGAGAAGGCGGCGCGAGCTCGCGGAAATTGGCCAGATCCATTCCGTTGAAGACGCGCAGGAGCTTGGATGCGGAGTCGGGACAAAGGCGCTCGATCAGCCCACGGCTGAACTCCGTTTCGTTGGCGACAAATTCCGCCTCCGCGCAGATCTCGCGCAGCAAATCGTCGCTCCCGAGATCAAACATGAAATCCTGTCCATGCGTGCTGATGCTGAACGGAATCCCGCTCAGATGCTTAATGAAGAGCGCGGTTTGCGCCGCGCGATTGGCGAAGTGCACGTGGAAGTGCGTAATCCCCTGCTTCCGGAAGAGATCCGCAAAGTAGAGCGCGTTTCGGGCGCGGAGCGGCGCCTTGTATTCCCGGCCATAACGCTGCTCGTGTTCCGCAATATAGGCAGCCGGCCAGCGTCCGGAACGTTTCGCCTGCTGCTCACCGAGCTTCAGGATCGGCTGCGGCGGAGCATAGTGAATGGGCGCGCGAATCCTCGTCGCGTGGCCGTGACGGAAACTCGTCGGCGGCGGATAAATCGAGTAGAGTTCCAGCTCCACGCCGAGTCGTTCCAACGCCATGATCTCCGTGTCGCAGAAGGTCTGCGAAACGATCGGGTAGCGGGAGAAGAGATAAGCGAGCCGCACGGCGCGGCAGAGTCTCGGAAGGAGCGCCGGGGAGTGAAAGCAAAAAGCCGCGAGCTCGCGACGGCCGCCAGAGTCCGGGGAGCCCACGCGTCTCGCGTGGTGGCGCGGGCGTCCCCGCCCACGCGAACTTCCACTCGGCATCCCAAGAGACGACGCGTTCGAACGGGGCGGGAGGTGCCCGGAAGCCCGTCGCGGCGGAGTTCCAAGCCGCCACCACCTCCAGCGACACCGAGGCAAGCCGCAGCTGGACATTCCGTTTGCATGGCTGCGGAAGCCGGTGAGATACTGCCGATCCTATGACTCTGACCGAAAAAGTCCTCGCGCGCGCCAGCGGCAAGGCTCATGTCCAGCCGGGTGACAATGTGTGGGTGAACGTGGACATCCTCATGACGCACGACGTTTGCGGTCCGGGAACGATCGGAGTTTTCAAACGCGAGTTTGGTCAGGCGGCGAAAGTCTGGGACCCGAAGAAACTCGTGATCATTCCGGATCACTACATCTTCACCGCGGATTCGATGTCGAACCGCAACGTGGACATACTCCGCGACTTTTCCCGGGAACAAGGGCTCCCGTATTTTTACGACGTGATCGACGATGAAAACGGTCACTGGCAGTTCGACGCCACGCGCGGCCAGCTGAAGCAGCAGTACGGGAAGAATTACACCGGCGTTTGTCACACCACGCTGCCGTGGAAAGGCCACACGCGGCCGGGCGAAATCCTCTTTGGCACCGACTCGCACACCTGCATGGCCGGCGCGTTCAATCAGTTTGCCACCGGCATCGGGAACACCGACGCCGGCTTCATCCTCGGCACCGGGAAGCTGCTGATCAAGGTTCCCGAATCCATGCGCTTTTACCTGGAAGGCGAGCTGCCCGCCGGCGTCATGGCGAAAGACGTGATCCTCCACGTGATCGGCGACATCGGCTTCGACGGCGCGACTTACCGCGCGATGCAGTGGGAAGGTCCGGGCGTCAGTTCGCTGACCATGGACGACCGGATGACCATCGCCAATATGGCGATCGAAGCCGGAGGCAAAAACGGCATCTTCCCCTACGACGAAAAGACGGGCGAATACGTCCGCGAACGCGTGGCGGAAAACGGCACCAAAAGCGACTTCGAACCCGTGGAACTGGAGCGCGACCAAAGCTTCATCTACGACAAGACTTTCGACCTCTCCGAGCTGGAACCCACAGTCGCGTGTCATCCCGATCCAGGTCAGCGGAAGCTCGCCAAAAACATGTCCGACGTTTCGCTGGATCGCGCATACATCGGCTCCTGCACCGGCGGGAAAACCAGCGACTTCCTCGCCTTTGCGCACGTCGTGAAGGGCAAGAACGTGAAGATCGACACCTTCGGCGTGCCCGCGACAACCAAGGTCGTGCAGGAACTCAAGGACACGATCTGGGGCGGACTCAGCGTCTGGTCAATCCTGGAAAGCGCCGGCGTGCGGATGACTGAAAACGCTTCGTGTGCCGCCTGTCTCGGCGGGCCGGTGGATACTTTCGGCCGCCTGAATACGCCGATGAAATGCATCAGCGCCACCAACCGAAACTTTCCCGGACGCATGGGGAACAAAGAGTCGCAAGTCTTCCTGGCGAGTCCTTACACCGTGGCGGCGAGCGCGCTCACGGGGAAGATCACCGATCCGCGAGAGTTCGTGAGCTGAGGAAGGT